>JBGSMI010000193.1:0-189028 GCA_041740215.1 Ferruginibacter sp.
AGCAAGCCTTGTATGGTGCTGCTATCCTGGCTTTTGGCATTTTTTGGTAAAAGCATTGTTAGTGCTGCGATGCAGTATAAAAGTATTTTTTTCATGTTTGTAGTTTTTGATTGTTTAAAATTTCATATCGAATCGACCCTCTGTTATTCTAATAGTATCACACCCGTTTTTAATTAATGTCGCATTAAATGCACCTGCGATTACATTATTGGTGCGGTCAAGTTTGGAAATTGTTTAAGCTTCCACTTGCTTTTACTAACGTGTCGGTCCAACGATGATCACAACTGTTTCTTAAAAATAGAATGCTGTATTTAGACTTATTGTAAAGAAGTAATGAAAATGGTGCAGTTTTAAAATTCAGGCTATCGGTGATGCCTATCCCAAAATATTCAACATTACCAACTGCTATTCCTCTATACCCGAAAATTCCGAACCCACCATTATTAATTCCAGGGTCAAAATCAATACTCAAATTAGCAGTACCATTATTACCTGCCGGTACCCATGGCACCCCATTTAGCAAAAACCCCAGCGTATTTGCACCAATTTGTGTGGCGGGCGGCAGGCCGGGTATATCGCTGTCATTGCTGCTGGTTGGCTTTTCTTTACAGCATTTTGTAAAGCCTACGGTAATTACCAGCAGCAGTATATAAATGTTATGTTTCATCATGTTTGTGTTTTAAAATAGAGAGATGATAACTCAGGTATTTTGCTGCTTTATATTCTAAAAAGGGCAAATAAAGAAAGATAATGCGTAAGCCATCTGTTGAAGGCGTGGGTATTTAACTGTATTATTTTCGCTGTCTTTTGCTTGTAAAAAGCTGTATTTGTTATATTGCTTTGAAGGCAAATTGCTAACAACCTTTGTGTCTTGGGGTATCTTTTTGCAAAGCGCTTGTTATAAATAATCCGGCTGATTTTATATAAAGTTTGTGGCGGTGTAGAAATAGCTGATGGACTTGTATCCCTATAAAAGCTGCTGAAATTTACATTGGCAGAAGTATTTAATAATGTATCTTTTTCAACGATACATGGAGCACCACACACGTAATGAGTAAAAATTAAACATATAGCGATGGTGAACTTCATCATTTATTTGTTTAAATACTTTGCGGTGTAAAATTACAAATCCCCACTCCGATATACTCGGAGTGAGGATTTGTTTTGATGTAGATAAAAGCTATCTACAGACACTAATCGGTTTCTCTTGTAAATTTTATTTCAAATCGTCCCTTTTCTTTATAAAAATAGGAATACTTATCTTGATCATACTCAATTGGTGCTCCCAGATCTTTTAACACCTTTAAAAACTCATACAAAGTACTTTCACTGATATCCAGTTTAAGAGAAAATTGTTTCGGATTTCCGGTAGCTTTCAGCGTAAGCAGTTCATCAATTTTTTTAAATCTTTCAATAAATTTTTAAGGCATACGGTAGTTAAAGTAATATCAGGAAATTTCAACGTATCTCAATTAAGACTGCAAATAAAAAAGCATCGGATTTTTAAGTCAAATTAAAAACCAGCAGGCTTTTTACTGATGGTTTTAAAACCCAGTAGCGGATCATTTACCAGAAATGCCCCCGCATCGCTCAAGTCTGCATCGCTATTGTACTGGTAACTCCCTGTGTTTACGGTATTGTAAAAAGATTTGTCAGTTCGGTCATACCAGCCCCAGAAGATCCAGCCAATACCGTTTGCCTTGCAAGTCTCCATCATAATTCTTGGATTATATAGCACATCAGCATTTCGATCACTGCCTGCTTTATCCCAACCAAACTCGCCTACTACTACCGGTGCTTTTAGCGCAGCCAGTCTTGGTATTACTTGTTCTACTGCGTTGGGGGGCGTCCAGGAAGTAAAGGTTCTATCAGCGGTGCGCCAATAGGCGTACATGTGTACAGAGAGCATGATATTTTTTTCAGGATCACTGTCAAACAATGCATCACCCCAGGTTAATAAACTTTCAGGATTTTGTCCGCAATTTCCACCTGCATCAATGCAAATCAAGCTCCGTATGCCTGCATCTCTGAATCTTTTGATGGCAGTTTTATAACAGTTAAACCAATCAACCGTATTTTCGCCCCATTCATTGGCAATATTAATAATCATCTTGCCTTCATAATCTTTCAATACCCGCAGCATGTCTGGAGCAAGCCATTCATCAACTATTTCTTTCAACCCCATTTTTCCATCAGCCGCCGGCCTGGAACATTCTGCAACACAGGTTCCATCATGCATTTCCAACATTGGTACCAGCCCAGCGGCAACCGCTTTTTGAAGTAGGTTTCTTTTTTGGGCAGCAGTCATTGACTGGCTATTCCATGTTACAGAACTACCAGTTGTAACCAGGCGAACTGCGTTTGCCTTTGATTTAGGTATTTCAACTGACAAAGCATTTAAACTACTGGCTTCGTTCAACCAGACATGTACACTATTTACCCCATAAGGTATCCAGGGCATGCCATCTTTATCTGCAATATTTCCATCTTTTACTTTTAAACCCACGTAGGCTGCAGGTGGCGGTGGCAATGGTGGTTCCAGTGTTTCATTGGGTTTCTTTTTGCAACCGCCGCAAAGCAGCAATGCAAATAGTACAAACCCTGGCAAGTAAACTTTAAAAGCGTTTTGCATCGTATAGTTTTTGTAAAGTTAATTTTCTCATGATAACTACTTTCCTGTACTGTGCTGCAACGGTTGCAAAAAAAGCTACAGCAGTGTACATAGTGACAACATAGATTACAATCAACCACAATTTTTTATGCTGATTTCAAAATTTATTTTCATAACTATCGAATTTTTCCGAGGTATCTTATTGCTGTCATTTTATTGGACCTTTTTCATATTAGATGATCTTTAAAAGATCGATAAAATTGTACTCCGCCGATAATTATTTATTAGCAGGTATTTCAATAATTTTTAACCAGATGTTTTTAAACTGGACGATCATGGGCGGACCTACGTGTACCTGTACCCCAATCAGCCCTTTCATTTTCCTGTTTACGGTGTCGTTATCTGTTACATCGCTCATCAGTATTCCATTTATATAATGGCGTAGGTGGCTTCCGTTTACAATGAGGTAGTATCGGTTCCAGTCATCATTTTTAATAAAAGACTTTAAGGAATCTGTGCTGCTTGTTGGTTGCACTATTCCTTTGTGTATCCATACATTCGACTGGATATAATTTTCTGCCGATTCCTTTTTTAAATCCTTAATTGTATCCAGCACTACTGTTTCGCCACGGGCTGCCAGTGTAGTTCTGCCTCTCTCTTCATAGTTGCTGCCTGTATAATGCTGTTCGCCATCTAAATCTGCCTGGTAACCTTTCAATGCGTATTCACCTGGTATTTTTTCGCTTCGGTAATTGATGCCGCTGTTGCCCAGTGGAGATACTTTGTATAGAACTTCCAACTCGAAATTTTCCGGTGCACCGCCTTGCCATATTAAAAATGAATTATTTTTTTTCAGCAAAGTCGCTGCTGTGGTTTCTCCTGTGATTGACCCGTCTTCTACTCGCCAGTAGGTTGAATCACCTTCCCACCCATGTAAGGTTTTGCCATCAAATATTTGTTTAAAACCCAATGGTACTTTCGTGATCACAGATGCCGGACGGCAACTGCAAACAAGTACTGCAACGGCAAAGAGTTGGTATGCGATCATCATACTTTTATTTGATAACATAATCTTTTGCATTTGCGTTCTAATTTTATTTTTTATCCATTTACCATCATTTTATCCCACTAATTTCTATCATTCTTGCAAAAGTAAAGTCAATGTTTTCGGGTAAAATAATTTCAATACCATTTGCAGCTTTTTTAAAACGAAGCGGTATATTTTTTTTATCAATTAATAAAATGGACGAGGGATTTACCAGGCTGCTATCTTTTAGAAGGATGGTATTAGTTGCAGGCTTTTGTAATATAAAAACATACAATTTTTTATCTTTTTTTGTAAAACGAACAGGGGTTCCATCTTGTAAAATATCGGCTGTTTTCTTCCAGGGATTGGTATCATAAATACCCTCGCTGTTTACCTGCATCCAGTTGCCTAAATCCTGCAGACGGCTTAATTGGTTGGCCGGTATATTGCCTGCAGCGTCTGGCCCAATATTCAATAAGAGGTTGCCATTTTTGCTTACAATATCTACCAGTAAATCAATCAATGCCTTTGATGATAAAAGCTGCTTATTGGTTTCTGCCTGGTTGTATCCAAACGAAAATCCAATGCCACGGCAGGTTTCCCATTTTTTAAACCCATTACTGTCTGGCACAGCATACTCCGGTGTTGTAAAATTATACAGGTTAGGGTATTGGTTCCACCGATCGTTAATAACCGCATTTTGGTTGATATTAAATAAGTGCGCAAAAACTGATAATAGCTTTTCTCCTTTAGGATAATTAACATCGTTCCATAAAACATCTGGCTGATAAAGGTTGATTATTTCATTCAATTGTGCATCGGCATATTTGCTATAGACTTCCGTAGCGGGCATACTTTCAAATAGTTCAGGCCATAAATTGGTAATAGGTTTGTTGGTGAAACTCCAATCTAACCCACCGGAATAATATACACCTATTTTTATATTTTTTGCTCTTACCGCTTTGGCTAATGCACCAATAAAATCTTTACTGCTGCTTATTTGATTGGCTTGTACAAAAGGATGTTTTACTTTTGAAGGATACATCATATACCCATCGTGGTGCTTGGCAGTAATCACTACATATTTTGCACCAGTAGCTGTTATAATATTGGCCCAGTTGCCAGCATGCCAATTGGTGGTTGATTGTTGCAGGCTATCTTTAAAATTATAATAATCAAATCCTGCTCCGTACTTGTAAGTATGATGAGTTTGTGTTGGGCTGCCAGGTATGCGTAAGCTATTTAAGTACCATTCTGCATAAGGATTATTTATATAGAACGCCTTCCAGTTGGTAACGGTATCTGGAGTGCCATACGGTGTAGACCACGCTGGTACGGAGTATAAGCCCCAATGAATAAAAATTCCCAGCTTGGCATTGCCATACCATGTTGGTGTTTGCCTTGCCGCTAAACTTAGTTCAGAAGCCTGGTAATGAGTATTGCTTTTCTTTTGCGCTAAACAACTGCTGGTTACAATTAAAAAAATTGGGAGGACTATTTTTATTAAGTACATTTTGTGATATTTTATTTTATTTTATGCTGATTATGGCAGCATGGTATGAAGCAATAAATTTACTTCCCTAGTAAAATAGAGTACCCATCCACTCTCAGTGTTAATGTAACTATGCCTTTAGCAATTTTTAATGGCAATTCTGTCAATGCCTTACATGGCTTTTAGGCAGCTATGTATTGTGTCATTCAAAGGTTGTCAATTTGTTCTTTTGAAAGCCCTGTTGATTTCATGATTATGTCTGTCGCTACGCCATTTTCTTTCAAGGTTTTAGCAACCTCAGTTTTTCCCTCCATTTTCCCTTCCATTTTCCCTTCAATTTTCCCCTGCATTTTCCCTTCGTCAAAAGCTGTATCAATTGTATTGTTATAATCTCTGAATATTTTCAAACTTTGTTCATATTCATTTTTCTCCAGTTCATTCAGGTTAGCAATTTCAGCTTGCTCAAATGCCTGATCAAAAATTTCATCCTTAAATATTGCTGGAATATTTTGAAAATCTTCTAAATGTTTAATAAAGTACAGCCATTTATCCAAACGGGTTTTTACCTTATTTTCCTGTAAGTTAAAGTGGGGCATTTCCAGATACACAAACTTCAACTTGTCATAAAAAAGTTGATTGTGTTGGTCTTTAAGTTGAACAGTGTGAATTACTTCGCCAATCGTTTGCTTATCTTCATCAAACTTAAAATTTAAAATTCCTATACAAAAAATTGCTTTCAATTCGTAGTTCCATCCTCCTCTTTCTGCTTGTTCCTGAATTGGAAATGAAGCATAGTAAATAGTCCTGTCTTTAAAATATTTTTGTTTTGCTTTTTGAAGTTCTACAATTATTTTTTCTCCGTTTGCATTTTGGCAGTAAATGTCATAAACGGCTTTTCGGTCTTCTTCTCTTTTACCAAGCTTTTCTTTATCCTTAAAACTAAGGTCAACAATGTTGGTCTCGGGCAACAAACTGTTTAAAAAGTCAATAAGCATGGGCTTACTTGCTTCTTCGCCAAAGATTTTTTTAAAACCAAAGTCAGTAAATGGGTTAATGTATTTTGCTTTCATTCCTTTAGATTTATAAACAAATTTACTCCTTAATTTCAATCTGTGTTAACTCCTCCTAACATTATCTGCAACAACTTTAATTATGCAAAAGGTAAATAATTTGTTATGATTTAAATCTACTTCACGAGCAAAATATAATACGCATCTTTTGGCAGTGTTAATGTAACTATGCCTTTGGTAATTTTTAATGGCAATTCTTTCAAAGCATACCCTGCTGCATCTAATTGAATGGCTTTTTTTATAACGGTATTCTTTATACTTATACTTGCCAGGCAAGGCATACCAAGCCAGGGCATAGTGCCGGTATTATTTATAGTAAAGCCTTTTATTTTATCACCGTCTTTCTCTTTAATTGCGGCAGTTTCTTCCCAATTGGTGGGGCGAAAAATAGTGCCAGCCTGCAACAGTATTTTTGCAGACTGATTGATGTCTTTTTCATCCATACTGACCAATTCGATAGTAGCGTATTCATTTTGAGATTGTATTTGCACTTCGCCTAAAGGAAACGTTTTTACTGTTTTTAGAAACCCACTAACTGCTTTTGCTTTTGGCGTGTTGAGGGTAAAAATGCCAGCTTTGTAATCTAGTTTTTGTTGGCCTGTAGTGGCTGTTACTTGCTGTGTAGCTTTATTTATCAGTTTATCAACAGGGGCTAAAAGTTGTACGGTATCTATGCTGCCGCCATAGCTCGTGGTAACACCGCCAGTTAAAAAAGTAAGTGGTGATAGGGTTGCTTTATCTTCCGTATTTTTCTTGATGTTGTCAAAATCACGGTTGGGATCAAATGATTTTTCTTCAAAAATATCAGGTATTTCCCGATTAAATATACTGGTTAGGGTACGCTGCTCTTTTACTACAGTGGCAGCTTTTACATAACCGAGGCGGTGTAGTAAAGCATTGGCCGGAAACATGCCAACTTCACCGGGGGTAGCATTGCTCCACCGGGTTAAAGGGTGCTGTCCGGCCAGGTCAACGAATTTGAAGTATGGCTCTTTATCAAAATTTACTGCTGTTGGCATAAACCAAAAAAATGCATCCAAACCAGTAAGACCGCTGTATGCTGCTACCAGTAGCGATCCTTCGGTTTGGTATTTATTGGGCAAATTCCATCCACTTTCGGTAATCATCATAGGTTGCCCGCTTATGTGTTTTACATTAAAAGGTAAATCGGCAGGATTTTTTAGTGCAGACGGCGCTCCATAAAAATCACCGGGGTCTATTCTCCATCCATCATTGGGGCCAGTGTGTTGTGGGTCAAAATATTTATTGGCAGCTATTACATCGGCGGTACTATTACTCCATCTTTCTGCATCCAGCAAACGGATTTGAGATGCAGTACGCCAGTTGTTGCCATTGGTTAATTGTTTGCACCCTAAATCGTAGCGGTAATACTTTACCATTTCATCATAAAAGCCTCGTTGCTTTTTTGCATAAAATTCTGTCTGGTCTTTCAGTCTTTTTGCCTTGCCGTTTATTTGCGCCAATGTCATTTCGTATATAGAATACAAGCCCACAAATTGATTTGCAACATCATCATCTTTTAAAACGGCATCGCTTCCCCATGCATTTAGTGCTGCTTGCAGCGAGCCATATTTATCTTTTAGCCATTGTGCAAATTGTGTACTTACCATTTTAGAGAGGGCTGGTTTTATGCTTTGCATAGTCCAGAAAAATACGCCATCTTCATTTTCCACTTGTATAATAGCTACAGCAGGCTCATCTTTTAAGGCCACACCTGTATAGGGATTTGGCTTAGTGTATAAATACTTTACCCAGTTTTTATAAGCTGCTTTCAGGTTTTCATTAAAGTAAAGTACAGCCCACAAATCATCTTTTTCACCATAGCCTTCTATACCCCATTCCGCTGGCACATGGCCACCCATATGGCCATTGTGTGGCCAAAAGGGAGAGATAACAGTGTAAATACCCTGTCGCTTCATGGCAGCTACGCAACGCCAGATATTTTTCACATCGGTGGTATCAGGGTTCATTAAATTGGTTTGTGGCCCATGTGGATTGATGGCTCCATGGTAGCGGATAATATTTACGCCCATCTTTGCTAAAAATTCTGCAAGACTGTCTAATTTTTCATCACTCATTTCGCTTGCCAGGTTGCCACCATTGCTGGCCCAAAAACGGATGGGCTTTCCATTTCCATGCACAAAAGAATTGCCATCATCACTCAATTGTATAAAGCCATGCTGTCCTGCATATTCTTCATTCAAGTATCGGAGGTTCAATAAGCAACTGTCTTTAGCAGTATGGCTGGGGTAGGTAAATGTCCACCAGCTTTTATCGGGATTTTGGGCAAATATTATTGTTGCCAGCGAAACATTAAACAGCAGTAAATTAATTTTTTTCATAACTTGTGTCTTTGGTCTTTTTTAGCGAATAATTATTTCTACTTGTCCGGTAGTCAAGCCAGAACCAGCAAACTTAACTACAACTTTCCCTGCTTGATCAGCAGCTTGAATGGTTGCCAGCAATCGTCCATTGAAAGCTTTTCTAGTGGATGTTTTATATGGATCATGACTACGTTGGTCGCCGTTATCAAGCCCAATTAATGTTGCAGGCCCATCAATGGTTACCGAAATTTCTTGTTGATTGTCATGTACCGGGATGCCATTTTTATCTACTACATTTATTTCAATGATGGCCACATCTGTTTCATTTGCCTGCAAAATCTGTTTGTTACAAGCTAGTTGTATACCTGCTGCATCACTTGCTGTTTGCAATAAATGTTCGGTTACTACTTTTCCATTTCTATACCCAATTGCTTTTATGGTTCCCGGATAAAATGGGATTTCCCATTTGGCATAATATAAATTTTTATCTACTGCTTTTTTGCCAAGCGAAGAATCATTCAGCATTAGATCAACCACATCGCAATTGCTATACACAAAAACGCTGTTAAGAAACGATGCATTCCATTTCCAATTCCAGTGAGATGCTGTTGGCCTTGGGTGCCATTCAGACTCCGGACTTTTGCCATTTTGAACAGCAATACGAACAACAGGTTGGCTGCTCCAATAACTTTTGCGTAAATAATATTCCGGTCTTTCTGCACCGGCCATATCAACCAGACAAGCATCCCAGCCTCGTTTTGGCCAGGCAAGCCCCTCGCCGAGGTAATCAAACCCTGCCCAAATAAAATCACCGATCACATAATCATTGTCTCTTACGGCAAGCCAATAGTTGTTGTCGTGATAGGTTTCGGTACCGAGATACAACCTGTTTGGGTATCTTTCTTTTTCCGGCGCATACATTTTATCTCCGGTAAACCTACCAAGGTAATTATAGCCAGCAATATCAAGGGTATCAAGAAAACTATTTTCATTTGAAAACATCACGAAATCGCAAGCTGCTGTTACCAGCCGGGTAGGGTCTTCATTATGACAAATACTTTGCAATTTAGCAGCAAGTAATGCACCGTCAAAGGCTTGCTGATTTGGAATTTCGTTACCTATACTGTACATGATTACACTCGGATGATTCCTGGCGTTGTGTATCATTGCCCGTAAATCTGTTTCGGCCCATTGATCAAAATATAAATGATAACCATATTTAATTTTTCCGGCAGTGTTTTCAGTGGCAAATCCGTAGCCTTTGTTCCATTCGTCAAATGCCTCATCCATTACATATAAACCCATGCTGTCGCAGATGCTATAGAACTCTGGCGCAAATGGGTGGTGACTGCAACGGATGGCATTGGCGCCCATATCTTTTAATTTTTGTAAGCGATATTGCCAAACGCCATCCGGAACTGCATTGCCAAGCGAGCCTGCATCCTGGTGCAAACAAACACCTTTTATTTTCTCTTGCTTTCCATTTACCAACATACCTTTTTCCTTGGTAAATGCTATACTGCGAATGCCAATGGTTGTAAACAGATCATCTACAATTTTACTGTCATATTCCATACTGCTTTTTAAATGATACAACACGGGATTGCTGCTGCTCCACAGTTTTGGCTTATTAACTGTAATGTTTTCTGTAAAACTGAACTCTTTAAAATCTCCTATTGGTTGTATTGATGTTTTTGAAGCCACGATGATTCCTTTACTATTTAAAACGGTTGTTGTGATGGTTACCTGTTTGGTAATGCGTTTGTTCAAAGCTGCATTGGCACGCCACCATTGAAATTCACTTTCAGGAAAGGCATTGGAGATAATTTTATATTTACATTCTATGGTTGCTGCCTGTTCACTTACATTTTTATAACTAGCAAATACACCACTTCTGTTATTAAAATGCAAGTTGTCTGTTATAACCAACCAGGTGTTTCTGTAAATGCCGGCACCTGCATAAAAGCGGGCAGATGGTTCCAGTGAATTATCAACCCTTACTGCCATTACATTTGTTTGGCCCGGTTTTGCAAGTCCGGTTAAATCATATTCAATCAAAGAATAGCCATACGGATAACGACCTAAAAAATGCCCGTTTATCCATACTTCGGAATTCATGTAAATTCCATCAAACTGAATGAATATTTTTTTTGATTTTAAGGAATCGGGAAGTGTAAATGTTTTTCTGTACCAGCCAATGCCACCGGGCAAAAATGCGCTGGAAGCATCACTGGGATTGGTTCTATCAAAATTGCCTTCAATCATCCAGTCGTGGGGCAACTGCAGTTTACGCCAGCCGGTATCAATAAAAGTTACATCTTTAAAATCAGGGTTGTCACCACGTATAAATTTCCAGTCGCTGTTAAAACTAACTTTTTTACGGCTATTCATTGCATGGCGCTGAGCATGGGAATTGCAAAATAACGTCATTAAAATGGCGGCAACAATCAAATGTTTTTTCATAATTATAATTAGCTTATCATCGTTTTACCCAATTACTTTTTGTAATTGATAGCTTTCCTGAATCTTTTCTTAATCTAAACTTGCGTTACTGCGTTTATTCAATAAAAAATTATCCATCTTTTTTAGTTGATTCCCTTTCTTCTCCAAATTTATTTCTTAAAAAAATAAAAGTATTAGGGTAAAATTTAAGCAGATAAACAATTCAAGTTTTTGTACAAGCATCATGTAATTAAGTCCAATTAGTTTATTTAACTGTACTGTACTATCCTTTAAAGCATTTGAAAATGCAATAGAGGTGTCACTTTGCTTAAACAAGATGGGTAAAAAATCTGTGAATAAATATTCCGGAAGGGGTATCGCTCTTGCTAATATGGGGCCATTTTTTTTTATATCAAATTTGAAGTCTGCCGCTGTAATGATCTTGCTGATTAAGCTTCTTTAAATATAGCAGCAAAACCAGTAGGAATGATTGGTTTGCTCCCAATCCATTACATGCTAATGTTGAGTTTATTTTCATTTTTTTATTTTGAATACCAAGCATTGTGCTCAGTAATGTTATGCCGATAGAAAATAATTAGACTAAGTATTGGTTAACATCGGTGTAAATATAGATATCATATCTACGAAACATATAAATCAGCACACAGCAGCCTAGTTGTACGATTTTTTCAGAGTACATTTACGATCTTTCATTGGATCGTCATTGTTTGCTGAAAGTTAGAAACATTTAATCGTATTAAATGATCTGTATAAAATAAACCATAACAAAAATCACCCAATAAAATGTATTGATTATTGAAAAATAAAGAAACGCAGGATAATGAAATTTCAGACAAAACGCCTCTTTTTAATACCTGCTGTATGTTATTTGATTCCGCTTCCTTTTTTAGCCAGATCTTAAAACATACGACTGTTGTTGTAAGAATAAAATTACTAATAGATTTACGACCGGACAACTATTGGATGATCATTCACCATTGACTTTTCACCATTGAACATTAAAACAACGATTGGCATGTTACAAAATCAGAAAACAGTATTTATTACCATCGGTGTTAAAGGGATTGGGTTCGCTTATTACAAAGCATATATGAGCTTTTTCACAACACCAGAAAAACTTATCAATGAAAAATTTAATTAAATGCCTGGTACTAATATTGACAGGTTTCAACGTGGAAACAATTGCTTTTGGTCAAGCTTCTGAAGCAGCCATTCCAAACTTTGCCGGCACATGGCGCATGGATGTTAAAAGGGAAGGAGGCGTAATCATTAGTTCTTACTTTAAACTCAATCAAAAAGATACCATCATTGATGGTACATTATTGATCAATGGCGCTGTTGACCTTCCGTTGCGAAAACCGCATCTTGATCGAACTGACTTTGTTTTTGGTACAGACTGGAATATGCATTTTCGGCTGCATCATCAAGGTGAAAAATTACTTGTTACGATTACCCATTCTAAAAACGGTGTTGAGGAAGCTGCTGCTTTTCGGGTTTCAGAAAATGAAGCATTGGCACCGAAAAAAATCCCCTTACCAGCGCTTTCAACAGTGCCTTCAAATAATCTGGCACTTACGCCACCAATGGGTTGGAATAGCTGGAATCATTTTTCAGACAAAGTAAATGACTCAATTGTTCGTTCGGCTGCGGATGCCTTGGTAAGTACAGGCCTTGCCGCTGCAGGTTATTCTTTCATCAATATTGATGATTGCTGGGAAGGCCACCGGGATAGTGAAGGCAATATAGTGCCCAATAAAAAGTTCCCTGATATGAGGGGCCTTGCCGATTATGTTCATAGCAAAGGATTGAAATTGGGAATTTATTCCTCACCTGGTCCGTTTACCTGTGGTGGATATTTAGGTAGTTATGGTCACGAAGAACAAGATGCAAAGACGTATGCCTCCTGGGGCATCGATTATCTTAAACATGATTGGTGCAGCGCTTCAAGGTTATATTCAAATGATGAACATCAGGCTACCTACCAAAAAATGGGTTTGGCCTTAGTAAAATCTGGTCGGCCTATTGTTTATAGTCTTTGCCAGTATGGTATGGAAGATGTGTGGAAATGGGGACCAACAGTTGGAGCAAATCTATGGCGCACTACTGGTGATATTCAGGATAACTGGACGTCAATGTCAAATATTGGTTTTAGTCAAAATGCTTTGGCGCCTTATGCAGGACCCGGTCACTGGAACGATCCTGATATGCTAGAAGTTGGGAATGGTGGCATGACAGATACGGAATACCGCACTCATTTCAGTCTTTGGTGCTTATTAGCTGCACCTTTAATGGCTGGAAACAATCTTCAAAAAATGACTCCTTCAACGCTTGAGATCTTAAGCAACAGGGAAGTAATTGCCATAGACCAGGATTCGCTTGGTAAACAAGCTATTGTTATTTTTAAAAAGGGAGATATTCAAATTTGGGCTCGTGACCTTAAAGATGGAACTAAGGCGGTTGGAATATTCAACACTGGTACAAAAAGGCAGATGACTTCATTGAATTTTGTGGATTTAAAAGTAAAGGGGAATCAAAAAATAAGGGATTTATGGCTTCATAAAGACTTAGGAAAATTCAAGTCGAATTTCAATATTGAAGTGCTATCTCATGGTGTTGTTTTTATTAAAGTATCACCAGTGGGTAAAATACTTACCAACTAATGCAGCTTGTGAGCGGCGAGTGAAGTGTAGGCGGGCAAAGCGCTTTAAGAAGCAGTTGCTCTTTGACACATGCGGCTTTGAATGGAATAACAGAATAAAATAAACGAGAATAAAAATTACCCTACAAACTGTATTGATCATTAAAAAATAAGTAAACGCATGGTTATGAAATTTAAAACAAACGCCTTCTTTTTACTACCTGAAATTTTTTATCCGATTCAGTTTTTTCTTATTTAACTTGTTCTTAAAAAATACGACTGTTGTTGTGAGAATAATAGTACGATTAGAGTTACGACGAGACAGCTATGTAGGGATCATTCAACATACACCATTGACCATTCACCTTTCATCATTAAACGAACCATAACCATGTTACAAAATCAGAAAACGGCATTTATAACCGGCGGTGCCAAAGGGATTGGACTTGCTACTGCTAAAGCCTTTATCAATGAAGGTGTAAGGGCCTGTATTGTAGATGTAGATGAAACAGCGGGCAATAAACTACAGCAGGAACTCGGCGATCAGTTGCTGTTTGTGAAAGCAGATGTTTCTCAAGGAACAGAGGTGCAAAGGGCCGTTGATGCTTGTATCCAGGCATTTGGCAGAATGGATTACCTGGTAAACAATGCCGGTATCCAGCGCTATTCCAATGCAATGAATTGTTCAGAAGAGGAATGGGATTTGGTAATGAATGTAAATTTGAAATCGTATTTTCTCTGTGCCAAATATTGCTTGCCTCACATAAAAGCTGCTGGTGGTGGCTGCATTGTAAATGTAGCCTCGGTGCAGGCTTATGTGGCAACAAGCAATGCCGTGCATTATATTACTGCTAAAACAGCTTTATTAGGCTTCACCCGTTCGGTGGCGGTGGATTTTGCACCTGAAGTGAGGTGCGTAGCGGTTTGCCCGGGTACGGTACGTACACCCATGGTAGAATGGTCATGGGCACAGGCGGCCAATCCGCAGGAGATTGAAGAGGATTGTGTCAACATGCACTTATCAAAGCGCATTGGCAATCCCGATGAAATTGGCGACCTGATCGTTTATTTATGTTCACCCAAAGCAGCTTTTATTACAGGACAGTCATTTAGAATTGATGGAGGCCTGGGTGTTGGTATTGCCGGTGGTGTAAGAGAAGATCAAAAGAAAGGTTAGGCGGTTGATGCAATATTTTTTGATAGTAGAATTCATGAGAATTAAAATTTTGAATTACGAATTGCGAATTAAAAATTAATAACATTCAAATGGCAATGATTCAAACAATGCGATGGTTTGGGCCGGAAGATCCCGTTTCATTAAGCGACCTTCGGCAGGCCGGTTGTACCGGAGTGGTTACTTCCTTACACCAGCATCCGGCAGGCCTGGTTTGGCCCGTAGCGGCTATTGAAGAACGCATCGGTATTATTGAAAAAGACAATGATAAATTGTCCCCTTTACACTGGTCGGTAGTAGAAAGTATTTTGGTACACGATGATATAAAAAGAGGGTTGCCATCCGGAGAAAAATATATTGAAACCTTTAAGCAAACCATCCGTAACCTTGCTGCCTGTGGCGTATATACCATCTGTTATAATTTTATGCCGGTGCTTGACTGGACAAGAACGGACGTGAAGTATCCTATGCCCGATGGTTCGTTGGCGCTTAGGTTTGTATGGGAAGATATTGCCCTGTTTGATATCTGTATCTTAAAACGACCCGATGCGGAAAATGATTATACACCTGAACTGGTAAAAAGGGTTTGGGAAAAATTTGAACAATCATCTGCGGAGCAAATACAGCATACCAGGGATTCTATTTTAATGGGATTGCCCGGCACCAACGAAAGTTTTGAACAGGAAAGTTTTAAACAGATATTGCTTGAATACAAGCGGGATATTGGGGAGCAGCAGCTTCGGCAGAACCTGTATTATTTTTTGCAGCAGGTAGTGCCGGTAGCAGACGAAGTGGGTGCAAGGTTGTGCATTCATCCGGACGATCCACCGTTCCCATTATTGGGTTTGCCCCGTGTAGTAAGCAACGAGCAAGATTTGGTCAGCCTCCTTGGTGCCATTGATTCACCTGCCAACGGCATTACATTTTGCACCGGTTCCTTGGGTGCCAATCCGGCCAATGATTTGCCTGGCATTGTAAAGCGCCTCGGCCATAAAATACATTTTATACATTTGCGATCTGTTACAAAAGAAGTCGGCAACCGCAATTTTCATGAAGCCAATCATCTTTCCGGCGACGTGGATATGTATGCGGTAATTAAAGAAATTTGTCTGGAACAACATCGCCGTGCAAACAACGATGAACCTGTTATTTCAATACCTGTGCGGCCCGATCATGGGCATGTTATGCTGGATGATCTTCAGAAAAAAACATATCCTGGTTATTCCGGCATCGGCAGGTTAAGAGGCCTTGCAGAAATAAGGGGCGTAGAATTGGGGGTTGAAAGGGCATTGGCTGAAAATCTTTAAAAGCAATTTTTTATCATGACAATTGAATCTGTTTTTGACATTAGTTTAGACCATGGCGAAGGTCCATTGTGGGATGTGCAAACCAATAGTTTGTATTGGGTTGATTTGTTTGCAGGAGAATTTTATAAAGGCGATCCGGCTTCGGGTGAATTTATAAAAAAGAGTATAGGGCAACCGCTTGGTGTAATGGCACTAAGAGAAGCGGGAGGCATGGTGATTGCTGCTCATGAGGGATTTGGATTTACTGATATAGAGCCCAACTCACCGGTCACCTTATTCAATAATCCTCAACCCGATTTTCCGGAAACAAGATTCAATGATGGCAAGGTGGATCCATTGGGCAATTTTGTAGCGGGCACCATGACGTTTACCGGTGAGCAACCCATTGGCCATTTGTACCGGCTGCAGCCCGATAAAACAGTACACTGCCTTGAAAATGAGCTAATGCTTAGCAATGGCATTGACTGGTCGCCGGATGGTACAATTTGTTACCTGGTAGATACCAACCAACATGTGGTGTATGCATACGATTACAACCTACAAAATGCAGTAATCAGCAACAGACGGAATTTTATTGATTTTAGTAAAGATGAATTCCCGGATGGTTTGTGCATTGATACAGCGGGCAATTGTTGGGTTGCCATGTGGGGCAGCAGCCAGGTTATTCAGTTTGATGCAACGGGTAAAAAAGTGCAGGTAATTAAACTACCGGTTACGCATCCAACAAGCTGTTGTTTTGGTGGGCCTCAATTATCAACCCTTTTTATTACTACCTCAAAACATGTGCTTACAGCCGATGAAATACAAAAACAGCCACTTGCCGGTAAAATACTGAAAATAGAAACGGCTTTCAAAGGACAGGTAATGCGCAGGTTTAAAGGGTAATTATTTTTTATAGTTGAATAAATATCATTTTTACTTTACAAGGGGTAAAATAGTGATTTAGAAACAGCGTGGGTCTTTATTGAAAGAGCTTTTCTGCAAATGCGTTATCCTATTTTCTTTTTGCCTTGATGCAAAAAGAAACAAAAAAGAGCAAGCCAGCCCGGCTAACGCAAGTCGGACGGGCGGATATCTAAAAAGCCTGAAAAATAGCTCAATGGGGTTAAATCAATCCGCTGGCTGGCAGAGCAAGTAGCTTAATGATTTAATGACTATCCGCAATTAGCATCAACTTCATTAAAAGAAAACTGTAAAGCCGTAGGCTCGTTTCCGTTTTGTAACAACGGGTTTTAACCCGTTGTGTTTAAAAAAGCTTTTAATCAAGAGCCGTACGCCCGGCATCCATAGTAGTAGATATTAGTAAAATCAAAAGGTTTAGTTACTTGGTGCGGCTCTCTCTACATGCGCCGAACCTGAGGTTCTCAATATACTATCTCTAAGGTTATCAACGGGCTGAAACCTGTTATTACAGTATTAACCGAAGCTACGATTCTTTGCACCGAATTGCGGATCGTCATTAATAATTTGTACACCATGTCGGCTCAGACTACCTTAATTTTTTAACGCCCATGGAGCTATTTTTCCAGCACTTTTTAGTTGAGGCCATTCTTGCGGCTTGCGATGGCATTGGACATCAATTCGAAATCTACAGTTCACTGTTTCATCCCTTGCGCAGTATAATAAAAAAGCAACCCAATGTTATGAGGTTGCTTTTTTAACTATTGCATTTGCTGTTTATTCAATTCACTCTATAATGCGTTTATAATTGTCTGATCCAAATATTGCGGAAGCTCAATGGTTCACTTGGATCTCCATGATCCTGCAGTTTAATAGGACCTTTTCCATGAAATTGATATTTTGGCAATCCTACGTATGGAGTATTGCCGGTAATGGTTGTATTGTTTTGCACCAAAACACCATTGATAAGCACTGTTACACGAGCAGGTAAAAATAGCGTGCTATCTTCCTTAAAACGTGGCGCTGTATAGATTATATCATATACGTTCCAATCTCCCGGTGAGCGCAATGGATTCTTAAGCGGTGCTGTTTGTTTGTAGATACTGCCCGCCTGACCATTTACGTAGGTTTTATTGTTGTAATTATCCAACACCTGGAGCTCATAAACACCCTGCAGAAAGATTCCGCTGTTGCCTCTTGCCTGTCCCGAGCCTGTTATGTTTGCAGGTGCAGACCATTCAATGTGCAGTTGAAAATCATTAAACTCCTGCACGGTACTGATATCGCCGGTGCCTTTCTTTACAGTAAACGCACCATTCTTTACATCCCATTTGGCTGCACCACCATCCTTGTCTTTCCATTTAGAAAGATCTTTTCCATCAAATAAAACAATAGCATCTGATGGCGCCGAAATAAAAGCATTGGCTGCTTGCTTGCCTGGTGTAACTATGGCAGGTAGCGGCTCGTAAAACTCTGTCATCTCTGGCTTCATTTCAGTAGTTTTAGACTGCGCTTGGATGCTACCAACCATGGTAAAAAATGAGTAGAAAACTAATGTAGTTTTAATTGGAAAAAATCTGTGTTTGATCATTGTTGTGAATTGTGAGTTGTGAATGGCGAATTGTGAATGGTGAGTTGTGAATTGTAAATGGTAAATTGTGAAGGGTAAATGTTGAACTGTTAATAGTGAATTGTGGAAATATTACCTACTGCCTATTCTCCGTTGTCTATTGCAGATTGCCCATTGCCCATTCTCCGTTGCCTATTGCAAATTGTGCGTTGCCCATTGCCCATTCACCCTTTACCTTTAGTAGCGTAATTTTCTCAAGTATAAAATACTATCCTGAATGCAGGTCATAGGATTTGTTGTCTGGTCTATCTCTACAATATAATGTTTGATTTTTGTTTTCTTCGCTTGTGCAAAGATATTTTTAAAATCAATGCTGCCGTAACCAGGACATGTAAAAGATTTTTCAGGAGTGTTATCCATGTCTTTTACATGAAACAATTCAAAGCGATCAGGGTAATTTTTTAATAACTGAATAGGATCTCCACCTCCCTTGGTTACCCAGTATAAATCGAGCATCATCGTTACTGTAGCAGGGTCTGTTTCCTTTAACAGAACCTCATATCCCCACTGAAAGCCCTGCACCGGAACAAACTCTTTATCATGATTGTGCATGGCCAAACGCAGGCCACTTTTATTACACAGCTCACCGAGATTATTCAGGTCTTCTGCAGCTTTTTTAAAATCATCCAACTTTTTATTTTCCCCGGAATCCATCCAGGGCCAATAACAAACCAAATAACTTTTTTCAAAGAAATGAGCTTCTTCAATCATCTTCTTGAGCACTTCATCTTTTTTCATTTGTGCCATAGCATTACCCCCGGCCAGTGGCTTTAGTTCTACTTCTTTTAAAAACTGTTTAAAAGATGCTGCACTTTTTCCATAGTAGTTACCAAATTCTAAATGCGTGTAACCCATTGCAGCAACTTTTCGTAAGGTACCTTCCCAATCTGCTTTCAACTCTTTTTGTAAAACGCCTACAATCAAACCTATTTCTTTCAACTGCCTCCTGCTATCTTCGGCTTGCAGTAGGTTATTGCCAGCGAGTAATCCCATACCTGTAAGTAAAGTCTGCTGTGCAAATGTTCTTCGTGATATTTTAGATTTCATTACTGTAAATTTTAGTCAAACACTTTTTTATTACTTTAATTTTCCATTTCTAAAAGAATTATGCAGGGTGGAATTCCTGATAATGATGTGCGCCAGAGTCGCTTCTGCTAGCCGAGATTTCATGTGCTTAACTATACCATAGGAAACGTTTATGTTTTTTTATACGACATTACAAGTAGTGCGTTAGTAACCTTTTTTTCTTATGATTACAACGCTTTCATTCCATTTTGCTACATCATATTTGTAATTTTATGGTCGTAAAAATTGATTTTTTTAAAGTACATGAAAACTTTTCCGGCTTACGTCACAACATCAATGTATATCCATTTTTATACTCTCGCTTTACAAACTGGTTGGCTTCATCAAAATTGGTAATCTTCATATTTTTTGCATCCCACATCAATTTTTTTCTACCAGTAAATTCGCCTTTATTATTTTTAATATTCCAAGCCTGTAAAGCCAGGTTACCCATTAAAATAGTCTCCGTCAGCGGACCTGCATAATCAAACGAAGAACTCAGTTCTTTTTTTCCATACCCAGCCATGCAGGCATTCACCCATTGCACATAATGACCTTCGGGCACACGGGCAATTGTTTGTTTTACCGTAATATCTTTGTTACGGAACAGTGGCAACAAAACAGGATTTTCACCATAGGTGCTGCACATTAGTTTTCCTTTTGTACCCGCTATGATGGCGCCTCCACCCCAATCGCCCATGGCCTCATCGGGGCCTAATTCTTCGGGACGTTCAGGCAGAAGCCCTCCATCCATCCAACGCAGCAAAACATCGGGCTTACCAGCCTTGCCAGGAAACTTTAATTTTAATGTTGACGCTGCTGGAAAGCTGTCAGGATGATAAGATGCATTCCACATTTGTTCATATAAATTAACTACGCTACATTCCACCTCTGATGGATATCCTAATCCCACTGTTTTAAATACCGGATCAATGATATGACAGCCCATATCGCCCAATGCACCTGTGCCAAAAGAGTGGTAACCACGCCAGTTGAATGGCACAAATTCTTTATGATATTCCTCCCACTCATTAGGGCCCAGCCATAATTTCCAATCCAGTTCCGGCGGTACTTCGTCTTTTGTTACTGGCTTGCCAAAACCTTGCGGCCAAATGGGTCGGTTGGTCCAGCAGTAAATATCGGTGGCATCACCAATTAGTCCGGCATTATACCATTCCCGCATTTTTCGTACACCGTCATTGGAGGAACCCTGGTTGCCCATTTGTGTAACCACTTTATATTTTTTAGCAGCCTGCGTGAGTATACGTGCCTCATAAATATCATGGGTTAATGGCTTTTGCACATAGACATGTTTGCCCATGCGCATGGCCATTAAAGCGGCGGCTGCATGTGTATGATCCGGAGTAGATACAGAAACTGCATCCAAACTTTTCCCTTCTTTATCAAGCATTTCCCGGAAGTCCTTGTAGTATGTTGCTTTCGGGAAACGCTGTCTTGATTTTATAGCCTGGCGATCGTCCACGTCACACAGCGCAATGATATTTACATTTGGACTTTTCGCAATCTCTTCCAGATCACTTTCTCCCTTTCCTCCTACGCCAATACCACCGATATTGAGTTTGTCACTGGGTGCTGTAAAGCCTTTGCCCAACACATGCCGGGGAACAATAAAAAAGCCTGCTGTTGCCACGGATGTATTTTTGATAAAGGATCTCCTTGATCTCTGTGAAGTGTTATTTTTCATAAATGCTAATGTACGTTAGTTGACGCTGTTATAAAATTTATTAAACTTGAACCGTTAAATTTAAATAGTTTTTTTAAGACAACTGTGTTTTAGTTTGTTTGTTTATCTGAACAGGAAAAGCATCACCCCTGCTTAACTGTTCGTTAACTTTAATGCACCAACAAAGCGGATTGCAAGCGTAACCGGAATTATTAAATAATACAAGGAAAGTTCTGTAGCTGCGTTTCCTGGAGTCAATGTTTTGTTTGCGCATAACCTGTTTTGCAGAGACAAGTAAAAAGCTCCGCAAATGTAAAGTCCTTTTAATTTAGATGTAAGCATAAAGTTGCAATCGGTTTAAGTCAACATCCGAGCATTTAAAATTAGGACATCGCTAAGTTTTAACTATGCTGTTCTATACTGCTTTAATAGTCGAATTAATAATTGTATGCCCGTATTTATTAATCAGACCCGAAACATTTATTGCTGATGAAAATACATTCAATTTGAAAAAATGCAGAAGATAGGATAAATGATATATTTGTAAAAAATCACTAAGATGAAAAAGTATTGCTTCCTATTATTTCAATTGCTAATCGGGTCTGTTATTATGCTATCGTGTAGTAACAATGCTAATAGTAATACCGACAGTAGCGATTCCGCTAAGGTAAAAAACAGTGATCAATCCTCAAAGGCAGTTGCCCGCTGGAACATGGGCATAGCCTTGTATTCTTTCAATTTGTTTCCCTTTTCAGTTTCACTGGACAAAGCGGATAGCGCAGGAGTGAAGTTTGTAGAAGGCCTTTCTTTTCATGCGTTAAAAGGAGAATTTAAGGATACTACAATGGCAAACCTTTCTTTGTATGGCATTATGAAAATGAAACGGCTATTGGATGAGAAAGGTATCCAGATGAAATCTATGTATGTGGCTGATGCCAAAGATGCTGAAGAGTGGAAGCGGTATTTTGAAATGGCAAAGACCTTAGGTATGGAATTTTTAGTTTGTGAACCAAGCAAAGCGCACTGGAACATACTGGATAGCCTGGGGGAAATTTACAATATCAAAACTGCCATTCACGAACATGCAAAAGGAAGCAGTATGTACTGGCATCCAGACTCTGTGCTGGCCGCTATTAAGGGCCATAAAAATATTGGGGCTTGTGCAGATCTGGGGCATTGGGTGCGTAGTGGATTAGATCCGGTAAAGTGCTTAAATCAACTGAAGGGGCATATAATAAGCATCCATTTAAAAGATATTGCAACAGCAAATAACCTGAAAGGCGAAGCTGTGATTGTAGGTAAAGGAGTCATAAATTTCCCGGGCGTTATTAATGAATTGAAGGCACAGCATTTTAAAGGCATGGTAAATGTAGAATGCGAACATAAGTTGGACAACAACGTGCCCGATATAATTGAATCAATACAATACTTTAACAAGCTGGCGGCAGGAGGAAAGTAAAGTTTACGAATGGGAAGAAACATGTAATGGACAAAAAGTAATCATACATACAACGAAAGAATTTTCTTTGCTAACGCAAAAACTTAAAAGATAACGCCTGAACAAAAAGTATTGTTCCTGGTTCTACAACTCCCGGCTCAATAAATAAGTTAATAAATAACGGCGTTTAAAATTGGGGTAGATGAGTAGCAAAAGGTAACATAATGCTGCATTAGATCAGTGGTGTTTTAATGATTGATGTGACAGACAACTATATAAATAAAAATAGTTAATTATCCGCACGCTTAAACGTACCAATAAGTGCAGTACCTCACATGAAAACTGCGTACAGAAACTTTCGAATAGAAGTGTTTTAATAAAACCGGTAAAAAAGCGTTCACCATTTCGCCTTTAAATTTAAATTGATTTTTTAAGAACTGAGTTTTAGTGGGCTTGTTAACTTAAAAAAGGAAAACATCACCGTTGTAGCAACGGCTTGTTAGCCTTACTGCACTAACAATGCCCATTGCAAAGTAACCGGACCTATCAATCCAGCTTCTATCAAACTGGCTTCAGCAAATGGCTTTTGCCACGCATTTGGTAAACGGGTAATGTTGCTTCGCATTTGTCTGTATTCTTTTGGGTGCTGTGCATCTCCAATTAAACCGTTGTTGATTGAATTCACTACTTCAATTACGAGGTAATTTTTACCGGGTTTCAACTCATCCGTAAGCGCAAATATTTGCGAAGGGTGCCATTGCAAACCAAGCTTTTTTCCATTAAGATACACTTCTGCAATCTCCTTCACTTTATTAAGTGACAGTAAAAGCACAGCATCTTTTTTTAAATCTCCGGCAGCTATTTCAAAGCTGTTATGATAGGTAGCCTGGCCGGCAAAATATTTCATTGAAGCATTCGGTAATAAATGCCACGAAGTGAGCTGTTGCATCGTATCTACAACTGGTGTATTTCCCTTATGCTCAAAACGTACCTCCCACGGGTAGTTAATAGTTGGATTGTTTCCCGATGATTTTTGGTTTGTTTGAATAAGTCCTTTTGTGGTATAAATAATTTTTGTGCCGTCAATAGCTTTTTTACTTTTGTTCGGCAATGCGATGGTATTTTTAAAAACAATGAAAGCAGATTCATCTTCGGCTAAATTCAAAGGTATGGTGATACCCTTTTCATCAATGCTATATCTACTTATTTGAATCGTCGTTCCGGTTGCTGCATTCCACCATTCCGGTTGCTTACCGGTTACACGAAAAGTGCAGGTTCCAGAGATAGCACCACGTTTTTTGTTTCGAACAAAATAAATCTCCGCATCTGTTGTGCGGCGATGAATATAATCTAAAGTATCACTTTTATTGCCCTGAAATTGTACATCAGGGGTGATGCCTTTTTGGGTTAAAACTTCCCGTACAGTTTTGCCCCAGCTTATAGTTCCTTTGCCATAAATATGTGATGTTACATGGCTGCTGTCTACCTTTCCCCATAGTTTATTTGCGATGACTACAACCTGGCTATCGATGGCTGCGTGGTTAAATAACCCATAGGAACGTGCTGGCTTTGGACCAATGATAGTTGCACCTGCTGCTGCCATTTGTTCCAGCTTTTTAAGCACGAGAGGATTTATTCTCTCATCCTGTGGCAGCACAAGCACCTCGTAAAATTGACCGTGTGGTAAATAAATACGGTTGTTTTTCACTGTCATCCTGTTCAATATTATATCGGTGTTTACCACATCATAGTCATACCCTGCGCCAAGTGTGGCTGGTATATGTTTTGGCGAAACAAAATTGGGAGCTTCATCGCCATAATAAAAAGCTACATCGCCCACAAAATTTCCCTGCTGTAGTAAATAACTGCTCCTCCTCCCTAAATATTCATGAAAGCCCTGCGACTTAGACCACCATCCATTGGTAGTGTTTATGATAGTGCCAAAATTATATATCCATCCGGGTGTGCCTCCTTCAGGCGGGCTATGAGGAAAAGTGTGATATACAAAACGGTTTAAACCTTCGCACATGGCTCTGTCGGCCAAAGGTTTTAATTCGCCGGGGCCTTCCTGCCAAAGCCATACGCTGGTAAAAGCTTCGGCTTCCACAAATTTTTGATTGTAAATATGGGCGGCACTCGCTATGCCTTTTACTATTTGTAAATCGTTGGAAGAAGTATGGTTGTTCCAAAATTCTCCACGGGGCACAGTAAGCGAACCGAGTGCCTTTAAATCTTCAAAAGGAACATTGTGTATGGGTTGTCCGGGGCCACCTGCCTCTGCATAAAACCCGAGCCCGACCTGCTCACTCATCAGCCTGCCTTTTACGTAATGGTTGGTAATAATAAGGTCGGAAAGCAATTTGGTAAAATCGAAATAGAAACGATTGGCATTTTCTTTATCTGTATAAGCCACACCATTTAAAAATGGTAAGTACGGTAATAAACTATACCCATATTTTCTTTCAAATGCTTCTGCAAGCAAGGGTGTCCACACACCTGAATTTACCTCGTAGCTATCCTCATATAAATATTTTAACGAACGATTTTTTAAACTGCCCAATCCGGTTTTGATTCTATCAATCACATAGTTCATATTGGCTTCCTGTGCAGCAGCACTAAAGTGGTCAAGCACAAATCCTTTGGATGCAGGGCTTGCAGTTGCCAACTGCTGCCCGGTAGGAAAACAAACATACCGCACAATATTCCAATGGCCTGCAGGTACCTGCCATTGCAATTTTTTGTTGTCACCACTACTCAGTACTATTACTTTTTCAATGCCGGCTATCGTACCGGTATCATTCAACTGGTAGGCAATCGTTGCAATGTCTTTATAAAAAATGGGTAAACCTGTGGCTGGATTTTTAGGTACCATGTTGTAATTTACATCTCTTGAGCCGGGGGCAACTACGGGGAAAGGAATGCTTGTACTAAAAAACACCGGCCCAGTTACAACCGTATCTTTTTTAAATAAACCCATAGCCGCATGTTCTGGTTTAATCCATGCGCCTCCAGCGTTCCAGCTACTGGAAGTTATAAGGCCAAGTTCCATGTTTAACCTATCTGCTTCTTTTACTGCAAACGAAATACCCTGTACCGATTCGTCACTTAAAAACGCAGGGCCGGTGGGCAATATGTTATTGTTATCAACCATTGCCCCTACATCCCAAATATCAAAACCACTCATGCCTTTTTGTTTGGCCTGCTCCAATTCATAAGTAATATGCGATAAACTGAAGTTGCCATTCACCCACGGCCATAGTGCTTTTGGTTTGGCACAAAGCGGTGGGTTTTTAAATGCTGTTTCTGTTACAATATCTTTTAAAGGAGTGATTTTAATTTGTGCTGCAGCAGCAAGGGCAACTGTGATAAAAATAGCTGTTAGCGAGAATGATATTGAAAATCGTGACATAAATTATTTGTGTTAAAAGCGTAAATGATTAAGGTTATTTTTTTTCATAAGGAAATTCATAGATCGCTTTACATTTCTTATGATTGGTAAATATTTTGTATTCTAATTTCATCTTATAAAAATTTTATATCCCACCGCTCATTTAATGGCTGGCTGCTTAATTTACAAAACGAATTTGTTGTTTCCCCCTTTCAACAAAAGCATTTTTCTATGCCAGATAAATTTCCCGGTTATGCCTTGAGGCAGTTCAATTGCTGTTTGCCAATTGCCTTTTTCATTCCTTTTATAAAATACTTTTATGGTTCCGTTGGGATGCGGCATGCTACTTTCGCAATACGTAAGCGTACCAAGATGCGGCTTAATAAGCACTGTTGAAAATCCAGGACTTGCCGGCATGATACCTCCAACTGTTGCCAGTAGATCGTAACAAGGGCTGGCACTCCAGGCATGGCAATCGCTTCGGGTAGGTTCGGGAGATTCGGCGAATGTTGTAAGTCCGATATCCAGCATATTTTTCCAGGGTGTCAACTGGCTTAGATAGAGATTACCCAAACCTGCTTTCTTCAAAGCCTGCAATAAATAAAATCGATAGTAATAGGTGCATTGTATGAGGCTGCTGTTGCTGATCGTATTTTCCAGTACTGCTTTTTCATCTGCCTCAGGCAACGTGGAAGTAAGTACGGCCAATGCTTGTGCATGCTGACTGAAAATAGTTTTATCGGGTGTATCGGCCAACAAACCTTTACTGCTGCTCCAGCAATATTTGTACACCGCATTTTTTAACGAATCTGCTAACGATTTATAAGTATTTGCAGTTGGCACATCCTCATAAGCAGACATTAATTCCACTGCTTTTTGCAAGGCCATTACCAATTGTAGCGTGAGGATGGATGAATTACCCGTTGTAGTTCCTGCTGGTACACCGCTTTCGTTTTCAATACCCGTCCATGGCCACTCTTTGGGCCAGTCTACAAAATTCCAGTGAGGCATTTTATTGAGCAGGCTTTTTTCATTGATGTATGCTTTGTGCCATTCAATAATTTTTTTAATATCGGGTAAAAACTGTTGTACAAAGGCATCATCTTTTTTATGCATCCAGTAATCATGTATCATGGCAATCCAAAATAAAGAAAAGGGCGGAATCACCTGCAGGTTATTGCTTGGATACCGGCTTTGAGTAAGGCCTTCGGGCAATATGGAATACTGCAGTTGCTGAATGGCATTCCGCATCAGGCGGTCATCGCCAGAAACGTATAAAGAAATTAACGCCTGTATTCGTGTGTCGCCCACATACTGTAATTGCTCATAATAGGGGCAATCCATGTAGGTTTCAAAAGCGCAGAGCCGGGCAGTGCGCCAGCCTGTTTCCCAAATTTTTTGCAGGCTGCTGTCATTGCTTTTAAAGCTGGCATTTTCTTTAAATGGATAGCCGGTAAAAGTGCCGTAACAATCTTCCAGCACTAAATCTTGCTGGTGATTTTCAATGTGTAATTCCACATATCGGTATGTGCGGTAATATAGGGTGCTAAACAATCTTTTATCGCCGCCATCCAGCAAAAAAATATCTTCATTGCCTTTAATGGTTTTATTACTTATTTCATTTCTATTCCCCTTATTTCCATTACTGTCGTACAATCCTTCTGCATACGTTACCGTAATTTTTGCACCTTTGCCGCCACTGGTAAGCAACGAAACATAAGCGTTGGTAAGCTCCCGCTGATCCAGCAAAATGGTCAAGTTGGCCCAGGGGTAAATTTTTAAACTGCCTGTTCCTTTTATAAAATCATCCGAAATACTTTCCAAACCAGTGCTGCGGCTGATGGCGTTTAATCGCTGCATTTTTTCTTCTGGAAGCGGAATGACGGCAGGTAGTAGTATTCTGCTTTTTTTGACTGCAAAACCGAGGCTGTCTGATCGCATAGCCTGCTGCCATTTGCTGTCATCATATGCTTGTTGCTGCCAGCCCCAGGGATAGCGCTGTGCAAACACCTGCTCAAATGCACCGGTAATATGTGATATGCTGGCAACAGGACTATAGGCCATATTTTCCAACACTTTCCAACTGTCATTTGTGTTTACGAGCGCTTCATTTGCTGAAGCACCTTGTATAAAAAAACCGGAATGTACAGATAATTGTGGCCAGGCAGATTGCTCACCATCATTCCACACTACGGCCGCCAGGCTGTTTTTACCTGCCTGCAGATAATTTGCAATATCAAAAGTTTGATACCGCCAGTGCGCCTCATCGCTCCTGGAAGGCCCTGTGGCAACGGACTGCCCATTTACAAATAAACGGTATCGCTGATCTCCTGATACATGTATGCTGAATGATGACGGCTTATCCTTCAATAAAAAGTTTTTTCTAAAGTGGTAAACACCATATTGCCGGAGGTTCTTTACTTGCGGTGTTATCCAATAATTGTTGCGTTCATTTGCCGCAGAACCCGTTATTGAATTTTGGGCAATTGTTGTTTTGCAACCTATCAGGCATACTGAAAAAAACATGCAAGAGAATAATGCGATTCTTTTAATTGATAGCATAAGTTGATTTTATCTGAAATTTTTTTAATCATGGTTGTCTCCAGCAATATTGAATCCATTTGCCATAAATGCGCCAGCATCACATTTTTCATTCTTTGTAAATCAATATTTGCGAACAAAATGCCGGTATGTTTATTTTGTTTTTTGAAATAGTAACGCTACCCAAAATTCTACTAAGCAGCAGACTTACTCTTTTATTCATTTCATGGGAAAATAATAAAGCGGTCAGCGTAGGTTTTCAATCACAGTACTGATAATGCCAGTCAGCTTGCCTGCACCTTCTCCTTCATAGCCTTTTTCCTGGTACAATACTTTTCCGGCCGCATCGATGATGATGATCTGAGGATAGCCTTGTGTAAAATCATCAGGCAATGCAAATTGTTTTTTTACAGCCTGGTTGTGCTTTAATTGTGTGGCACTAAGCGGCGGTTTTCGCCGAAAGTCGATATCCAGAAATATCAATTTGCTTTTTGCAAATTCAATAAAGTTGCTGTCAGCAAATACTTGTTGCTGCATTTTTATGCATGGCGGGCACCAATCCGAACCATGGAAAAATAGCAGTACCGGTTTTTTTTCTTTTGCTGCAGTAGCAATGGCTCTTGTGTAATTTGTAACCCAATGCAATGATGATTGAGAAAAAGTGCAGGTAGCCGAAAAAAATAGACAGGTAAAAATTACAAGGCATCGTGTCATGATAATCAGTTTCTAAAGATTTATTGACTAAAATAACAAACCTTCAATGATTTTCAACTATTTTGATACAGCATAGAGCAGTAAGGTTTATTGACTGCGATGCCGTAGGTTAGCATGATCGTTGAAGTATAAACGTTATTATTTCTTTACTTTTAAACGAAATACGTTTTCCTTTTGCGATTGTATTGCCTTTCAACTTAAAAAATATGATTCTTTTCAAATCGCCTGCATCGATTGTTGGGCGAAATACAAACTAAATTTGCTATAAAAAAACTACTCACAACTAAACTAAAAGCTATGCCAATTACCAGACGGAAATTTTTAAACGACAATGCTAAACTATTAGCCGGGGCTGGCGTGGCAGCTCTTGCACCTCTGCCACTTTTTTCAGCTATTCAGCAAAAGACTCCATCTGCCAACGAAAAAATAAAAATCGGGCTGATAGGTGCCAAAAATATGGGATTTGGAAACCTTGAGAATGCACTGAAACAACCGGGAGTAGAATGTATCGGACTCTGTGATGTGGATGAAAATATCCTGGGACAGCGCAGTGCCGACGTTGAAAAAATTCAGGGTAAAGCCCCAACAAAGTATAAAGACTTTAGAAAGCTTTTGGAGAATAAAGATATAGATGCCGTCATTATTGGCACACCCGATCATTGGCATTGTTTGCCATTTGTGTACGCCTGCGAAATGGGTAAAGACATTTATGTAGAAAAACCGTTGGCAAATAGTATTGCAGAGTGTGATATAATGGTAAAAGCTACCCGAAAATACAATCGTGTAGTGCAAGTAGGACAACAACAACGAAGCGGCAATCATTTTAAATCTGCCATTGATTTTATAAAGGCCGGAAAAATTGGCCAGTTAAGAAAGGTGAATATTTGGGGCAATTTTAATTATGGCATTGGTAAGATAAAAGTACCTGATACAGCGGTACCCGGCGGTGTGGATTTTGAACAGTGGCTCGGCCCGGCGCCCATGCGTAATTTTAATGCGGCCAGGTTTCACGGCTCCTGGCGTATGTTTTGGGATTATGGTGGCGGATTGATGACAGACTGGGGTGTGCATTTATTGGACATGGCTTTGTGGGCAAAAGATATCAACAGCTTTCCACTTTCCGTTTCAGCTACCGGTGGCAATTTTTCTTTTCCTACACACGACCACGAAACGTTCGACACAATGGATGTGACCTACCAGTTGAAAGATTTTACCATCAACTGGCAGCATACTGCCGGCACTCAGCAAGGTCCCTATGGCAGAGCTTATGGGTTGGCTTTTGTAGGCAATGATGCTACGTTGGTGATTGACAGGGATACCTGGGAATTATTTCCTGAATATGATAACGAAAACAAAAAGTTTAAGGCAGCTTCGGTGGAGAAAAGAACAGGTGTTGATTCGCACGAAGATCACATGAAGGATTTTTTAGCGTGCATCAAATCCAGAAAAGATCCGGCCTGTACTATCGAAAATGGAAGGCTGGTAGCGCTGTATGCACACATGGGTAATATTGCTTTACGCACACAATCGAGGTTGGTATGGAATGAAGCCGCCAGCAATTTTGGTGATAATGCTGCCGCAAATGCATTGATAACACCGGTGTATAGAAAACCATGGGTGTTGCCAAAGCTATAAATTATCATAGCTATTATAATACGGAGCTAATTTTAAAATTGCTGGCGATGTATAAAATTATAATAGCATGCTTTTTTAAACTTCAGGACTTCCTGTTTTTTCTAAATATGGGAAAACACCCGAATCACAAAGGCTTTTCTTTTCGCTTGGCACGGAAACTTGCAAGGGTTGTATAGCGAGCAAGTTTACACGTTGGCAAATTACATGGTGTAATGATGAACACACAATTTTTTTTTATTAATAAATCTACTGATGAAAAAACTGTTTTTTGGAGGAATATGTTTTATTTTTTTGCTGTTAAATAAAAGTATTGCTGCACCTGTATTACAACCCATCCACCTAACCTGCGAATATCTTGAAAATCCTTTGGGTATTGATATGGCAAAGCCACGCCTTAGCTGGAATTTTATCAGCACAGTAAGAAATCAATTTCAAACTGCGTATGAAATTTTATTGAGTGATAATGAAAAAGAATGCAGGTTGTTAAAAGGAAATTGCTGGCAAACAGGGAAAATTATTTCAACAGAAAATATTCATATTGAGTACAACGGACAACCATTAAAAGCTTTCACTAAATATTACTGGCGGGTAAAAGTATATGATAAAAATGGCATTGCTTCTACCTGGAGTACGATTGCCAGTTTTGAAACTGCGGCATTGCAGGCGGGCGACCTGTCCACGAGACAGGCAGACTGGCAGGCAAAATGGATTAGTGATGGAAGTAAGCAATTTAAAAGAGACGAAGACTTTTATCAGCAAGACCCAATGCCTGTGTTTAGAAAACAAATCAACATCCGAAAAAAAATTGCTGTTGCAAGATTGTACATTTCCGGCCTTGGCTATTCAGAGGTTTACATCAACAATAAAAAAATAAGCGATGATGTATTAAATCCTGGCTTTACGGCTTACCGTAAAGAGGTTTTATATGTCACCTACGATATTACCGGAGCCTTAAAAAATGGTATCCTTAATACCATTGGTGTAAAGGTTGGCAATGGCTGGTACAATCCACTGCCACTGCGTTTGTTTGGGCAATACAATTTGCGCAATGTGCAGCAAACCGGCCGCCCCTGTATAAAGGCACAGGCATTAATTACCTATACGGATGGAGCAGTTGAAACCATTGTCACCGATGAAAGCTGGCAATCTACTCCCGGTCCCGTTATCCGCAATAATGTTTTTTTAGGAGAAGAGTATGATGCCCGCTTGGAAAAAAGTTTTGCGTCAACTGATGGCTGGAAAAACGCCGTCGTTACCGATGGTCCAACTGGCGTATTAAAAGCACAAATGCCACCACCCGTTCGGATTACAAAACATGTGCAACCAGTAAGAATCAACGAAGTTGGCAAGGATACTTTTATTGTGGACATGGGGCAAAATTTTGCAGGCGTTGCCCGGATTAAAGTCAGCGGTCCGGCTGGCACTGCGGTTTCTCTGCGCTTTGCCGAGATTATTCATCCCAACGGCGCCCTTAACTGGATAACCACTACAGCAGGGCATATCAAAGAGATGTGGAATATGAGTGGCGGTCCAGGTGCACCCAAAACTGCCTGGCAAAAAGATGTATATATTTTAAAAGGCAACGGGGTGGAGGTATGGAACCCAAGTTTTACTTTTCACGCATTCAGGTACGTGGAAATTACCGGCTGGCCGGGTAAACCAACTTTACAGGATATAGAAGGATTAAGGATGAACAGCGATGTGCAGCAGCAAGGGGAATTTGCCTGCTCCAACGAGATGTTTAATACACTCCACGATAAAATTCAGTGGACCTTTTTGAGTAATATTTTTAGTGTACAATCCGATTGTCCGGGCAGAGAAAAAATGGGCTATGGTGCAGATATTGTTGCTACTACCGGAGCTTATATTCACAATTACAACATGGCCAATTTTTACCGGAAAACGGTGCAGGATTTTGCCAACGACCAGCAGCCCGATGGCGCTATTACAGAAATAGCCCCTTACACAGGAATTGCCGATCGGGGCTATGGCGGCCAATCCGGACCATTGGGATGGCAACTAGCTTTTAGCTTTGTACAAAAAAAATTGTATGATTATTATGGCGATAAACAGATAATTGAGCAGCAATATCCAGCTTTTAAAAAGCAACTCGAATTTCTGCAAGCCAATGCCAAACAGGGTTTGTACCACTGGGATATTGGCGATCATGAAGCGATTGATCCAAGAGCGGAGGCTTTTTCTGCCGCTTGTTTCTATTATCATCATGCAATATTGGCCACCGAATTTGCTGCTATCCTCAACAAGAAAGCCGACTCCGTTCAATACGCAAAATTGGCAGGCAGCATCCGAACTGCCATTGTTCGTAAATATTTAGTACCCAATACCGGGCGCTTTGACAACGCTACACAAGCCGCACAAATTTTCGCCTTATGGTATGATATTTCGCCGGAAAAGGAAAAAACCTTTGAGGTATTATTGAGTGAATTTGAAAGACATAAATGGCATGTATCTACTGGTATTTTTTCTACCATGATGCTATTTGATGTGCTGAGAGAACAAGATAAAAATGAATTGGCTTATAGAATAGCTAACCAACGTGATTTTCCTGGTTGGGGCTATATGCTGGCCAATGATGCTACCACGCTTTGGGAAAGCTGGGAAAAGCCATCATCTTCATCTTACAACCATCCCATGTTTGGTTCTATTGAAGAATGGTTTTACAAATCCCTGTTGGGTATTAATGCAACCGCACCCGGGTTCAAAAAAATAATTATCAAGCCACAACAGGCTGAACTTACCTGGGCAAAAGGGTCGTATCAAAGTATGTATGGCCTTATTGAAAGCGATTGGAAAAAAACAGCAACCAGTTTTCAGTTACGGGTAAATATTCCTGTAAATACAACGGCGGAAATTTGGGTAAAAGCCAATAAGAAAAATGCCATTACCATAAACGGAAATAGTAACCTTTTATTGGCAGGCATCAATGCTATAAAATATGATGATGAATATGCAGTATTATCTGTTGGCAGCGGCGGATACCTGGTTCAGGTAAGTCGGTAAAGAATAGATAAATAGTTTTTAGAAAGTCGTGGGTTCTTGCCCGTCTCATTTGGAGTATAGTCTAAGTGAGCTGATGTTTCAACAAAAAAGGACTAAAAATGCAAAGCTGATTCGAACCAGGCGCACGAGAAAAATGAGATGACTAATCGAATAAGAAAACCGCGTTGAAGCATCAGGGTCAGGCTCCCTCTCCTTCGGCGAGAGCCTGTCCGGATGCATCGGCAGGTTGGGGGTGAGGGCTAACTAGGCATTAAGATTTCGGTTCTATAGAAGCGGAGTTGGGGCGAAGTTGGAAATAATTGTAAAAAATTACTTATGAAATACACATGGTTATTGTTGCTATTAATTTTGTCGAAAGAAGTACAAGCTCAGCAAAGCAAAAACTGGTTTGCCTTTAACCCAGGTACCAACGAAAAATTCAGTACTATCAATATGAGCCAATGGCTGGATAAGCCTGCGGGCAAGCACGGTTTTTTGCAATACCGGGGAAAAGATTTTGTATTTGAAGATGGTACCAAAACAAAATTCTGGGGCGTGAATATTGCAAGTGAAAGCCCTTTTGCAGCACCGGAAAAAGCCAGCAAATGGACAAATTTTATGGCGGGTTATGGTATTAATGCAGTAAGGTTTCACAAGTTTACCTGGGAGGCTACCGATGGCATAAACTCCACACAACTGACCAGCGAAAAATGGAAAAATTTTGATTTTTTCTCTAACGAATTACGTAATGCCGGTATCTACTATAGCTGGTCGCATATTTATGGCCACCGCCTGTTGCAGGCAGACTCGGCGAGGGTACTGGCTTACCGGGAAGTGGCCGATACAAAATTCCCCTGGTCGCATTTAAACGGCAGCACGGCTGGAATTGTAAATTTTGCAGAAGATCTTCAAGCCCTCAATATTGAGCTTACGGTTAACATGCTCAATCACATTAATCCCAGCACCGGTTTGCGGTATGCCGATGACCCGGCACTCAATTTTATTGAACTGCAAAATGAAGACAATATTTTTTGGGGTGCCATAGAAGAAACTTTAAAACAAACCCCTACGTATAGAAAATTATTGTGCCTGCAATTTAGCGACTGGCTGAGAAGAAAATATGGTACGCAGGAAAATTTAATGACTGCCTGGAAAATGCAGGGATTGCCCATAGGAGAAACATTGGAACAAAATAATATTTACCCCAAACCCAATCACGGGTATTTTAGTTACGAAACAGAGCAGGCGCAAAAAAAGGGCATACCATTACCTTTAGATGTAGCCGACCGGGCCACCTTTTTGTATGAAGCCCAACTTCATTTTTACCAACGCTTTACGGCAGCTATCCGTGCTACAGGATACAAAGGTATAATAGTAGGTAGTTGCTGGCAGGCAGGTTCGGGTATTGCACATTTTTACAATCTCTTTGCGGATTACAATGCCGGTGTAATTGACCGGCATAATTATTCAGGTGGCGGCACAGGTCATCAGTTGCATACCGGTAAAGTAGATAACGAGGCCATGGTAGCTATACCGGGGTCGGGTTTGTTGAGTACCGGTTTTCAGCAAGTAGCCGATCGGCCTTTTCAAATTTCTGAATGGATGGCATTGATTCCTAATCAATGGACAGCAGAAAGTTCGCCCATTATTGCGGCATATGGCATGGGCCTGCAGGGTTGGGATGCTTCGTATGCCTTTGCCATGGACTATGACCATTTTACACCTACTATACAAAGTCATGGGGTGTACAATGTAACCTCGCCCACCCAATTGGCGTTATACCCGGCGCTGTCCAGTATGATTTATAACAATGATATTAAAGAAGGCGAAACCATTTTAAACCGAAATATTGATACCAACGATTTTAAACGAGGTATAGTAAACATAACAGATAAAACCACCCAACAGGCAGATGTAAAACGGTTTGATGCGGAAGTGCCTGCACAGTTGCTGGCAGTAGGTAAAACAACCCTGGACTTTAATAATCCGTCGTCAGAAAAACGCCTGGATAATTACTACCGTTATATAGATACCGTTGGTAAAATTATTACATCTGCAACCGGGCAATTGGTATGGAATTACAGCGGCAAAGGATGCTTTACCATCAATGCACCGGGAACTAAAGGAATTGTTGGTTTTATGGATAGCAGTATTTACCAGCTCGGCGAAATAAGCCTGCAAACTACCAACGATTTTGCAGTAATATTAGTAACAAGCCTGCAGCAAAAAACGCCACTTGCAAATGCAAATAGAATATTGTTAACGATGATGGCACGTGCAGAAAATACTGGCATGCAGTATAATGATTCGCATAACAAATTACTACAATTGGGTACAGCACCCATACTGTTGGAGCCAGTTGCGGTAACAGTCAATATTAAAAGAACGAAGGGTAAGTCGCCAACGGTATATGTACTCGACCATAGTGGAAACAGAACAGGTGAAACAATTGCCGTAACAAATAATGCTATTTACATAGACAGTAATAAGCACAAGACCATGTATTACGAAATTAATTTTAAAAAATAAGATATGAAACCAATATTATTTTGTTTGATGCTTTGCGGGTGTCTTTTGACCAGCTATTCTTTTTTATTGCCAGATAAAAAAAATTTGCATACAACCTGTTATGTGGATGGCCGTTTTTTATATGCTCCCAATGGCGAAAAAGTTATTCTACGGGGTATCAATAAGATGAATGTAGTAACTGACCGAACGGGTGAAAAATCATTCCCGGAAATTGCAAAGACCGGTGCTAACTGTGTTCGCATTATGTGGATGAAAACAGGCGGCGGCGGTAAACAATTAGATACGATTATTGGCAATTGTATAAAGAATAAAATGCTGCCCATCATAGAGCTGCATGATGCTACCGGGCAATGGGATAAACTGGAAGGGTGCGTTGATTTCTGGATACAAGAAGATGTGGTAGCCGTAATAGAAAAATACCAAAAATACCTGTTGCTCAACATTGCCAACGAAGCCGGAACAGATACGGTATCGCAACAAAACTTTGCTGATACTTATAGCCGGCTGGTAAAAAAAATGCGTACTGCAGGCATTCGTGTACCGCTTATTATTGATGCTGCCAACTGGGGGCGAAATGAAAATTATCTGCTCACCAACGGTAACGCTTTGATGGTCGCAGACCCTTTACACAATGTGATTTTTGCGTGGCATATCTGGGATAGTGGTATCAGCGAAAGCCGCATCAGCACTGCCATTGATCAATCCATAAAAATTAACATTACCCTGCTGATAGCCGAGTTTGCCCCCATGGAAGTAAAATGTAAATGCTGCATCCCTTATAAATTTATCATGCAATACTGCCAACAAAAAAGCATTGGGTGGTTGCCCTGGAGCTGGGGTGTTGGTAACAGCGATTGTCCCGCAATGGATATGACCAAAACTGAAAAATTTGATTCGCTATTTGATTGGGGTTTGGCAGTGGCGGTAACGGATTCTTTTAGCATTAAAAATACGGCGGTGAGGCCGGGGATATTTTAAAATTGTACGTTCAACCAAGCCTTTTATTACAGCAAAGCGCAGGATGCATTTGCAACATTCACGCTTTATGTTTATTATAATAATGGTAAGAGCCAAACTTTTACACCACCAACTTTTGCAGATGTGGATAATAACTATCGCACTTATGTCAATCAGGTATTTGGCGCATTAGAAAGCAATAGAATTTCAACAGGCTTGTTGGTAGATTGTTGCTTTGATTTTACAGACCCTGAAATTTATAATGGTTCATTATTGGTGTATGGCATTTTAATGGGACAGGGCATTTATTCCGAATCATATAAAACTATTTTCACGGGTAAGTTTAATAGCAATGCCGGTACTTTGAGTCATCCTTCTATTCATGATAGCCTTTGTTATATTGCACGTTCGAAAGAAGTAAGCACATTTAGCGGCTTGCTGTTCAAGTACAATGCTATTTACTCCAATGCACAGGTAAATGGAAAATGCAAACGGTGAATGGGCAATTGAAGAATGTGTTTGTAAACAGCGTTTGGCAAAATCCTTATCTGGAGTTTAATTCTATTGCCATCAGGCCAAGTACAATTAACTACAAACTTACTTATTGCTGTTTGTTGTTACCATCTTACTTATTTTAAGCAATCGAAGAAGTGAGATAAGCAACATACAGTTTGATGCGGCAGACGGGTAAGATTACAGAATTCATTTTTTAATTTGATAACAAACGAATGAAAGAATAATTAACAGCATCAACTAAATTACAATCAATAAAATCATACAAAATGAAACTACCGAAATTATGTTCCTTTTTTTTCCTGTTTCTTATTGCTGTTACTATTAGCCCTTGTAAAAAGGAAAATGAAGAGCCACAACTACCAACTGAAACTACTACTGGTGCTATGACTTTCGGTTTTAAAGTGAACGGAAAAGTATTTCTAACAAGAGATGGAAGGGGAAGGCCCGGACTTTACAACCAATATGTAAACCTCGGAACTAGTGCGGGGGGTGGATGGTTTTAAGCATTCCAGCAATTAACCAAATCAAGACAAATTCAATTTGGTTAGTTATTGTTACAGATAGTCTATTACTATTGGAAGGAATGAATTATCAATTCGGCAGAAGTAAAGGATTTGCTAAACCCAGGTATTATATCGGACTTGATAATTTTCCTTTCGGGGTTAACGATACAGCAATTTTATACATAAAAAAACTTGATTTATCTCTAAGACTTTTAGCTGGTATATTTTCATTCACCGGAACAAATGTGAATGGCGAAAAGGCGAGTATTACAGAGGGTAGATTTGATATACGCTATCAATTAAAAAACTCTAACATCAATGTCAAGGAAAAAATCCTTAAAACATTATTGATTGTAATATTATCCACACCTATTTGTTTATGCTCCCAAACTATTGCTCCACCTGCTTATGCGGACATTGACACTTTTCATCGTACTTATGTAAACCAAGTATTTGGCTTACTTTAGCCTAATAGAATCAATACCGGCTTATTGGTTGATTATGGCTTCGATTTTACTGACCCTAAAATTTACAATAGCATAATTGTAGTTAGTACTTTAATGGAGCAGGGATTGAACAGCAACCTCTATAAAACACTTTACACAAGCCGGTTTAATAGTATTGCAAGTAATATGCGCCACCCAACTTTGCACGACAGCCTGTGCTATATTGCACGGCAAAAAGAAGTGATTATATTGAGCGCCCTCCTTTTTAAATTCAATGCTGTGGAGCCTAATGCACAGGCCAATGGAAAAATGCAAACTTTAAATGGAAGATTGAAGGACGTCTATGTAAACAGCGTATGGCAGAATCCTTATCAGGAGTTCACCACCCTTGCCATCAGCCCCAGCGTAATTAGTTATAACCTTACCTGTTGCAAAGTAGTGTTGCCATCCGATCTCTGGCTTACAAATTTGGGTAGGCAGGTAAGCAGCAAACAAATGGATGCTGGTGATGGGCAGGAATACCTTCGCATTTTTTATTTTGACAACAAACAAAAAGAATAATTATTACAAGAAGGATCGACATTAGTTTTTAGTAAAATGAAGTTAAGCGTTTAATTTTTTTCCATTCTTTAGTAACTGCTGTTTCAAACAGCTCTTTACCTTTTTTCAGTAACCCCACATTATATTGGTTATCTTTTTCTGGGTTGAGTTAATTACCAGATTTTTTTGAATTAATATTGAATCCTTTCAAATTCTATACAGTAGGTAGGCTTAAACCTGAACATCCTGAACCTGTTATAAAATAATCGTATTTCATTTGCGTTGTGTTTTAGCTTTCAGGTAAGTTTTGAGGCTATTGGTTCGAACTTTTTCTATACTCAATTCCTCTCTAAAATTTTAGGTTGCGTTTTATTTTTTGAAGTGTCTACACCCTTTATTAATAACCATAAGCAAAGCGATAATTCTCCAACAAAAATGGGAATCGAAAGATATATAAATATTGGGTTTTCAAATCCATTAGACAGAAACATTGTGAAGCTATTTATTAGGTAGCAAAAACCTGAAACTGCGTAAAGTACCCCAAATATTTTTGGTAAAATGTTTGATATGAAAATTATATAACCAGTTATTAAACAATAAAAACCAAAGAATATCAAACCAATAGCATAACCTTGTGCCTGAATATTCAGCGATAGCAACGAAAGTGTCGCAAGCTGCCTGGGTTGAAAAGTGTTAAGGTAAGTTTCATTGCCAAGGATTAAAAGCGATGAAATTTGATTGAGTAAATTAACCCCAATAATGGCTGTTTGAATGATTACAAAAGTTAATGCAAGCTGCAATAACAATTTGTTTACTCGCTTAAACAGATAGTACACAATCAAAACACTTGGTAGTCCAATGATGAAATTTATAATATCTGCCACAAATCCCCAACGGTAAAGCATTTCATGAGTTTGTATATTGTTGGCTGTTGCTATAGCATCGTTTGCTACCCTTAACGTTTGTCTAACAAATACTTCGGAAAATAAACCTGTTACTATTACAATTAAATAGCACAGTCCTGCAATTCGGGCTAAATTTTTATCTGCTATCATTTTTTGGTTGATAAACTATAATTGATTAAAATGGGCTTTGAAAATCTTTGACTTTTAACCCAACATTTATGAGCTAAAAAATACTCAAATATTCTCGCTGCGACAAAAGCAGCAAAAGCAAAGACAAATTTTATTAAAGCCTTCATTTTCGTTTGATTCATTTAATGAAATTCTAATGTTTTAAAACTCTTTATAAGTTTAGCTCTATTAAACCGTAGTATAATCAATATCAATAACAGACACATAACAGATATTTTAAAGGCCTGAAATTGACGTCATGAAAATTCTTACAAAATAACATTCACCAGTATTGGAGATGCAAATAAACAACCGATAACTCAGGTTCTTTTTATAAAAAATTAAAATTTTGCCCAATGTTTCAAAAGTCTTAAAGTCATGGCAAATGAATTTGAGTAATCTTAGAAAGCCCATATTAACTTCATTCCGGTCAATTTAGAAATTGCTTTTGTGATTTCTTTACCTTCATCAAACTACCCGGTTTTTCCTACGCCATAAAGAATCATAGCTAAAACTATAATCCAAATTATTGCATTCTAAATATTTCAATTTTATCTTTTTTATTACTATTTATTTTTAAAGTTTTGCTTTTCAGGTTGTGTGGCAAATACTCAACAAGCGGAACTTTTGCCACACAACCTGATTTGAAAATTATAGTCCCGCATTTTGGGCTATATTTTTATTTGTTACACTGTACAGCTCATTTGATGTTGATACCGGTAAAATCCCAATTGCTGCACGTTTATCCCGCCCTGCAACAGACCTGATCTTATTCAGTCAACGAAACATCTCCTTGGCAAAGTAGAGGGCAGCTTTATTTTCAACAATCTCATTCTCGTTTGCCGTTACTGTTTATTTTTTTTGAAATAATATAGTTTCTAAATACATAAACCCACGGAATAATGAAAAGGTCTATTATAACTCCATTTACCATAATATTTGTAAGCTCATGAAAGGCTTCGGGTTTATTTGATAACCATAGAGGATATGCTACAATAATGGACCAAATCAGCTTGTAGGTAATTTGCACCAATAGCAAAGGAATCATTTTTAAGGGATGAATTATACCCAAAAAAGCTAATAAAGAAAAAGCTGCCCAAAAACTGTATGCAATTCCTTCAATGGGTTGCCAAAGACCCGTATGTCTAAATATTTCAATCCATGCCTGAAATCCTAATGCAACAAAATTGAGGGCAAAATAAAACCTTAGCAGGTAAAAACGGAACAGAGAAACTTCTTTAGCACGGTCAACTTTGAAGATGCTTTTGATATTCATCATTTTTTTATTTTTTGTTTAAATGCAAATATGCAAAGGGAAATCTATTTTCAAAGGGCCTGATGGCAGAAAGCAAACATGGCTGACAAAATGCAATTAAATCCTGACGAAACATCGTTTATCAGGAGTTTAAATATGCCTGGCATGCCTGGTGCTGTGTTTGTCAAATTTGGGTTTGGCATTAAAAAATTTAAAAGATATTTACAATAGAATTTGGCTAAATGCATAAAAAAGTTACACAGGGTTTATTTTGGTTATTAACAACCCTATTCATTTTTGTAGTATTCTACTGGATATTTTCCATCAGTATTCCTATGGCCGCCCTGGAATTTTCAGTTGGGATAACTTTAATATTGGTAACAGGTCTCCTTTGTGGTCGTTATATGGCAAAGATTTGGTTGGTTGCAAATAAGAAAGCCTTCAACCGCATTATTGCAGCATTGATAGGTATTGCTCTATCCAGTCTCTTTCTTATCGGTGTTTTTATTTCCAGGATGCTGCAAAACACTGAGTTCAGTTCATTTCTTTTTACAGTTATTTGTTTATTTGTACTAAGTGCGGACATTGCAGCCACGATTACACTCACACGAAGCAGAGCAAAAGAAAACATTCGACTGGCTGAAAGGGCACTCTCACAAAGTAAAACAGAATTGCAGTTATTACAGTCGCAACTTAGTCCCCATTTCTTGTTCAATACCTTAAACAATCTGTATGGCTTATCTATGTCAGATCATAAGAAAATACCAGCATTGTTATTAAAACTGTCAGAATTATTGAGGTACACTGTATATGATGCGAAAGAATTATTTGTGCCTTTGGAGAATGAAATTAATTACCTTGAAAATTATATCGCATTTGAAAAAATACGTCTAGGCAACCGATTGTCGCTTTCATATTCTTTGCAATCTGTAAAAGGTTCGTCAATGGCAATTGCGCCCATGTTACTGATCGTATTTGTAGAAAACGCCTTTAAACATTCTAAAAATAGCGATAGCGAAAATGTGATAATTGACATGAATCTTAAAGTAGTAGATAATGCCATTCATTTTTTCATTACAAATTCTTTTAAGCCAGTTCCCACCGGTATAATTGCAAACAAAACCCAATCTGGTTTTGGTCTGGACAGTGTAAGGAAGCGATTAGATTTGTTGTATAAAAATCGGCACAAATTAAAAATTATAAAAACCAACAATATCTTTACCGTTAATTTTTTTTTAGAAACCGATGATCATTAAATGCATTATAGTTGACGATGAGCCCATTGCCAGACAGATATTGGAGAATTACTGTAAGTTGCTACCTGAAATAGAGATTGTAGACAAATTGAGTAATGCCCTGCAGGCAAAAAAAGTAATGGAAATCCAGCAGGTTGATTTGATATTTCTTGATATAAATATGCCAGTACTTGACGGGATTTCTTTTATGAAAACGCTAAAAAAGGCTCCACAGATAATTTTAACTACCGCCTATAAAGAGTATGCTCACCATGCTTTTGACTTGGCAGCTTGTGATTACCTGCTCAAGCCCTTTTCATTGGAAAGATTTATTGTGGCAGTAGATAAGGCTAAAGAGAAATTGCATACGGGAACGAAAGCAGTTGAAGCAGCGATTGACAATTTTACTTACATAAAGACTGAAGGCAAATTGTACCGCCTTAATTTTGATGAGATTAAATACGCTGAAGCTGCAGGCAATAATGTAAAAATAGTAGGTGATACAATTCTCACTCCTCCTATAACATTTAATGCATTGGAAAACCTGCTCCCCAAAACTCAGTTTATAAGGCTTCACAGGTCATTCCTCATTAACAAGGATAAAATTAGTAAAATTGACGGAAACCGTGTTTTTATTGGTCAATTTGAAATTCCTATTGGAGCAAACTATAAAGAATTTTTTTTTCGCAAACTGGGTATCAAGTAATAGTCTGACTATTTAATTTTGATAAGCAGTAGCAAAATGTAATACCAGTTTATTAATTTTAATGTTCTGGCGGGGCACATAACGCTCCCCGGTTCGGCTTGAAGTTGTGGTAGTATTGTTCGCTTCTTCTGCCTACAACTAAAGCAGATTAAAGACTGGTTTAGGGGTTGTAACTTCTGCTTAAGCAAATTTTATTTTACGAAGGTTTCTATGTATTATTCAGCGTTATGTACTCTATAACAAACACAGCGTTGAGGCCGGAAACCTCTACCAGGCAATTTTAATCATGAAAACTATTTCCCACCCAATGTCATAGCACCCGGCCCTGCGCCGTTTGTTGAAATATAAATCAGTTTACTTTCGTGAGGATTAAGAGAAATTGTGATAGTCGTTTGCTTTCCAATAACGCTGCTTCCTTTTTCATCCCAGTTATAACAGGTGCCGCTATTCATGCCAGTTATGGATTGAAGTGTATAAGTACCTGTGATTGTTTTTTCCTGTCGATTGGTAAAAAGCACGGCGAAAGATTTTTTTGCAACATACTTTTTTACCATTACTTCCAGTTGCTCTTCCCTTTCTATAAATGGAAAAATGGCGGTGGTTTTCTCAGCGCCGGGCTCCAGAAATCTAAAAAGATCGGTACGTTCTTTTGGTATTTCATGAAACAGATCAGAAGTGTTTACGATACCACCCAACATGCCCATCCATATTATCATTGAACGGGCTTCCCCGTCACTCATGTTGCTGTATTTGCTACGGAGTATGATGGCATCCGGATCATTTTGCCACCAAACATTATTGATATGTTGTGCGCCTTTCGATTCGTTGAACATGCTGGTACCACCTTCCCACTTAGGCGTAATGTCTGCAGAAATCCGCATGCCATCGGCATAGCCAAGCATTGGTGCATAGGGTGCAATGCAGCCAAGCCAAAAAGCATCGGACCCAATTTCTTGTCGGATCATTTCAAAAAATTCCCGTTGGTATTCAACAGAAGTTTTTCCGGGTGTATGTCTGATTACTCTGTCAGATGTTTCGGCGCCATACAACATAAAATCTGTTTTGAAAAAGCTGATCCCCATTTTTTTAAATGCCCTGAATACCTGCCGCAAATATTCCATCACCTCCGGGTTACTGGTATCAAAAGTATAGATCTCTTCATCCATCGCACCCCATAACCTGTCTTCTCCATAAAACGACATATTGATAATTGGGGCGCCATCTTTTTTACGCAAAACCCAATCGGGATGTGCCATAAAGACTTTACTTTTATTGCCCACCATGTATGGTCCAATCCAAATACCCGCCTTGTAACTATTACTGAGTATTTCTTTTATGGAAGGTTCAATGCCGTTGGGGAATTTTTCGCTTGGCTCCAGCCAGTCGCCTAAATGTGGGTGATACCCAGCATCAATCTGAATGGTTTGTACCGGCACTTCAGGTTGAATAGTTTTAAAGCCTTTTAAGTATCCGCTAAGCATATTGGCAGTAAGGTGATAGTAGGTATAATACCAGGAACACCAGTGATACGATTGCTTTTTATCAGCTTTAACCTTCATGAAAGTAGCAATAGCATTGGCTTCATTTTGCATTGCGCTATAAGCAGATGGGTTTTGTGTAAAATAAAATGCAGGTAGTGATGCTGGTAACATTCCCTCAGTTGCAATGCAGGCTTCCAATAATTTTTTACCACCGTTTCTTTCTGTCGGTATGATATTAACGTAAGAATTATATTTTGTAAAATCCCTGGTGGCAATAGCTAAAGATGCACCTGAATCTGCTACCAGTCCAGTAAGTATGCCACAACTGCTATAATCCATTTTCTTAACCGGCCAGTCGATAATACCGCCATTACCCATTATTTGGGTGGGTGTGCGGTAAACTTTGCCAACGTTTTTTACTTCCGCATCTCTTAATATAGAAATAAAAGCAGCAGGTTGATTATTGTTTTTTACAGAGGGTGTTATCACCAATGCGTTTCCATCGTAACTAAAATTTAATTCGAATATACCCTCTAATAAATGGTATTTAATAATTGCCGTGTTGTAGGTTTTGGTGATAGTCAATTTCAAGGGCTTTAACATTTTACTGTCAATGGCAGGATAGCAATTGGTGAGGGTTACGGCACTACCTACAATGTCAAAACTTCCGTCTTGCCGTATAGAGAATGCTGGCTTTTGCCCCGCTACATACTCAACACAAAGTATTGAAATTAACATGCAAATTATCCACCTGGTATACTTCGTTGTTAAAAGTCGGGAGTCTTTATTATAAAAGGAGTCTTTATTTTTATTTATCGGCATGGCGTATCGTTTTATACATTTAGTGAAAGGCTTTACAAATTGTTTTAGCGCAATACTATATTGTACCATATTAATTTGCTTTTGAAATATTTTTTACAACGAGGTCGATACCTTTCTCAGATGCAAAGCACGGGGGTGTTCTGCAGTTAAGGAGTTTATCGTTCGTTGATAATGTTTGCAAATCGATTTTGAAAACTACTTGTATCATGAATAATAACATTACTTTTTTACTTTAAATACCGAATAAGTAACACCTTTCATTTCTAACACAATTTTCTTTCTATCCAGGTTTATTTTATTGGTAGCGCCCGCAATTAATGTTGTTTTGCCACTGATTGCAGTAGGTATTTCAATAGTTACATCCCTGCCCGCAGGATTAAGGGCTACTATGATTTGTTCGTTATCAAGGCTGCGGCTAAATACAAATGGGTACTTGTTTTTCTCCGCATATAAAACTTTGAAATCTGCTTGTGCCTGCAAAGCTTTTTCACTGCGGCGCATAGCAATTAGTTTTTTAGTAGCATACCAAATCGAATTGCTATTTTTAAGAGCCGATTGCACATTGGGTTTATCAACATCAATATCTACAGGTAGCCAAAAATCAGTTGGCTTTGCAGTAGAAAAACCAGCATCTGCATCAGACGTCCATTGCATGGGAGTGCGGGCACCTGCTCTTGGCTTGTAACAACCCTCTTTGGCATTTTCAATAAGTAACTGTTTCATGCCTATTTCATCACCATAGTAGAAAAATGGCACGCCTGGCATGGTCATTAGGAAGGCATAAATAATTTCTAAATCTTCTTTGCTACGGTTATTGGTAATACGGCTTAAGTCATGATTTCCTACTGGAATCGAAATAAATCCCTTAGACTTTGTTTCTTGATATTGCTTCAGATAAACATCTATAAATGCAGTAATATCACCTTTTCCCAGTTTATCAAAATAGCTAAATCCATCGGGCGATATTCCATTGAGACTGCGGTATTGTTCTCTCCTGAATAAATCATCGTAAGGTGCTATCCAATGCAGGAAGTCTGCATGAAACCCACCTTCCAACGCCGCCGGCGGGTGCGACCATTCGGATACAATGAATGCATTTGGGTATTTTGTATCCAGCATGTTTCTTACTTCTTTCCACCATTTAATACATTCTTTAGAACCCTCATCATTTTTGGTAAGCGAACCCGCCATATCTATTCGGAATCCATCTGCGCCCATATCCAGCCAATATTTAAGCACGTTTTTCATCTCATTTTTCAGCGCCATTATATCCGGATGGTTGGCGGGTAATTGCCAGGGTTTAGTACTGTCTACTTTTCCAAAACCAAAATTCAAAGCAGGTTGATGCCAGAAATAATTATTCATATAATTTCCATTGCGCTCAGAAAACCCTTGAATAAATTTACCTGCAAACTCAGTACCCCCGCCGTCCCAGGTATTATTGGTCCAAACATACCAGTTAGAATATTTATTGGGCTTTGCACTGGCCGAAGCTTTGAACCACGGATGGTCTATAGAAGTGTGCCCGGGTACAAAATCGAAGATCACTTTTAAGCCTTTTTTATGTGCGGATTCCAGTAGCATTTTCACATCTTCCGTGGTGCCATATCTGGAGGCTACTTTATAAAAATCGCTCACGTCATACCCTGCATCCCGAAAGGGTGACTCATAAAACGGGTTTAGCCAAATAGCACTTACGCCAAGGCTTTTTACATAATCCAATTTCCCAATAATACCTTTCAAATCGCCAATTCCATTGCTATCGGTATCATAAAAAGTCTGCGGATAAATTTCATAAAATACAGCATCAGAAACCCAGGATGGGCATGCTGTCTGGATGGTAGCTGGTGTATGCTGTGCGTTTACATTAACCATACTGCCTATAGAAATAAGAAGCAATAGGGTATTCATTTTAATAGAAAATAATCTCATTATGTGAATGTATTTATGAAATGAAATCCAGCAGGCAGCATCAATTGTTGAACATTACTTTTTAATAAATATTAAATCTGCTGAATTAAAATTTACTTTTTTTCTAAATCAGTTATCTTATTTCCCCAACAGGCATAAGAGCCGATAAACACCTCTCATGCCTGTTGGCAATACCCCCAAAGCTGTCTTATATTATTCATCACTCCACTACACCATTCAAATAAGTAATCTTTGGTTTTGCATTTAATGCATTTTTCCCTCTATACACAAATGTATATTCAGATGTGTACTCAGGTTTGCCGGCTACTGATACCACTAACTTAAATAAGTTGCTTTTCATTTTTGGTAAAGCAACCCTTGCTGTAGGGCCGGTAATATTTTTACTGCTATCAATACCATCATACTGCCAACTTAAAAATTCCATTTCTTTATTGTCATCATATACCAACTTAACAGTCATTTTACCGCCGGGTATTTTGTCGTACGTATCGTTCAATAAAAATAAATCGCAGTTGAATGTTTCGCCTTCATCCCAACGAAATTTAGGTATTCGTACACTGGCTAAAACGGGCCTTAACGAACTACCTACCTGGTAGAAAGCCGGTTTCGGACTATTGGGATAGTTGATCAGACTATTGTTGGCTGCACAGGGCCAGGGCTCCTGAAAGTCCCAGTTGATGGCCATTCCGCAATAGGGCTTTTGTCTTCTGGATTCTTCAAAAATACATTTATAGCCTTCGCTTTGACTAAGTTGACTATACATCACTAGGTCTTCGATATTTTTTATTTCACCAAAATATTCTTCTAAAAATGGTAGCTCCAACCATCGGTCTTTACCCCACACATTAAAGGCATGGTGACTCTCCCAACTAGTTCCCAATTTGGGTGGAAACAATTCTGCAGCAGGAATCATAGATTTTAATACCTCAATATTTGCAACACCTGGTACACCAAATTCTGTGTAAGCTGTGTTCTTCGATTTGGGCATCCATTGAAAAACCTCACCACCATTTTTTGGTTCCCACATTACATAATGGCCATGTGCCATACCAAACAGGGGAGAGGTGTAGTTGAAAGGCGTTTGAGGATTGAGATCAAAGCATAATTTGTTTAACAAGCGAAGGGGCAATGATTGTTCCGTCATCATACTCCAGTCATTAAATAACTCATTGCCACCACACCACAATGCAAGGCTGGCATGATGGCGAACTCTCTTTATAATACTCGTTGCTTCCTGCTCTAACACCTTTAAATAGGGTGCTTCATCCGGATATAAATTGCAAGCCAATGGAAATTCCTGCCACACCAATATGCCATACTCATCGCACAAATCAAAGAAAGATTCTTTGTTTGTAACGCCGCCACCCCATACCCGAAAAATATTCATATTAGCGGTTTTGGCTAATTTTATTTGTGCCTCGTAAGTTGCTTTGGTAGCGAGGCCCATAAAAATTTCCGGATGTACCCAGTTAGATCCTTTGGCAAAAATTACTTTTCCGTTTACTTCAAAAGTTGCTGGTGCTACCGAGCGGCTTTTTGGAAACAGTTGTGGTTCATCCCAACCACCTTGTCCCATCACCACTTTAATATTTCTAAATCCTACTTTACTTTCTTTGCTATCAGTTACCGTTCCGTTGTTGCTGATGGTAAGTTTGCTGCTGTATAAATTTTGTTTGCCATACCCGTTGGGCCACCACAGTTGCAGGCTGCTGAGGCTGTCTTCTATAACAGGATCGTCATTGGTAAAACTCCCTTTTTTGAATAAGACTGTTTTACCATCCGGAGCTTTTATTGTCCAAACATAATTGTTACCTTTTAACGCATTGCCTTCTACCACCGCTTTAAGTGTTGCTTTATCTAACTGGTTGTTCAGTTCATATTTTACCCATACCTGTTGTAGGTGACTTTCATTGCGGATGTCGAGAAAAGTTTCATCCCAGATTCCTCTTGTAATCAGCCGTGGATGCCAATCCCATCCATAACTAACCGCAGGCTTTACACTTTTTCGTGCATTGTCGCGGTAGTGCGCTGTGGTATTTCTGCTTCCCGCTACAGTAGGCACTGGAAATAAAGTGATGGTCAATTCATTTTGTGTTTTTAGTTTATCAGTAAGATCAATATCTACATAGGTGAACATGCCTTCCTGTTCATGAATTTTTGCTCCATTGAGGTGAATAACGAACTGGTAGTCGATGCCCTTGCTATGAAAGTATACTTTTTTTCCGGCTGCAAGAACCGGTTTAGCGAAAGAAGTTTTATAGGTGAAATATTGATTTTCCATCCAGTTAAATTGTTCAAAATTATTCCCAAACCAATAAGGCTGTTTGTAATTTTCTGCTTTCATCACATCTAACTGCACCGCACCCGGAACGGTAGAGGGCATCCATTTTTCAGGTTGATCATTGATAGATTTATGGTAACCAATCTGCCATTGCAGCGTTTGTTTGCTTTGAGAGAAAGCGCTATATAAAATAACGATGGTTGCAAATAGACTTACAAATATTTTTTTCATATTAATCAAGCGAAGGTTTTGTAAAACAATGAAAGAGTTTAACTGTACGAACTGTTTTTTAGAGGTTGAACATGCTCAACAAAATGAAAATGATTTTTTAAATTGCTGGGTATTAAACTTTGGTAATACCAGATCATTTTTATCTTATTCTCAAAAAATTTTAAACATATTGGTTGAGAGAAAGCTGTGTACAATCAATAACTAACGCCACAATATCGAATATTTTTTTACATAGACTATACTGTACTATACTGTTAATCAGATAAGAATGCAATTTACTGGTTGCCCTTTTGAATTTCTACAATAAAAGAAAATGGTAATTGGAAGCTTTCCTCAGTAGATGCAGCTCATTGATTTCTATTCTGGCGTAGGACTGATGGTTGTCCAGCCGCCATCAACAACCAAACTCTGCCCGGTAATATGGCGGGATGCCGGCGACAATAAAAACAACGCTGCATTGGCAATATCGCTTACACTTGCCGGGCGCCCCATTGGAGTGGCTGCGGACCATCCGCTTATATAATCATCAAACGAAAGCGTGCGTTCCGTTAGGGTTGCACCAGGGGCAATCGTATTAATGCTAATTTGGTATTGCGATAGCTCTACTACCAAATTTTTGGCAAGCATTTCCAACCCTGCTTTAGTCATGGCGTAAGCTGCAAGATCTTTATGTGCCTGGTGGGCAACTACACTACTCATCAATAAAATGCTGCCTCCTTTTTTTTGCTGCCTCATTTGTTTGGCAGCAGCTTGTGTTAAAAAAAAACTACCTCCAAGATTTAATTCAGTTACACTGGTAAAAGAAGCTTTTGTGTAATCGAAAAAATTGCCATACAAAGAAAGTCCGGCATTGGCTACTGCCAGTGTGAGGCTCCCGAAATGTTGCACCGCCTTTTCAACCATTTTATAAATAAAGTCTACCTCTTTCGCATCGCCGTGCATGGGAATGCAGGTGCCATTTTCTTTTACTATTTTTTCAGCAGCAAGGTTGGCCAATGCCTCGTCTGCATCATTTAAAATTACGGAGGCACCCTGCAAGGCAAGCTGCCGGGCTATCTCAAACCCAATACCCTGACCAGCTCCTGTAACAATGGCAACTTCATTGGTGAAAATTTTATTAGTCATGGGCTAATTTTTTTATTGCATTAATGAGAATCCTTACTTACCTCGCTGCCTGAGCATCCTCTTAGAAAGTCGAAATCGGCTCCAAGGTGTGCCTGTTCCACATGATGCTGGTACAAATGCACATAGCCACGACTCTGTACTGTGTTGATTGCAGACAATTGTGCTTTGCGTATATTTATTTCATCATCGGATAAATTTAAGTGCAATGTTTTGGTGTTAACATCCAGTGTAATGGTATCTCCATCCTGCACCACGGCCAAGGTACCTCCAATGGCTGCTTCCGGCGATACATGTAGCACTACAGTTCCAAAGCCGGTGCCACTCATTCTGCCATCCGAAATCCTTACGAGGTCGGTTATACCTTTATCCAACAATTTTTTTGGCAGTGCCATATTGCCTACTTCGGGCATGCCAGGATATCCTTTTGGTCCAACGTTTTTTAATACCAACACACTGTTTTTGTCAATGTCTAAAAGCGGGTCATCTATTTTAATTTTGTAGTGTTCTATATTTTCAAATACAATTGCTTTTCCGGTATGCTGCATCAAATGTGGACTGGCTGCAGATGGTTTTATCACAGCCCCATTTTCACACAAATTACCTTTTAAAACCACTACACCCGATACCGGGTTAAATGGGTTTTCTACTGTTCCGATTACATCTGGGTTATAACATGCTGCCTGCTCATAATTTTGTTGAACGGTTTTACCATTTACCGTAATGCAATCATTGTGTAAAAATTGATGCAGTTCTTTTAGGATGGCGGGCAGGCCTCCAGCATAGTACAAATCTTCCATAAAATGTTTGCCCGAAGGCTGCACATTGGCAAGTAAAGGAACATTGTTGGCAATATTATTAAATTCATCCAATGTAAGATCTACACCAATTCTTCCGGCAATGGCCAATAAATGAATTACAAAATTGGTGGAGCCTCCAATGGCGGTATTGGCAATGATGGCATTTTCAAAAGCGGCTCTTGTGAGTACATCCGACATCCTCAAATTTTCTTTCACCATTTGCACTATCCGCATACCCGATAGATGGGCCAATACTTTCCTGTTGGCATCAACCGCCGGAATGGCTGCATTACCGGGTAAACTTAGCCCCAGAGCTTCTACCATACACGCCATAGTAGACGCTGTGCCCATTACGGCACAATGACCTGCGCTGCGGCACATGCCCGCCTCCATAGCCTGCATTTCTTCCTGGCTAACTTCACCTGCCCTATGTGCATCATTCAATCGCCACACATCTGATGTGCCAATGTTATTGCCCTTGTGTTTACCGGTAAGCATGGGTCCGCCGCTTACAACGATGGTGGGAATGTTTACGCTTGCTGCACCCATTACCAGTGAAGGTGTTGTTTTGTCGCAGCCGCAAAGCAGCACCACACCATCCATCGGGTTGCCCCGGATACTTTCTTCTACATCCATACTGGCCAGATTGCGAAATAGCATAGCTGTTGGTTTTAATAAAGTTTCACCCAGCGACATTACCGGAAACTCTACCGGAAATCCCCCCGCCTCATAAATGCCATTTTTTACACTTTGTGCCAGATCCCTGAAATGCCCGTTACAAGGCGTCAATTCACTCCATGTATTACAAATGCCAATCACCGGTCTGCCATCAAATTCATGTGCAGGTGTACCCTGGTTTTTCATCCAGGCTCGGTAGATAAAACCATCTTTGCCAGTTCGGCCAAACCAGTTGGTACTTCTTAGTTTATTTGTAGCCATATTTTAAATTTTCAATTATACATAGTGTTTTGTTGCTTTCAACGGACGTAGACAGCATAAAATTTGAAACTACTTTCATCGACACAAACATTTTTTGAACTGGTATTATCATAAAGAATTTTGTAGTTGAATGTAAATTTCGTAATCAAAAAATTGAAAATTTTTCCTAGTTAATAGATATGATTGCTTCCTGGTTGCAGTGGTTCATATCAATATGCATAAAGCGTTTTTTATCTCATTTTCGTTGTACTGTATATCTGCAACCTTCTTAAAACGATTGCAACCAATAATCAACTGCGATGTCTTACTGCCGGAGGCAACACCAGTTTTTTATTTTTGAAGCATACAATGTTATGCTACAAAAAATACTTTTTCTTGAATGATACAGCATTGTTTAATGGCAAAATTGTTTTTGATTTTATTTAATATATTATTGTCCCTAGTTCTAGGTTTTCAACCGTCAAAATTTTTAAGATTATAATCGTCCTTTTTTTATTCTTGATGTTCGTGTGTTTCAATACGTCTGAAAGCCACGGATATTGTCTTTAAAAGTAAAATAACAAAAGCCGTCATTTTATAATGATTTCATTACTTCTCTGGAAACTTCCAAAGTTCTGTCAATATCTGCTTCAGTATGTGCAAAGCTAACAGAGCTTTGCTTACAGGCAATGGGTATGTGGTAAATTCCTTTTTCGATAGATGCTTGTCGGAAAGCAATATCTTTTTTAAAGTCAACATTTTCCAAAATATCGTGTAAGTCTTGTGGTGCTTTTTCAGCAAAATAAATACAGTAAGCAGAAGCGTTATTACTGATTACTGCAGGTATACCTTTTTCATGTATGATTTGCTGTAAACCAGTGTAGAGGCGGTTGCTGACATGATTTATTTGTTCATAAACAGTAGGGTCTTTCAAGATTTTTAAAGTAGCTATAGCCGCTGCTGTATTGATGGGATGCGCATTGTAAGTACCTGCTATCAAGACTCTTTTGTCATAATCGGCAGTATGAAATAAATCTAAAATTTCTTTTTTGCCACCAATAATACCAAGCGGGTAACCGTTGGCAATCGCTTTGCCAAATACGGATAGATGCGGTGTAACACCTGCAACAGACTGATAGCCGCCCAATGCAGAACGAAAGCCAGTTTTAACTTCATCAAAAATACAAACCGTGCCATTGTCTTCGCACAATTGTATTAGTCCTTCCAAGTAGCCGGGCTTTGGCAACACCACGCCTACATTTTGTAGCACGGGTTCAGTCATCACACAAGCAACAGGATAACGTTTCATTACATAAGCGATCGATTCCAGGTCGTTGAAGTTAACGAGGTGTACTCTTCTTTTTGTATTATCAGGTATACCGGCAGAAAGTGGAACAAAGGGATACTCGCCCGGACAAACTCTTTTACCTAACTGGGCCAATGATGGCATTACTGCCCTTGATACTTCATTGTGCCAACCATTGTAGCCACCAATGGTAAGGATGATGTCTTCTCTGCCTGTATAAGCTCTGCTAAGCCGGATAGCATGTGCAGTGGCTTCGCTGCCGGTGTTGGTGATTTGCAACAAATCAATGGAAGGGATGATTTCACACATCATTTTTGACAGGGTAATTTCTAACTGGTTGGTGCCGCTACCATATAATGACTGGTTTTGGTTGATGACCTCTATAACAGCGTCGTTAACAGGATCAAAGTTGTGCCCTAACAAGTAGGGTGCAAAAGCGGCGTGGTAGTCAATGTACTCATTGCCTTTTACATCATACAGCTTACTGCCTTTTGCTTTTTCAAATACGATGGGTGGAGAAACTTTTCTATTTAAAGACACCACACCACCAGCGATGTATCGGGCAGCCTCTTCATTGTAAGTTTTATAGTCAACCAAACTTTCTGTATCAATCATGTGTTTTATTCTATTACATTTGTAATAGTACAAATATAATGTTTACAATTTTAATAACAATTCGCTGACAAAAATAATTATGAAAGTTGATTCCCTTGCATCAAAAGCCTACGATGAGATCAGGAAAAAAATTCTTAGCCAGCAACTTGCTGTCAATACGAGACTAAAAGAAGATGAATGGGCCAAAAAAATTGATGTAAGCCGGATGTCGATCAGAGAAGCTTTGAACCGTCTGTTGGGGGAAGGAATGGTTGTGGCAGGGGAAAAAGGGGGCTATTTCGTGAAATCTATTACGCTCGCCGATATCCAGCAAATAAGGGAATTAAGAGAGGTATTAGAAATTGGAGCGCTTAAAATTGCCCATAAAAAAATAACCGATTCAGAGATTAAACAACTGGAAGCTATCTGCGATGATTTTACAATGATGGTGAAACAGGGTTATCACAATGGAGCTTGTGAAGCAGACATTAAGTTTCATGAGACCTTAATTAAATGTGCACAGAACGATAAGCTCACCGCTTTATATTCTTCCAGCCATATTCCCCTTTTTCATGAAAAACTCGGGAAAGCATTGAACGAATTTGGTGACTATGAACAAACTGATAAGGAACACCGCCAACTTGTAAAAGCATTAAAAAGCAAAAACTTAAAATTGGCAGAGCAAACAATGCTTGGCCATTTTGAAAGAGGTGTTTCCGTCGTATTAAGTCTGTAACGAAAGATAAGATGGTCGTTATTAAATCCTGATTTTATCCAGTAACTCTCTGCCAGGTTTTTGTCCGGCTAGTTGACCCCCATCAGCTATCAGAATCTGTCCAGTCATAAAGCTGTTTTCATCGCTTGCTAAAAAGAGGAATAAGGGTGCAATTTCCTCCACCTTACCAGGTCGGTTTAAGGGGATGAACTGTTTTACAAAATTTTCTGTAAACTCAGGCGGGTCTATTTCTAAACTCATTGGAGTTTGAATATAACCCGGACAAACTGCATTTACCCGGATACCCAAATGTGCCAGTTCCAGTGCCATGGTTTTTGTGAGCATGATAACGCCTCCCTTTGAAGCATTGTAATGAGCATAACCAAACTCGCCATCCAATCCATTTTTACTGGCCATGTTTACCACAACCCCTTTACCACGCTTTGCCATCAATCTGCAAACACTCTGTGCAACAAAGAACATTCCGGTTAAGTTGATATTAATAATGTTATTCCATTCCTCCTCTTCAATATTAAGGAATGGAGTTTCAGCCGCAATGCCGGCATTGTTTATTAAAATGTCTATCGGTTTAATGTTGTCGGCTTTGGCAATAACATCGGTTACCTGTTGTTTATTTGAAACATCAACGTTGTAGGTGTTTACGATGCTATCTTCAACCAACAGCGTCTTTTTTGCCACCGCAAGATTTTCTTCATTGTAATCGAGTAACGACACCATTGCCCCCTTTCCCAAAAACTGTCTTGCTATTTCAAATCCAATGCCCCTTGCTCCACCTGTCACCATCACATGTTTTCCATTAAAATGCTTATTATCTTTCATAACTTAAAATGTTAAGAATAAAAATACAGGTATTTAGCTTAATAATTTTATTTGTTTACAAAAAAAGTATAATATTGTTTACTAAAGATATGCGATATTAAAATGTTTTTTATTACATCGCAATTAACTGAAGGTGTAAAAATTTAAAATTATATGAAAAGGATTTTTTTGCCATTTATTTCCTTGTTTATCATTCCAAATATTTGTGCGCAATACAAAGTCGATTCAATGTGTGGCGTAAAGGTTAACCTGGATAAATCGGGAAAATTGTTGGGCCGTTACCAACCTGGTGTGCCGGGTGCGGCTTTTGTGAAAGCGGTAGAACTGGCGGTAGATTTTATAAAAAATTGCCCCGTTAGTCCTGTCAATAAATTGCCTTTATATTTAACGCACTGTTCTATATACCGCGATGGGAAAGGTGGATATGTAGGTTCTACCTGGCCTCATAATCCAATAGTGGTAAATGCAGGCTTGGTACAAAGCCTTGCTATTGACTGGCGTAATTATTCTGGTGATGAAACCATGCTTGGGATAGCCCGACAGGCGCTTGATCACCAGATTAAATTTGGTACAACGCCAGCAGATTGGGAATGGTCAAAAGTGCCGTATGCAAGCTCCGAGGCAGGCGATACTATTTATGATGGCGCCTCCAGATTTGATACTGCTGTTACCGCCGAAAATATGGGAAGAGGCGATGGCTCCTTTGTGTTGGAATGTGATAAGATCGGGGAGATGGGCATTCAATATTTACAGTTTTATCAAATTACTGAAGAGGATAAATACCTGCAGGCGGCAGTTGACTGTGCGGATGCATTGGCAAAGCATGTGCGTAAAGGTGGTCATGGAGCAGGTGGCCTCGAATGGAAAAATCTGGTGCTTACCTCGCCTTGGCCTTTCAGGGTAAAGGCTCAAAAGGGTGAGGTGCTGGAAGACTATACATCACACGTAGTAGAAAATTTACGGTTGATAGATGGACTTGTAAGAATAAAGGATAGAATAAAGTTAAGCGACCGGCAGGTGGCTGCCTATACGAATGCAGCCGCAATTGTTTGGGCTTGGTTATACTCCTCAGAAGGGCCGGTTAAAACAAGTATCTGGAAAGGATATTTTGAAGACATCCGTTTTGATCCAATTAATTTGAACAGGGTAAATAATTCGCCGATGGAATTTGCCCGTTACGTCATTAAAACACCAGCCAGTGATAAGGAGATCAACACAACGGTGCCATCTTTGATCTGGTGGGTAAAAAATACATTTGGAGAAAAAGGCATGAATGCCATCAATGAACAAACCGGCTGCTATTTACCAATGGGTAGTCATACTTCCCGCTATGCTTCTATTTGTGCTTTATGGTATGAGAAGAGTGGCGACAAATGGTTCAAAGAAGAAGCATACCGTTACTTTAACCATGCCAGCTATATGGCCAGGCCGGATGGCGTTGTGGAGACCGGACATAATTGGGGAGATGAAATTTGGTTCAGCGATGGATATACTGATTATATCCGTCACTTTATGGAAGGTATTGCGGCAGTACCGGAATGGGCGCCAGCGGGTGAAAATCATTTACTGAAATCAACCTCGGTACTGCAAAAAATCAAATACAGCTCAAAAAATATTATTTATAAAACGTATGATATTGCAGCAAAGGAAGTCCTAAGGCTTGCAGCAAAACCAGTATCCGTTATGGTAAACGGTCTGCCACTGCCTGAAGTGAAAAATACAGAAAAAGCGGGTTGGGTTTGGCAGCCATTGTTTGCGGGGGGTATCTGCAAAGTAAACCATCTAAAAGGAAACAATGTTGTAATAACACTTAGGGTAAAGATACAAGCGCAATGAGAAAATCTAGTTTGGGAATGAGTTGCTTCAATTAACATAGTATTTTGGGATTCTTCCAACCATTGTTTAATGAACCAGCTTCATTTTTGTTGAGGATACAATCGGGTAAATAAGTGCATTTAAAATCTCACAGCTATTGTATTAACCTGCATCCAGGCAATGACAAAATTTCAGAAAACGATAATTACTATTTAATCAGTAAAGCATGAAAAAAACTTTAATGTCATGGGGAGCTTTGTTTGCCTGCAATCTCATGTGGTCGTTACAATTTACCTGTATTAAACTGGTGCAAGATCAGGTAGGAGCTTTTAGTACAGTGTTTATACCTATGCTGTTGGCTACTATTTTTATGTTGCCTTTTGTATATAAGGATATTAAGAAAAACAAAAAAAGGAAGCTAAGTGACCTGAAAGTTTTTTTTATGCTGGCACTTCTTGGACAGTTTCCTGCCCAGGTATTGATGACGATTGGTACGCAGCAGTCTACTGCTAGTAATGGATCTATAATTAGTCTTACTTTACCGGTGGTGTCTGCATTGTTAGCGGTGGTGTTCTTAAAAGAAAAAATGAATAACCTGCGCTGGGTAAGTTTTGCCATTGCCATTGCCGGAGTGGTACTGTGTTCATCCAAAGATATTGTAAGTATGGATTTTAGTACACAGTATATTATAGGAAACCTACTGATTTTTTCAGGTATTTTAGGCAGCGGGTTTTACAATACCATTTGCAAGAAAATTGCAGAAGATTATACAGAGATGGAATTGCTTTTTTACACCTACATTTTTATGGTAGTAATGTTGTTTCCATTTGTATGGCATTTTGAAGGCAATGTATTGAAAAATATTACAGCATTTACCACCAACACATGGATAGGGCTTGCTTTGTTGACGGTATTTCACAATTTTTTATCAATGATTTTATTCTTTAAAGCATTAAAAAATTTAGAAGCAATACAGGTAGCATTATCCAATTTTCTAATCACATTTTTTGGAATACCCATTGCCGCCGTAGTATTGCATGAAAGACTAAGTGCCAATGCTATTGTTGGCGGATTGTTGGTTTTGGTGAGCACTATTGCAATTACTGTATGGGAATATAAACAGGCTGCACCGAAGGTATCTGCCGCAGAAACAATTTAGTTTTACATCATTATAGTAATTCTGTTCAGGTTTTAAATTTGTGCTGTTTGTTGTTTCCTTTCTAGTTAATGAATGAATAAGTGAACGCAAATGTTTAAACCAGCCCGAACGATGGTTACTAGGGCAACATCAGTGGTTTTCAATATACTGCCGTCACTCGTTCTTAATTACAGACAAATACACAAACTCTTTCCGAAATGCTTTAATCATTTTGCGCCAATGCCATTTGTTTAGCCATTTGGCTGCAATTTATTTTTACCTCAGCCTTCTGTTACAAAAAATTCAATCCGTAAGCTAAAAAATCAAACTTTGGACTAGCAAGTGGGATATAAAAATAGGAATGGATCAAACGCCGGCGGCTGTTTTTCCCCCAATTAAAAATATGTCAATTGAAAAAGCTACCGATACATTTTACTTCAACTGGATTTTGGGGATCCTATTCAGAAAGTTGGAATGAAATGAGCCTTGGATTTATTTGGTTGTCGGGCGGTTGGGGAATATTTTTTAATTTCAGTTCCTTTATTCGCTTGATTTTCTAAAATGAAAAGTACAATTCAGCACCAGGTTTTTTTCCTCGAAGGCCATTTTTTTTTTAATTTTTTGAAATAGAAATTCTACGGCTGCTTTACCCATTTGCAATGCAGGATGTGAAATGGAAGAAAGGGGAGGAGACAAAAGGGGCGCCATAGTAGAATTGAAAAAACTAATCACTTTCAACTGATCAGGCATGATGACGCCCAATTCGTTGCATAAGGCATACAATATCAACGTGTACCTTTCAACAGATGAAAACACACCATCCGGTTTGTTTTTTTGCAATGTCTTTTTAATTGCTTCTGTAGCAATATTTTCGTTTTCGCAAAGTAAAATTTGTTTCGTATCTGCCTTTAAGCCATACGCCTCGTGGGCTTCCATAAACCCCCTCAGTCTTTCATTGGTAACAGAAAGTTGTTTGGAGATGCCAAGAAATAAAATATTACTACAGTTTTTTTCAAGTAAATGTGTGGTAGCTGCCAATCCACTCTCATAATCATTACACGTAATTGTAGGGATTTCCGGTTTGTCAATCACCCGGTCGAAGAATACAACTGGCACCAGGTTTTTTAGATTTTCTATGTGAATAAAGTCTTTATCTGCACTGCCGGCAACCGATATAATTACTCCGTCTACTCTGCCATTACACAATTCATTCACGATATCAACCTCTCTATCGTGACTTTCATGAGTTTGGTAAATCAACACATGGTATTTGTTATTATTGGCAATTTCTTCTATTGCCGTAAGCGCCTGTGTAAAAAAATAATTGGATACATCAGGCACTATTACCGCAATGGTTTTAGTGGCACCAATTTTAAGACTGGATGCTTGAGGATTGCGGTGAAAGTTGATACGCTTTACAAGGGCGTGTACCTTTTCTTTGGTTGCCTGGCTAATCTGGTGGCTGTTATTCAATGCCCTCGAAACAGTTGAAGGCGAGACACCTAATTGCTTTGCTATTTCTACGATGGTCATACTTAACAAAAATAACAGGAAATACCAATCATCGTAGAATATTTTTTGCTCACTTGTTTTATAAGTCTTTCAATACATGCTCAAATCATTACTTTCTACCAGCGGTAATGGTAAGATGCCATGGAATTGATATAAATAGCGTGATTATGATTCAACTGAATATTTGCAAGGCGACACTATATACTTGTTGTTGGGGAGGTATCTCTTTATTTTTTGAGTTAACTTTTGCCATTACAGTTTAAATTCAATACAATAACTTTACCATCGAAATTGCATATATGATGTTTCATCCTATAAAAATAAAGTAATGTACATGAAAAGAATGTTGATTGTAATTGTCCTTTCTGCCCTTTTCGCCAATTGCTTTTCTCAGCAGAAATGGGAAATACTTTTTAACGGAAAGGACTTAAAAGGCTGGAATAAACTGAATGGAACCGCAGACTTTGTGGTCAAGGACGGTGCAATTGTGGGTACCTCTAAATCTAAAACACCTAATACTTTTTTAACTACGGGTAAGTATTATAGTGATTTTATTCTTGAATTTTTTTTTAAGGTTGAGGATGGATTGAATTCCGGCGTGCAGTTTCGTAGTTTGAGTAACAAAGAATATAAGGACGGCCGTGTGCATGGATACCAGTTTGAAATTGATCCTTCACCAAGAGCATGGAGCGGCGGGATTTATGATGAGGCCCGCAGGGGTTGGCTATATCCAATGGAAAAGAATTCTACGGCTAAAACTGCCTTTAGGTCAAACGAATGGAATCTGGCAAGGATTGAGGCCAATGGCTTCAATATAAGAACCTGGTTGAATGGGGTACCTTGCGCAGATATAGTGGATAATTTACCGGAAGCTGCAGCAGGCTTTATTGCCTTGCAGGTACATGCTATTGATAAACCTGCAGATGAGGGTAAAACGGTTCAATGGAAGGACATCAGAATATGTACACAAAACATTCAGCAGTTTCTTATGCCTGCCAATGATGCTGTTTATCAGGCAAATTGCATCGACAATTCAATATCCGCTTCAGAGGCAAAACAAGGATGGAAATTGTTATGGGATGGTAAAACAACTGCGGGTTGGAGAGGTGCCAAACTAACAACCTTCCCGGAGAAAGGCTGGAACATTAACAACGGCATTTTAAATGTGGTAAGTGCTGGTGGAAAAGAAAGTACCAACGGTGGCGATATTGTTACCAGCAAAAAGTATAAGAATTTTGAGCTGGTAGTTGATTTTAAAATTACTGACGGGGCCAACAGTGGAGTTAAATATTTTGTAGATACTGATTTGAATAAAGGCGAAGGCTCTTCCATAGGATGTGAGTTTCAGATATTGGATGACCAGCTTCATCCGGATGCTAAACTGGGTGTAAATGGCAATCGCACGCTGGGGTCTTTGTATGATTTGATTCCTGCGCCAAAGGATAAATTTTTTCGTAAATCAGATTTTAATACAGCACGCATTGTGGTAAACGGGAATAAAGTAACCCATTACCTCAATGATAAAAAAACAGTAGAATATGAGCGTGGCACGCAAATGTGGAAGGCGTTGGTTGCATATAGTAAGTATTCAAAATACCCAACCTTCGGGGAGTTGGAAGAAGGTAATATTTTATTGCAGGATCATGGCGATGAAGTATTCTTTAAAAATATTAAAATCCGGGAATTATAATTGATGGTCTCACTTGTAGTGTTAAATCAATTTTCAGCATCTTGTTAATGCCCCGTTTTTTGTATTGAGGTGAGCCCGGTGTTGGATGGGTCGGAACTAATTGGTAAGGAAGGTGGGGTTCTTACATTGGGTAGTTGTTCTTTTTTGTACTAAAAAGATAAAAGTTCAACTTATTATCATAAAAAGTTTATTTAGTGCACCAGCTTTAAATTTTTGGAAGGCCATTGCAAATGAAGAAGAAATGAGGCTGGTACTTTTACCTTGAATCCTTTCATTTGTAAACTGGATTTAATTTCAATTTTTAACAGGTCCAGACAATAGAAAGTGTGTGTATTTTTGTGAAGTTACAGAAATTGATTAAAGCGCCTAAACTTACCCTATGCTGGCGGTATGATGGTAACCGCGGCATCTCCTTGATAGTATTTGAGTTATTTGAGCAGGATGTTAAATCCCTGTTTCGACTCACTCACGAGATGCTGAGTGGTCTGCTTCCGTCAGAGCTTATTTTACCAAGGTAAGGTTTGCAGGAGGCGGTGGTTGCTTGGCAGCTACTGCCTTGCCGCCCTATTTCAACCAGCATTAAAAAGAAAGAATAAGGAATGCCAATACCTCAACGATGGCTTTTTTTATGAACCAGGTGCGGTCAGCTCTACAACAGATCTTCTAACTCCTTAATAAATGAGTCAGAATTATAGCCTCCCATTCCTTCTTTTTTCAATACTATTTTCCCTTCTCTATTGATAACAATTGTAGTGGGTAAAGTGCCACTGAAAATTGCATTGGGTACTTCGCCTGTCCGTTTATAAATTGGTAGATCGAAATCATTTTGTTCAAAATAGTCCGTTGCTTTTTGGGGATCGTCATCTTCGTTCATTAATAGAAAAACGAAGCGTTCATCCTTTTTAATTTTTTGGTACAAAGCTGCGATGGAAGGCATTTCTGCCCTACATGGGGGGCACCACGATGCCCAGAAATTAATAAACACTACCTTCCCTTTCAGCTCGGAAATATTTGCGATTTTGCCATGAGGTGTTTTATACAGAAAAGCAATGTTTGCAGGCATTTCAGCTACGCCTTCTTTTTTAATTGTTGCATTGAATAACCCAATTGAAACCAATTGCCTGAGCAGCCATGTTTTGGCTGCGGGATTTAAAATCACTAGTAGCAGAAAGCTATAAACAATAATGCTTTTCCAGTTGGCTTTTATTTTGCTGAATATTGGTTGGAGATTCATTTTCTTAATTGATTAAGTTGATGGCAGAAATCTAAGGATTCAAATTTAGTCCTTTATTACCGGCTGTAGCATTTTAGAATTTACTGTTCGGGTATTTAGCTGCTATACTGTAGCCCTTCTAAAGTCGTTTTGGTTTAGTAAAATAGCACCTGGTTGCAACCCTACATCAATGCCATCGTATAGAAGCAAATATCCGTTGAGTCGTTGGAGGTTGATTATTAAAGTAGGCTACTATCTGTTGATCGAATGTTATTTCAATCTTTGCCTGATGTTTTAATCATATGTAATTGCTACCTGGCCTTCGGGTTTACGTTTACACCAATGCTATAACAATCGTGGATTAATACCGGATAATTACAAGTTCGTGTACTCATACGAATTATTTGAAAGTTCGTTTAATTATACGAACTAATCATCAGTTCGTATACTTATACGAATTATTTAAAAGTTCGGTTACTTATACGAATTAGTTAAAAGTTCGTTTATTTATACGAATTAAGTAAAAATTCGTTTAATTATACGAATCAACCTGAAAGCTGTATATTTACATCGAAGTAATCATTAATAATGGCAATTCAAGCAGTTTTAACCGGCGATATCGTAAACTCTACCAAACTTAAACCAGCAAAGGAGAAAAAGTTGCTGTTGATGTTACAGGATGTATTGCTGCCTTACCAGTTTGAATTTTACAGGGGTGATAGTTTTCAGGTATATCAAAAAAATGCAGCAATGGCTCTTGAAACTGCATTGTTATGCCGAACAGCAGCCATTTGTATATTGCCTGGCAACGCTGAAAATACGGCAACTGACGTTCGCATAAGCATCGGTATTGGTTCGGTAAAAGCACCGGTAAAAACGTTGAGTACTGCAAAAGGAGAGGCCTTTGTTTTGTCAGGCCGATCTTTTGACGACATTTCAAAAACCAATACCAGGCTGGCTATCAGCACAGCCAATTCGCTTGCCCATGAAGGGCTACAGGTGATTGCAGACTATGTAAATGCTATTTTTAAAGTGATGACTTCTAAACAGGCAACGGTCATTTTTGAATTACTAAAGGGGCAAACCCAGCAAGTAGTAGCTGAAAAGCTGAAGCGGTCGAAAAGTACGATTCATCAGCATGTTAGTTCCGGCAGATGGGCAGAGATTGAAAAGTTATTGCAGCAATATCAAAATATAGTCAATCAATTATCATGATAATCGAAAGTGTCTGGTTAACAAAATTGATTCTGTCGCATCTTATCAGCGATTTTATATTACAACCTAAAAGCTGGGTGGATGAGCGGACTAAAAAGCATTTTGTCTCAGGAAAATTATACCTGCATGGACTGGTTACTGCGATACTTGCTTTGGTAATCATCGGATGGCAGTATTGGCTGGTGGCAATCGTTATCTTAATTACCCATATCCTCATCGATGGTTGGAAATCTTACCAAAAGCCAACGGTAATATTTTTTTTGATCGATCAGCTACTGCACCTAATGATCATTTTTTGTTGCTGGTATTTTAGTTTTGTACAATTGCAACAGGTAAAAGATGCGCTACAGCTATTAAATCAACAGCCTGCTTTTTGGAAAACCATCACTGCCTTTGTTTTCCTGACTACTCCAACTGGTATTTTAATTGGACAGTTTACAAGTCGCTGGCGTAATAAAATAGCGGATGCTGAAAGTCTTGCCAATGCTGGCAAATGGATTGGGATAATCGAGCGTATGATAATTTTGGTTTTTGTAATACAAGGTCAGTATTCTGCTATAGGTTTGCTGGTTGCTGCAAAAGGTATCATACGGTTTAATGAAAGGGATCGTCCAGAAATTAAAACAGAATACCTGGTTGTGGGTACTTTAATGAGTATAGTATTTGCAATAGTAACTGGTTTATTGATTCAGTTGTAAAAAAGATAACAATTGATGCTGTTGTCTACTGGTACAAGGCCTTATCGGAGCAACAAATACCCTTCTTTTTAAATAATGAATTTAGTAACTAATTGTAGTTCATTTAGTCAGTTACATCAAGTAACTTGCTCCTGATTAGTAATGGAATTGCTTTCATGCCTCAATCTGCTCTAAACAGTTTAACTATGCTTTACATCTTTAAAATTTTGATTGTACATTTTGTATGTACCGCCTTGGTCTTAAGTCTCACAGCCCAAAAAGCGCAACCTGTGAAAATACTACGATCTGCAACTGAAAAAAAAGTTGATGTTTTTATTGGAGGAAAATTATTTACCAGTTTTCTGTATCCTGATACACTGGAGAAGCCAGTGCTTTTTCCAGTGCATTCTGCGAATGGAACAGTTGTTACAAGGGGATTTCCATTGAATCCACAGCCAGAAGATCCCAACGATCATCCACATCATATCGGCATCTGGTTTAATTATGAAAATTTAAACGGGCTTGATTTCTGGAACAATTCTTACGCCATTCCCGCCGATAGAAAAAATAAATATGGCTGGATAAAGACGGATAAGATTACCGGGTTGTCGAATGGCACAACAGGTAAATTGTCTTACCATGCCAATTGGACCAATCAAAACAATGAAACGCTGGTTGAAGAAAATACCCACTTTGAGTTTAGCGGTACCAAACAACAGCGCATTGTCGACAGGACGACGGTTTTAACGGCAACGGTGGATGCACTTTTTACAGATGTGAAAGATGGATTGCTCGGGATCAGGCTGGCTCATGCTTTGCAAATGCCAACGGATAAAGATCAAAAATTTACTGATGATAAAGGGAATGTAACCATCATAAAAGGAGGGACAGATAATGTTGCAAATGGTAATTATTTAAGTAGTGAAGGAAAGCAGGGCGATGATGTTTGGAGTAGCAGGGCACGCTGGTGTAAAGTGTATGGTAAAATGGGAAATGATTCTATTAGTATAACGGTAATTGATCATCCTGCCAACCCCAATTATCCTACGTTTTGGCATGCCCGTGGGTATGGCTTATTTGCAGCCAATCCGCTAGGCGAAAAAGTATTTACAAATGGGAAATCATCTAAAAATCTTTCACTTAAAAAAGGTGAGTCGGTTAGCTTTCGATACAGGATCATTGTTGATGAACGCCGTAAAACCATCTCAGAAAATGCGTTGAATGAAATCGCAGATGAATTTGGTAAATCAAATTAGAGCGACTTTAAGCAGTTGTTATAGTGTCTTTATTTGTCCTTAAAAAACCACCGCCTTTGGCGGTGGTAATGTTTTGATGGCTATGCCATAACTTTATGATATGGCAAGTAGCAAGTATAAGAAACTATCACACGTTGTACATAAATGTGACTACCATTTAGTATGGACACCCAAGTATCGTTTCAGGGTGTTGTTTGGCGAAGTTAAGGTCTTGGTTGAAAATGATCTCAGGATGCTTTGCGAATGGAAAGGAGTAGAGATTTTAGAGTTGAATGTTCAAATAGACCATGTGCATGTTATATGTTCTGTTCCCCCTAAAGTTTCAATATCAGATTTGATGGGAACCCTAAAAGGAAAGCTTGCAATAAAACTATTTAAAAGTTATCCTAAATTAAAGCAGAAGCCTTATTGGGGAAATCATTTTTGGTCAAGAGGTTACTTTGTCAACACAGTTGGGGTAGATGAAGATATAATAAGGCGATACGTCATATATCAAGAAGGCTAGGATAAGAAGGAAGAGGGGCACACCCGGAATTTCGACTTATTCTCTCCACCATCAGAGTCTTAAAGAGGGCTATGCCCGATGTATTCAACCCACCTTCTTAGAAGGTGGTTGTTAAGTGAAGAACGATCAAATTTATAGACAATTTACAAGGGTTTTGATTATAATATTGGCCGGGTTATTACCTGGTCATTGTTGCTTTAGGATTGTGCTGTTTGTAGCAAGATATTTTTACAGGAGCAAGGGTTTCTTCGTTTATTTGTTTTCCTTTGCTTTATTGCTGTGGCTTGTACTAACAATTACCGAATGGCAAAATACTATTATCTAACTAAGCAGGAGGGAAATAGAAGCGTAGGCAAGCCGTAAATTGATTTGAAAAGTAAGCTAAATCACCCGCCCTGCATCAAAAAAACGATATCTTTAACTTTCATCTTTTTCTCTGTTATGTCATTTGTCATCCTGATTGCTGGTATCATTTTACTTGTACTACTGATTACCTGGGCAAAGCTAAATCCATTCCTGGCGTTTATTTTAGTATCAATGTTAATCGGCGTTGCTAACGGGATGAATGTTGCCACGATTACCAATGCCATTCAAAAAGGGGTAGGCGATTTACTGGGTTCTATCATTGTCATTCTTGGCCTGGGAGCCATGCTAGGTAAGCTTATTGCAGATAGCGGCGCTGCGCAAAAAATAACGGGCGGCTTAATGAAGGTGTTTGGGAGAAAATACATCATGTGGGCTTTGTTGTTGACTGGTTTTATTATTGGTATACCGCTTTTTTATGGTACCGGCTTCGTTTTGGTAGTACCGTTGATTATTACGTTGTCTTATCGTTATAATATTTCTGCTGTGTACATTGGTTTGCCAATGCTGGCTGCGTTGTCGGTTACCCATGGTTACCTGCCACCACATCCTTCGCCAACCGCATTGGTAAAACAATTTAATGCCGATCTCGGTCTTACTCTTTTGTACGGACTACTGGTAGCCATACCAGTTATATTGATTTCCGGACCATTGTTTGCGCTCACGTTAAAGAAGTACACGGTAAAACCATTGGAAACATTTAGGGGAAAAGATATTCCTGATGAAGCATTACCATCTATGTTCAACAGCGTTTTTACCGCACTGCTCCCCGTAATTTTAATTGCAGTAAATACTATTGTTACGCTAACCGTGCATACACCCAATACGTTTTCAAAACTGGCGCAGGCAATTGGCGATCCCTTAGTTGCCATGACCATTACCTTGTTGTTTGCCTGCTATAGTCTTGGTTTAAACAAAGGCAAAAAAATAAATGAGATAATGCAACCCATGGCAGATGCCATCAAAGACATCGCCATGATCATCCTAATATTAGGTGGCGCCGGAGGGTTAAAGCAAGTATTGATTGAATGTGGCATCAGCATCCAGATTGCGGATACACTCCACACGATGGATATTCAGCCATTGATTGCAGCCTGGAGTATTGCGGCTATCATCAGGGTGGCATTGGGCTCAGCAACAGTTGCAGGATTAACAACCGCCGGCATTGTAGCGCCAATGATTCTCACATCAGGCGCAGATCCCAACCTGATGGTGTTGGCTACCGGCGCTGGCAGCCTGATGTTTTCACATGTAAACGATCCCGGTTTCTGGATGTTCAAAGAATACTTCAATCTCTCCGTAAAAGACACCATTAAAACATGGTCCTTTATGGAAACATTGGTTTCTGTAACCGGGCTAGTCGTAATTTTGATGCTCAATTATTTCATTCATTGATAAATTTTTCACTATGACTCCCGACGAAAATTTTGTAGCCTTAAACTTAACACTTCCACCGCCACCCAAACCCCTCGGCGTGTATAAACCTTTTTTGGTGGTGGGCAATTTCTGTTATCTTTCCGGCCATGGAACAGTTAGGGAAGATGGCTCACTCATCATCGGGCGGGTTGGGGCCGATATGAATATGGAGGATGGGAAGCGGGCAGCACAGCAGGTTGGACTGGCCATTCTTGCAACCTTAAAACACAACCTTGGATCTTTCAATAAAATCAAAAGAGTGATCAAAGTATTGGGCATGGTAAATTGTACAGCCGATTTTGAAAAGCATCCATATGTAATCAATGGCTGCAGCGAATTATTTGCAAAAGTTTGGGGTAATGATGATGGCATTGGCGTAAGAAGCGCTGTGGGCATGGGATCGCTTCCAGGCAACATTCCGGTTGAAATTGAATGCATCTTTGAACTGGCATAAAAATGATGTACTTAGCAGAGAAGCTTTGTGAAGCTGCATTGGCGACGCTCCGTTCAACTCTGGTAACGTTGAGGAACTTTAATTGTACAATTTGTAAACCTTGTCATACTTTAAAAAAATAAACCTATGAATTGGTACGAAATTAAAAATATAGATACCATCGACTCACCTGCATTGGTTGTTTATAAGCATCGAATAATCGAAAATATTCGATTGCTTAAGATGATGGTCAATAATGATGTTGACCGGCTTCGTCCGCATGTTAAGACCAATAAAATTTCAGAAGTATGCCAACTGATGCTGGATGCAGGAATTACAAAATTTAAATGCGCCACCATTGCAGAGGCGGAAATGCTGGCGATGATTAAGGCCCCGGATGTATTGCTGGCTTACCAACCTGTAGGCCCTAAACTGGAGCGGTTTATAAAGCTCTTAATAAATTATCCAACTACCCGTTTTTCCTGTCTGGTTGATAATATTCAATCTGCCGGCCAATTGTCAAAACTGGGTATTGAAAAAAAAATTGCAGTGGAGGTTTTTATCGATTTAAACATTGGTATGAATCGCACGGGTATTGCGCCAGAAAAAGCTTCGTTATTGTTTGAGGCAATAGAATTGTTACCCTCCATAAAAGTGATTGGCCTGCATGCCTACGATGGGCAAATACGTGATACAGATTTAGTGCAGCGCAAGCAGCATGTGGAACAAGGTTTTAGTAAAGTAGTAATTCTAGCCGAAACAATTAAAGCCGTCAGTGATACCCAATTATTTATTGTTGCCGGCGGTTCACCTACATTTGCTATCTATGCTGCACATACGACTGTTGAGTGCAGCCCCGGAACATTCATCTTTTGGGATTGGGGATACAAGCATAAAATGCCCGATGAACCCTTCGATTATGCAGCGTTGGTAATCAGCAGGGTAATCTCTGTCATCGATAAAAATACCATTGTAGCAGATCTCGGACATAAATCTGTTGCTGCAGAAAATCCCTTACCAAGGGTACATTTTTTAAATGCGCCGGATGCATCACCGGTATTCCAAAGCGAAGAGCACCTGGTATTGAAAGTGGCCGATTCAACATTATATAAACCCGGCGCTATTTTGTATGGTGTACCCGTGCATATTTGTCCAACCGTAGCCCTATATGAAACAGCCATAGTGATAGAAAATAATTCCGCCATTGACGAGTGGCAGGTCGCAGCAAGGAGGCGAAAAATCGTAATTTAAAAATCCCTGAATTAATTGGAGTTAAATTTATTGGCACACAACCTGCTGATTGATCTTTACGTTGCATTCAACCGAAAAGAATGAATATAGAATTAAACAGGCAGGTGTTGCCATAAAAAAAGCAGTCTTCCAAAAAGGGATTGGCGCTAAAACAGGAAAACATGACTGACCAATTTACAAAAGATAATTAATCTGCGAATGTTTACAATTGATGCACATTTGGACCTCAGTATGAATGCTATAGAATGGAATCGTAATTTACGTTTACCTGTTCCTGAAATCAGGGAAAGAGAAAATGGCATGACTGATTTGCCAGGCAGGGGAAGCGGTATAGTTGCGTTGCCCGAATTGCGAAAAGGTAATGTAGGCCTGGTAGTAGCTACACAAATAGCCCGTTATGTAGCACCCGGAAATTCGCTCCCCGGCTGGCATTCGCCCGAGCAGGCATGGGCCGCTACACAAGCACAACTGGCGTGGTACAAAGCCATGGAATCCGCCGGCGAAATGGTAATGATTAAAGATCTCCCCGGCCTTGAACAACACCTCAACCTATGGATGAAAACGGGGCCAACCAATGTAAAACCCATTGGGTACATCCTAAGTCTGGAAGGTGCAGACTCACTGGTAAATCTGGATTATTTACAGGTTGCACATGCCTATGGGCTGCGTGCTATCGGTCCTGCTCATTATGGTGCAGGGCGTTATGCCAACGGTACCGATGCCAGTGGCCATTTGAATGAAATCGGCATTGAATTGTTGAAAGAAATGGAGCGTTTAAATATTGTACTGGATGCTACACATTTATGTGATGATGCTTTTTGGGATGCCATGGAGATTTTTAACGGACATATTTGGGCGAGTCATAATAATTGCAGACAACTTGTAAATCACAACAGGCAGTTTAGCAACTCAATGATAAAGGTATTGATTGAAAAGGGGGCGATAATTGGAGGCGCTTTGGATGCCTGGATGATGGTGCCAGATTGGATTCGTGGTAAATCGCTGCCGGCGCAAATGGGCTGCAATCTTGAATCGATGATTGATCATATGGATCATATTTGCCAACTTGCCGGTAACACGTTGCACGTAGGGCTTGGAACCGATTTAGACGGCGGTTTTGGTAAAGAGCAGAGTCCATATGATCTGGATACCATCGCTGATTTGCAAACCGTTCCTGCATTACTTACAAAAAGAGGATATACCAACGCCGATATTGAAAACATCATGCATGGCAATTGGATGCGTTTTTTGCGAAATGCATGGAAGTAACCGTTATCTTTCCATATCCTTTTTTCGGTTTTCTGTGGGTAAGCAATGCAATTTCATCTCCTTGAAAAAAAATAATGACTCTTTTTTCTGGAATATATTTCACCTGTAAACCTTTGATGGTAAAGGGTTTTGTTTTTTTTAAGCTTTCTGTCCACTTTTTTCTCATAGGAATGTTAGTAAATTTTATTTTAGAAATCCTTATTTTAAATATATTTAATGAATGGAAGCTCGTTACCAAACATTGCAAACTATATACAACATCACAAGGCAGGATCCCCATCCAGCTTCATATCCCTGTAGGCCAAGGGAAATTATTTTACGGCAATACCAGGATTGGAGTGTAATTCAGCAGCATTTGCAATTGTTGGAGCAGGATGGGTTGGTTATAACAAAGCAACTAGACACGCTCATTATTACTATTACAGCAGCGGGTATTGAGAAAATTTTATCAGAAAATTTTGATTACCAACAATCTTAAACAACCACATTGAATATTGCTGTTCGTTTATTTCAAATTGCTTGTACCAATATTATAGAGATTTTGTATGCATCAAAATAGTACGCTAAAGAAACTTGCAGAAAAATTGCAATTGAGTGTATCTACTGTTTCGAGGGCCCTTAAAAACCATCCGGATATTTCCGCTGAAACGAAAAGAAGGGTAATCGAATTGGCAGAAGTCATGGACTACGAACCCAATAGTTTCGCCGTTCACCTGCGAAATAAAACGAGCGATATTTTTGGCATCATGGTGCCTTCGATCAACAACTTTTTTTATGACTCTTTTATCGCTGCAGTGGAAAAGAATGCAAGGCTTCAACAGTATTCTGTACTCATTATGCAGTCGGGCGAAAGTGCAGAGGCTGAGTCTGCCAACTTAAAACTGCTGAAAAATAACAGGATCGCCGGTATTTTTGTATCCATCACACAGGAAACAAAAAATATTGACCTTTTTTTAAAACTGCAGGAGCAAAATATTCCAATTCTTTTCTTTGATAGAGTTCCTGATTATGATGTTTGCAATAAGATTTGCCTGGCAGATAAAGCCGCTGCAAATATTGCTGCACTGGCTTTGATAGCAAAAAATAAAAAAAATGTATTGGCATTATTCGGACATTTTAATCTGTCTATCTCCAAGAAACGACTTCAGTCTTTTCAACAAACATTTAGCACCAATGCACCAGATGCCAACCTTATTACCGGCTTTCCCCTAAGCGTAGAAGAAGCTAAAATTATTACATTAAAAGCGCTTGCAGAAGGTAAGCGACCAGATGCCATTTTTTGTATGGTAGATGAAATATTAATTGGTGCAATGCAGGCCATTTATCAAATGGGTATAAAAGTGCCCGATGATATTGCTGTTATATCCATCAGTAATGGCTTTATTCCCACTATTTATAATCCAGCTATTACTTATGTGGAAACCAGTGGCTACAATCTTGGCGAACTTGCCTTTAAGCGCATGATGAGTTGTTTAAAAGGAAATACGTTCCTTCAGGAAATTACCCTTGAATCGAAGTTGGTTGAGGGAGGTTCCTTGTAATATTCTAAAAGTATAAGTTCATGAAGGGCTGAAATCTATATCCTCATAGTTTTCGCCCAAAACAAGTCTTTTTGTTTTGAACCAAGAGAAATTTAAGTCAATAATAAATACATGTGGTTTAATCAATTTGAATTACGAATTACGAGTCAAAGATTTTGTTAATCGGTGTAATTTCTGCCTTGAACTTGTGTCATAAAAATTCTTTGCCTGGTGCATTGATCTCATTATTTACAAAAAATGAAAATGGAGCAATCAAAATCCGCTGACAAAATTCTTTCCATTGACATTGGAGGTTCTTTTATCAAGGCAGCACTTTTAGACACCATGGGTAACTTGCAAACGGCTTGTAAATCCAAAACAACTCCCGTTTTACCAGGACCTACAAAATTGATTGCTGCCTTAAGAGATTTAGCGGAAAAATTTCCAGATTATGATAAAATATCTATCGGTTTTCCGGGTTATGTAAAGGACGGGATCGTATTTTCAGCTCCCAGCCTTGCACCAACTAAATGGCACGGTGTAGCGTTGCAGAATTTGCTTTGCGTTGAATTTAAATGCCCGGTAAGGGTGATCAATGATGCAGATATGCAAGGGTTAGGTATTGCGAGCGGAAAAGGTTTTGAATTGGTGATTACGCTGGGTACAGGTCTTGGCTCGGCACTTTTGTTGGATGGGGTGTTACTTCCCCATCTTGAACTATCGCAGCATCCTTTTATGACTAACGTTATATACGACAAATACATCGGTAAAAAAGCATTAGAAGATGAAGGGGAAGAAAAATGGAATGAGCGGATAGGCAATATGATTGGTATTCTTAGTACAGTATTCAACTACGATTGTTTGTATATTGGTGGCGGTAATTCAAGCAAAATAAATATAGAATTGGAAAAAAATATTATCCTTGTTTCAAATGAAGATGGCATTAAAGGCGGGGCAAAATTGTGGTGGGGTAATTGATTTGTTAAAGCAAAAAAAAGTTGTTGATCAAGCGCTGAATTTTTCTAATTTACATGTTCATCCAAAAATATTAAAACATGGAAAAAGTAAGTTATTCATTTGGCATGATAGGTCTTGGTACAATGGGGCGAAGTCTTTTATTAAACATGGCCGATCATGATTTTAAAGTAGCTGGCTATGATAAGGATATTGAAAAAAACAATTTGCTGCAAAAGGAAAGAGCCGGCAAGCCAGTAAAAGCTTTCAACATTTTAAATGAATTTATACAAAGTCTTGAAAAGCCTAGATCGGTGATGATGCTGGTGCCGGCAGGTAAAATTGTGGATGATGTAATTGAAGAATTAATCCCTTTATTAGATAAGGGCGACCTGATTATTGATGGGGGAAATTCGCATTTTACTGATACAAATAGACGAGTAGCTTATTTGGATGCTAAGGGCTTTAACTTTTTTGGGATGGGCGTGTCTGGTGGCGAGGAAGGTGCAAGAAAAGGGCCGAGTATGATGCCCGGTGGTAATAAAGAAGCTTACCAGCATGTAAAGTATATTTTTGAAGCCATCGCGGCAAAAGTAAATGGCGAACCCTGTGTAACTTATATTGGCCCCGGAGCGTCGGGGCATTTTGTAAAAATGGTTCACAATGGTATTGAGTATGGGCTGATGCAACTGATCTCCGAAACGTATGAGTTATTGAGAAAAGGATTAAGGCTGGAAAATGAGGGCATACAAGAAATATTTGCACAATGGAACGAAGGCCGTTTACAGTCTTTTTTAATTGAAATTACAAGAGATATTTTTAGTTTTAAAAAGCCGGGCGAAGACCATTTGTTGCTGGATGACATCAAAGATGAAGCCCGTTCAAAGGGCACGGGTAAATGGACCTCGCAGGTTGCAATGGATTTACAACTACCCGTAACTTTAATTGATACCGCTGTTGCAATGAGAGATCTCTCAAGGTATAAGTCCCTTCGCACGCAATTAGATAATTCATTTAAAAATGACGGAAATAATTTTTCAAACATCAATAAAGATGAATACCTGGTATGGTTGGAGCAAGCATTTTACTTTGCAATGATTACTACCTATGCCCAGGGAATGCACCTGCTTTCAAAAGCCTCTTCCGCATATGAGTACCAATTAAATTTGGCAGACATTGCCAAGATCTGGAGAGGTGGTTGTATCATCCGTTCTGCTTTTTTGGAGGAGATATATAGCGCCTTCCAAAAGGATGCGGCTCTTGAACATTTATTGTTGGATAATAAAGTGCAGGGCCTCGTAAATGAAACCCTACCTGGTATTCGTACCATTGTGTCCGGTGCCGTTAGTGCAGGTATTGCAATACCTGCTTACACTTCTTCAATCAGCTATTTTGATGCTATCACAACCGGAAATATGCCTTCTAACCTGATTCAGGCACAGCGGGATTATTTTGGTGCTCATACTTACGAGTTGATTGGAAAGGATGGTGGTTTTCATACAGAATGGAATTAGGTTGCACAACTAATTTTAATTCTTTTTCGAATTGTGATGCTGCAAAAGGGATTTTTATTGAGTTGATAATTTTGCTCATCATAATTTAGTATGGATTAACACTACTGGATGGTCCATAAAACAGTTTTAACTAATTTATCTTTGTTCATTACAATTTCAGCTTTTATTTTTTTAGCGGAAAGCAGAGCGGCCTTTTGAATAGAGGCTGTTGGCTGGATTAATCAAACTTTTTATACAATAATTTTTTTTGTTACTGTAATGATTTGTCAACTTTTAGTATCGGATTAGAAAATTAATGCAATGTGCATTGGTTGAATAATCTTAACTGCTTCTTTTTTCTCATCACACATCAATTTATTTATGAAAACAATTAAAGCGCAACCAACTATTTTTATAATTTTTGGCGGAACCGGTGATTTGAATGCAAGGAAAATAACACCAGCTTTATATAATTTATTTCTCGATGGCTGGCTTCCTGAACAGTTTACCATCATTGGTACCGGGCGCACAAAACTAACGGATGAAGAATTCAGGGTTTTACTTTTAAAAGGAATTAATGAGTTTTCAAGAAAGGGAAAGGCCGATAAGAAGAAATGGTCAGCATTTTCGGAGCATATTAGCTACTATGTTTCTGATATTAGTAATGCCGCTACCTATGCCACATTTTCAAAAAAAATTAAGGAGCAAAATGAAGCCTGGAAAACTAGCGCAGACGTCATTTACTATTTAGCCGTTTCACCCCAATTTTTTCCATTAATAGCAGAAAATATTTCGAAAAATGCACTGTGTACTGATATTGCAAAAACAAGAATTGTGATCGAAAAACCTTTTGGGCACGATCTTGATTCTGCAAAGGAATTGAACAAATTGCTGCAAGGTATTTTTGATGAAAAGCAGATCTATCGCATCGATCATTATCTTGGTAAGGAAACAGTACAAAATATTATGGCTTTCCGCTTTGCCAATTCACTTTTTGAGCCACAGTGGAACAGGAATTTTATTGATCATGTTCAAATTTCAGTAACCGAGCAAATGGGCGTTGGTGATCGCGGCGGATATTACGAACGGTCAGGAGCTTTAAGGGATATGGTTCAAAATCATATCCTGCAACTGCTTTGCATTTTTGCAATGGAAGTGCCAGTGAGTTTTAGTGCAGATGAAATACGTGATCGTAAGGTGGATGTGTTGCGGGCAATGAGGAAATTTATACCCGGTGAAATAAAAAAGTCGGTGGTAAGGGGACAGTACAGCGAGGGTTGGTTGGAAGGAAAAGAGGTACCTGGTTACCGACAGGAAAAGAATGTAAAAGAAGAAAGCAATACAGAAACCTTTGCAGCCGTCAAGTTTTTTATAGACAATTGGCGCTGGCAGGGCGTACCATTTTATGTACGCACGGGTAAACGGATGCAGCAATCCTCTTCTGTGATAAGCGTACAGTACAAAAGTGTACCTCATTCTATTTTTCCAGTGGAGGCCTCAGAAAGCTGGGAACAAAACAGGCTCATCATTAGCATACAACCGGAAATGAGTATACGCTTACAGGTGCAGGCAAAAAGACCGGGCTTAAATATGGTTTTAAATCCTGTTGATATGGTATTTGATTATAAGGGAACTTATCCGGGTGATACGCCCGAAGCTTATGAAACGCTACTGCTGGATGTAATGCAAGGTGATCAAACTTTATTTATGCGGAGCGACCAGGTAGAAGCTGCATGGGAGCTGATTATGCCGATATTAAATGCCTGGGAAAGCAAACAAAGCTTAAGTTTTCCGAATTATGCAGCAGATACATGGGGACCCGAATTAGCGGAAGCATTGATTGCACAAGATGGCTATCATTGGTTCACACTTCCAATCCATCATAAAAAATAGTTACACGATGACGTTGCACATATCTGATACCGTAGAAGAATTGCTTGCAAAACTGGCCGATTATTTTATTGATTCGGCCAATAAATCCATTAAGAAGAAGGGTCGTTTTTCGGTTGCACTTTCAGGTGGTTCATCTCCGGAATTATTGTATGGATTGTTATCTTCCCCTGACTTTTGTGAAAGAGTTGATTGGAGTAAAGTCTACTTTTTTTTGGGGGATGAAAGATATGTTTCGCTTACTGATGCGGCTAGCAATTTTTTAATGATAAAAACAGTTTTATTTGTGCCATTGGGTATTGATGCCTCGCAGGTTTTTCCTGTTGATACATCGCTATCGCCGACCGATGCTGCTGCTAATTACCTGCAAAAAATTCAACAACATTTTGATGACAGCCAACCCCGCTTCGATCTGGTATTGCTAGGATTGGGCGATAATTCACATACCGCTTCCTTATTTCCTTTTACAGAAATTTTGCATGAGTCGGAAGCTTCGGTGAAAGCAGTTTTTCTGCCAGACCAGTTGCTTTACCGGGTTAGTTTTACGGCCCCTTTAATCAATCTGGCACACCGGGTAGCCTTTCTGGTGTATGGCGCAGCAAAAGCATCTGCGGTTGAAAATGTGCTGGAAGGCGCAGATGACATTTTACATTACCCCGCACGGATGATTCGTCCTGGTGATGGCGCACTGGACTGGTTTTTGGATACGGCAGCGGCTACTAAAATCATGAAGTAATAACATGCGGGAAACGGATACAATCATAGTGGGGCAGGGTATCGCAGGGTCATTGATGGCTTTTATGCTTTACTTAAAAAGGATTCCTTTTATGGTGATAGATCCAGGCGATGCCAACACAGCCAGTAGGATAGCAGCAGGCATGTTTACGCCAATCACCGGTAAGAGAAAAACCATTCAACCAATGGTATTGCAACAAATTCCCTTTGCGGTAAAAACTTATCAGGCAATCGAACAGTTGATTGGCTGTAGCTTTCTTCACCTCGAAAATGTTTACCAGGTTTACAATGCTGAATCTGAACAAAATGATTGGATAGCAAAATCAGCAAAATGTACTTATTCGGAATTAATATTGACCACTCCAAAAAGATTGCCCAATCTAAAACAGGAGATAGGGGCTTGTGAAATAAATAATTCAGGCTGGGTAGATTGTGGTTTATTGATTAAAGGTTTTGCCGACTGGCTGAACAGAAATGGAGCTTTGCTGCAAGCTGAATTTATTTATACGGATTTACAGATAGGTAAGGATGCAATGGTGTACCAAGGTATAACGTTTAAAAATATCATTTTTTGTGAAGGTTACCGGGCGGTCAATAATCCGTTTTTTAAGGAAGCTATAATCCCGTGCAAGGGCGATCTGCTAACGATACAATGTGATCAGGCAGGTATGAATCGGATCATTAAAAAGAATAGTATATACATGGTTGAAAAAGAGAATGGTTTTTTTAAGGTGGGTTCCACCTATCACTGGAATAACAATAACGCCCAACCGGATGAAGCAGATAAAGTGTTCCTTAAATTTCAACTAGATGCTTTGCTGGAAAAGAGTTATAGCGTAATTAATCACCAATCAGCCACCAGACCTACTACTAAAAACAGGGAAGTAATTGTAAAACAACATGCTGATATTCCCCGGATGTTTATGCTAAATGGTATGGGAACCAGGGGTGTTTTACAAGCACCATGGTGGTCGGAGCGAATGATGAAATTGTTCTTGAGAGGCCGGTAAAAAGCCACTATTTTATTCATAAATTTTCTCCAGCTTTAATACGCCAATTTTAAAAATTCACATGAAGGACTGGGTGTTTTTTTAGAAAAGGATACCTCCTTTTTGGTTAGTTTCTGAGTCGGTATTTACTTTCTCTGTTAAAGAGATGTAGCTGATTTTGCCACATACAAGTAACTGTATTTGCACTACTTTTGATTAAATGAATTTAATATGATTAGACCATTTATTTTAGCCGAAACAAACTGGAAAAATATTAAAGATGCTCACATTGATCTGGCGATTCTGCCATGGGGAGCTACTGAAGCACACAATTTCCATTTGCCTTATGGTACAGATATTTTTGAAGCAGATTTCATCGCAGCAAAAGCCGCCAGTTTGTCCTGGGAGAAGGGCGCTAAAATAATAGTGCTGCCTACAATTCCATTCGGTGTGAACACAGGGCAGGCCGATATCAAACTCGATATTAATCTGAATCCAAGTACACAATTGGCCATCCTTGCAGATATTATAGAAGTATTGAATCGCCAGAGTATTTTTAAAATGATTATTTTGAACAGCCATGGAGGTAATGATTTTAAACCAATGTTAAGAGAATTGGGGTTACGTTTTCCCAAAATGTTTTTGAGCACTTGCAATTGGTTTCAGGCGATGGATAAATCAATTTATTTTGACGCAGAAGGCGATCATGCGGATGAGATGGAAACCAGTGTGGTATTGTATTTAAAACCCGAACTGGTGCTTCCATTGAATGAAGCAGGCACAGGCACCGAGAAGAAAATGAAGATTAAGGCATTTGATGAAAAATGGGTTTGGGCAGAACGAAAATGGTCACAAATTTCTGCCGACACTGGAGTTGGTAACCCCTCTGCTGCTACAAGCGAAAAAGGTGAAAAATATTTTAAAGCTGTTACAGAAAAGATAAGTGAACTGTTTGTTCAATTGGCACAATGCGATTTAAATGATTTATATGAATAAAAATCAAGGCCATGTATTGCAGATGATTTGTCTTTTTTTATAAACATCAGCTTTCGCTAAGCAATCCACTTTTTGCTCATCAAATAATCCATAAATTAAATGGTTCTTCTTGTAGTAAGCGATAGGCTTGCTGAGTGTAGTCTCTGTAATATTAATTTGAAAATAATGGAGCAGAATAACTGTTAATTTTTTGCATCATTTATTTCCAGCCAGTATCCATCCGGATCTTTTAAATAAATTTGATGAACCCCATCCACTCGGTTTGTAATTTTCATTTTTTCACCCGCCCAGTCTTCATAGCTGATACTGTTCGTCGTCAAAATGTTTATAAAATCGGCAATAGATTCAACGGAAAAGCAAAGATGATTGTTCTTATCGTGTGCCGTAAATTCTTTGGCTCCTTGTATAATGTGTAAATGCCCAACCGGACCAATGGCAAACCAGGTATGCCGCCCATCATGAAAAGGCTCTGGTATTGTATCTAAGTGAATGATATGGGTGTAAAAATCAGTACTTGTTTTCAGGTCAACTACATAAACTGCGATATGGTTCAACACAGGTTTTAATTTGGAAGTTGCCGATTGGGCCTGTACGAAATCTTTAAAGCCTATTAAAAAAGATCCCATTAACAGTAGAATACCAATTGTTTTTTTCATTGCCTTATGGGTTTAAAGAAGAAAGTTATCCATTAAATGCCAATAATAGTCAATTTGCAATGAATGGATAACTTTAAAATGAAATAAAGGGAAACTTGACTACCTTTTTATTCAGAAATTTTTTAACTCTTCTTCAATTAGTTCGTGATAAATAGCTTCATTTTCTAAGACCCATTGCGGTAAAGGCTGTTTAATCAGTTTCCAATTGTTGTCAGTCTTTTGTAAATTGAAAAAAACCCTTGAATCCCTTTCGTCTACCACGTCTACGGTAAACATTCCTTCTTTGTTTTCATTGAGTTTACGAAAGTTAAATTCCTTCAATCTTCCATTGGCTTTGATTAACTTGGTAAACTGTATATTTTTAGTGAATTTGAATTGCATTGATAGTTGTTTTACCACAAAAGTATAGCAATAATCATACTTTAATTTAAAACCCTTCTACTACAAAGCATAAAAATTCACTAATGTTACGCATAATATTCTAAGATGTTTGACAAGAATTGGAATTTCCGAAATATAATTTAGAACGGAAATCCAGATAAAAAAAGGTTGTAAAGGCATCAATTCAATAGTAAGATTCCTGGAGTTTTTGTACACCTTAAACACATTTTCCACTTAATTAAAAACTAATAAATTTCGCTGGCATATACTAAAAATGAACAGCCAGACGTTATTTATGGTAATCACAAGAAACCACATCCGCTTCACCCTAAAACCCCCATTCAAATGGAAAAGATCGCTGTAAGGCTGATTTTAGCATCGAGTGCCCTGGTACTTTGCATCAGCGTGTTCAAGCTAGTTACTGATTTGGTTTAAATAAACCTTCAGTAAACTTCTTTAATTGATAAATTCAGCTCAAACGCTTTACAACCTTTTTCAGAGGTAGTCAATCAATTTGTTGTTTTATTAAAAAAAAGAAATGTTGTACACAAAATTAATGGGCTGTATTCAATACAGCCCATTTTTTTAGAAATGTTATAAGGAATAAAGCTTTTGATCACTTTAAATGCCATACGTTCATCCATTGTCCGAAATTTTAAAAATACTTTAATGCTGATTTAATAGAAATGACCGCTATATAATAATATTTTCAGGGCTGAAACTAGCCTGCAACTATGACTTGCTTTTTTTAACCATTTGACCATGTTCTTTTCAAGTAGTCGACTAAATTCTTTTTTTTATCGTTACATATTTACAGAAATCCTGAAAACAACCTTTTCAAAAGTTTATGGTTAAATATTTTCTGCCATTTTTATTAATTGTAATTACAGGCTTACATTGCCAAAAGGCAAAAACCTTTGACAACGTTGATATTGTAAAAAAAGGTATAGCAGATCTGAGAACTCTTGAGCTGAATGAACGGGCTGTTGCCCTAAGTGGGGAATGGGCATTCGTGTGGAATAAACTATTATCCCCCACAGACACCGCAGAAATATTTACCTATTATCAATTCCCACAACTTTGGAATGATCATCTGGTTGCTTCCGAACAACTTTCGCCGCAAGGGTATGCTACCTACAAACTAACTGTTTTGCTTCCTAAAAAACGAAGAGAGCTGGCATTGTTTATTCCTGATATGTATTGTGCCTATCGTTTGTACTTAAACGGATCTGTTTTCGCAAAAAATGGCAACGCAGACATTACAAAAGGTAGCTATAAGCCGCATTGGGTTTCCAACACTTTATCACTGCCAACAAGTGCAGATACCTTACAGATTATTTTGCAGTTGGTAAATTTTTCACATGCAAAAGGCGGTGCGACAAAGCAAATCCTAATTGGTGATAACGCTTTACTGCAAACTGCAAAGCAGCAATGGATTGCTATTGATTTCTTATTGGCAGGTTGTTTATTTATGGGAGGCTTATTTTTCTTTGGTTTGTATCTATTTGGAAAGAATGATAAGGCCATGCTTTTCTTTTCGCTTTTTAGCATGGTTTATAGTTACCGTATAGTGGGCAGCTCGTTCTACGCATTACACAGTGTGTTCCCGAATTTAAATTGGCAACTAACGGTTAGGCTTGAGTACTTTACACTCTTTGCAAGTATTTATCTGTTTCTAAAATACATTCACCAGCTCTATCCCCAGGATATTTACAAGTCACTGGCAAAATACCTATCTGTTTTTTGTCTCTTGGTAACCATAACGCCCATTGTAACTACTCCGTTGGTATTTACCCAAATCATAAATCCATTTCTATTTTTGATGTTTTTTTGTATGGGTTATGTACTCTTTATTTTTATCAAGGCTTATCTGAATAAGCGCCCCGCTGCAGCATATGGTTTGTTTAGTATTGGAGTGCTGATATTGGTTCAATTATTTATTAATCTTGAATATTTCGGATTTGTAATTCCTTCAAAAGGGATCATATTCGTTGGCTATGTTACTTTTTTCTTTTTACAATCGCTTATTCTTTCTTTTCGTTTTGCTCATTCATTGAAACAGGCTAAAATAGAGGCTGAGACAGGGTTAAAAGCAAAAAGTGAATTCCTCTCTACCATGAGTCATGAAATTAGAACGCCCTTGAATTCAGTGATTGGAATGACACATCTGATGTTAAAAAATATTCCCAGAAAAGATCAAAAAGAGCAGTTGGATGTGTTGCTTTTTGCAGGAAATAATCTGCTATCGATAGTAAATAATATTTTAGATTTTAGTAAAATTGAAGCAGGTAAAATTAGTTTTGAATCCATCGGGATGGATGTCGAACATATACTTAAAAATATAGTTTCAGGTTTACATCATGCTGCAATTGATAAAGGAATTATAGTACAATTGAGAATGCCTGAAAAGAAGTTACCCATCGTACTAGGCGATCCTACCCGCTTATCGCAGGTAATGAGCAATATAGCGGGTAATGCAGTTAAATTTACCCAGAAAGGAGAAGTTAGAATCGAAATTTTGGTTGAAAAAGAAACTGATCAAAATATTACCCTAACATTCAAAATAATAGACACTGGTGTAGGTTTTTCAAAAGAAAAACAACAACTTATTTTTGAGCAATTTACCCAGGCAGACTCGTCTACATCCAGAAGCTTTGGAGGTACAGGTTTGGGACTAGCCATCTCAAAAAAAATATTGGAATTACAGGGCGTTTTGTTGGAGGCTAAAAGTGAAGTAGGAAAAGGGTCCGTATTTTATTTTACGCAAAAATTTACAGTTAATCCCAACCCTTTGTCCCTAAAAAAGGATACGGTAATTGGGTTAGCTGCTGCTCAGGAAAGAACTTTAAAAGGCATCCATATATTATTGGTGGAAGATAATGCTATGAATGTATTTGTGGCCAAGAGTTTTTTAGAAAGTTGGGGTGCCACAATTGATGTTGCTGAAAATGGCCAGCAAGCGTTGGATAGATTAGATCTGAAAAGACATAAAATGATATTGATGGATTTACATATGCCCGTAATGGATGGATATGAAGCAACCTGCAAAATCAGAGAAAAAGGGATATCTATTCCTATAATCGCCCTCACCGCTAGTCTTCCGGGAGAAGTAGCTGAAGAAGTAAAAGGGCTGGGAATTGACGCTATGGTTTTGAAACCATTTGTACCGGATGAATTGTATAATATCGTAGTACGGTTTACAAAAGAGAATGTTTCCGGGTAGGTATTGAAATGCGACTGGTACTAAATAAGGGAGCCGGATAGAAATCCGGCCCCGTTTTTTCAATTATCCTATGAGAAAACCTATTAACGTATGTTGCTGATACAATTTTTTCTTTAGCCTCATTTCATTTTCAAAACAAAAATAGTTGCTCGTTCGCTATATTTTACTCCGAAGTTAGCATGTGGCATGTTTTAATGAATAAGCGGTTACATCCTTTTATTTTTGTGCTTTTTTTGATAAAAATTCACTCTACAGGGTATGTAAAAAATCTTACTTCAAACTGTAACAAGATTACGGTTGGCCGGTTTTTTATTGGCCGTATATCTTTAAGTTAACTTCAATATTGCTGGCTGGCTGGTGGAAATGACAGGAAAGGCAGAAATTATTAGATGGTCGCCAATTGTTTTCATGATGCAGATAATCCTTTGCTAATTATAATGTGTAGTAAATGTATCAATTGAATGGCCAACAATCGAGTTATTTATTTTATGCCGTTTTACATAAAATAGATTACTGCAAATACCTTCCCAAGGCCTGAATAACTAGTTTTTTGTAAGTTTAAAGTGGCCGTTTCAGATGTATGCTTTATCTGTCATTGGGCTGTTTCAAACGTAGGACGATAACGGGCTCACTGAAGCCAAATTTTAAAGAGTAGAATTATCCGATGCCACTTACTTAAGAAAATTTAGTTACTGTTTTCAGTAATTTGTAATCCGTTCACCGGCATTTATTCATTTGCCAGTTTAAAAATATCCCTTATTTTTGCCGCATGACAACAGAAAATTTGAAGGATATGAGAGACCGTGTGCTGGTCTTGAGGAGGTTTCTTTGACGTCGCTAACCGACTATATAAAATTGATAACGACAAACAACTCTCGCTTTCGCCGGGTTTTTGGGATGATAATGTCCGGGCCACTTCCATATTAAAAGAAACAAAGGTTAATGAGTATTGGGTAAATATGTTTAACGATGTGGAATTGTTGGTAGAAGATTTTGCCGTACTTTTTGAATTTTGGAAAGAGGGCGAAGCTTCCGAAGAAGAAGTTAAGGAAGCCTGCGATAAGGCCAATAATGCGATTGAAGAAGCAGAATTTAAAAGTACGCTGAACGAGCCTACCGATGCTTTACCGGCCGTATTACAAATTAACAGTGGTGCAGGCGGAACAGAAAGCCAGGATTGGGCTGAAATGCTGGCACGCATGTATCGTATGTATGGTGAAAAGCAAGGCTGGACTGTAACTGAGCTCGATTGGCAATGGGGCGATGGAGCTGGAATTAAAACCTGTACATTTCAATTTGACGGACCTTTTTCTTATGGGTTTTTAAAAGCTGAAAGCGGTGTTCATCGGCTTGTTAGAATAAGTCCTTTTGATAGCAACGCAAGGCGGCATACTTCTTTTGCCAGCGTTTACGTTTACCCATTAATAGATGATACCATTGAAATAGCCGTTAACCCTGCTGATGTGGACTGGGCATTTTTTAGAAGTGGCGGTAGTGGTGGTCAAAATGTAAACAAAGTGGAAACGGCTGTGCGCTTAACACACAGACCTAGTGGATTTATCGTAGAGTGTCAGCAGGCCAGAACCCAGGGGGAAAATCGGGAGAAAGCAATGGCCATGCTAAAAAGCAGGTTGTATGAGGAGGAAATGCGCAAGCGCCAGACGGCCATTGATGCCACGAACTCTTCCAAGAAAAAAATTGAGTGGGGAAGCCAGATACGGTCGTATGTTTTTCATCCTTATAAAATGATTAAAGACCATCGCACCGATTTTGAGGTTGGAAATGTAGGTCCCGTGATGGATGGAGAACTAGATGGCTTTATTAAAGCATATCTGATGAGTGAAAAGGAAGCGGATGCCTCTTAACGGATGGTCAGTGGATTGGTAATTGTAATTGCATCGGAACGAATATTTCAAATGTCAGTCCATTATTGATTTCAATCTTTTAAACTTATATTTTAATTTATAAATTCAATTAGATGAAACATTATATTTTATCCTTTGCTATCCTCGTCTCCATAGTTTCCTGTAGCGAAACAAAAACCAGTCCCGCAGAAAATTTATTTCCTAATTCAAATTCCTCAGCCACTAAAACCGATTCTCCTAAATCAACTACTACGAATAAACTTGCGGGATTTGGACTAACGCTGGAGGAAATGCAGGACGATAGCGTATTTAGCGATGGGAGTGTTCCAACTTCATGGGAAGTTGCTGGTGTTTCGGATGTAAAAGGGTTCAAACTGTTCATTAAAAAATTACAACTGTTGGTATTGGACAATGATAAAGCGCAGTTGGCAAAACAGATACGTTATCCATTGAATAAATCTATTAAAACAGAAGAGGATTTTATAAAAAATTACGACCAGGTATTTACAAAAGATGCTAAATTATCTATTGCTAAAATTAATTTTAGTCAAATTTTTAGAAATAGCAAAGGGGCAATGAGCGATGCAGGAATGGTATGGTTTGCACAGGAGGGAAAAGAGTTTAAAATTATCGCAGTAAATTATTGAACCATTAGCCATTCAAATGCAGCAGCGAAGTATTTTTTATTGAAAGTCTGCCCTCCTTATAACGATGATTTTTTCTGTTGAATGTAATCATCATTAAAAAAATAATTTTTTTTATTTAAATTAAGGTTTATGCAATACGGAGATTTTTATTATCCAATGCCGGTGAACGAACCGGTGTTGAATTATGCGCCTGGAAGTAAAGAAAAACTGGCGCTAAAAAAAGTGCTGAAAGAATTGAAAAGTGAAAAAGTGGATGTTCCAATGTACATCGGCGCAGAAGAAATCCGTACGGGAAATAAAAAGGAAATGCGACCGCCGCACGACATTAAGCATCTGTTGGGTAACTATCATGAAGGCGATGCCAGTCATGTAAAAAAGGCGATTGCTGCTGCACTAAAGGCAAAAGAAAAATGGGCTGATTTAAGTTGGGAGAACCGTGCAAATATTTTTTTGAAAGCAGCCGATTTGCTGGTAAGCAAATATCGTCCTCATATAGTGGGTAGTACGATGCTTGGGCAAAGCAAAAATCCCTACCAGGCAGAAATTGATGCCGCCTGTGAACTGATCGATTTCCTGCGTTTTAATGTTCACTTTTTGAGTGAAATATATCGCCAGCAACCGATCAGCGGAGCCGGTATGAATAACAGAGTTGAGTATCGCCCACTGGAAGGATTTGTATTGGCGATCACTCCTTTTAATTTTACAGCTATTGGTGGTAATCTACCTACCAGTGCTGCTATGTGTGGTAATGTAGTTGTATGGAAGTGTGCTCATACACAGGTGTATAGCGCACAGGTATTCATTAAAATTTTAAAAGAGGCAGGATTGCCGGATGGGGTAATCAACCTGGTGTTTGTGGATGGACCTGTTTTGGGTGAAATATGTTTTAGCCATCCTGATTTTGCCGGTGTGCATTTTACCGGCAGCACAGGCGTATTCAATTACATGTGGAAAACGATTGGAGCCAATGCAGGTATCTATAAATCTTATCCAAGAATCGTTGGTGAAACAGGTGGAAAAGATTTTGTGATAGCGCATAAAAGTGCCAATGCTGATGTGGTAGTAGCTGCTTTGGCAAGAGGTGCATTTGAATACCAGGGTCAAAAGTGTTCGGCAGCTTCAAGAGCGTACATCCCATCCAATTTAGCGGCTGAAGTAAAAAAGAAACTGATTGCTGAGTTGAAGACAATGAAGATGGGAACAACGGAAGATTTTACCAATTTTATAAATGCCGTAATTGATGAAAAGAGTTTTGACAAACTGGAAGGTTATATAATGGCTACAAAGAAAAAAGACAGCAATGCGAAAATAATAGCCGGCGGAAAGTGTGATAAATCTAAAGGGTATTTTATTGAGCCTACAGTGATTGAAACTACTGATCCTAAATATGTTACCATGTGCGAAGAGTTATTTGGGCCTGTGCTTACATTGTATGTATACGATGAAAACAAATTTGAAGAAGCATTGAAATTAGTTGATGCCACCTCTCCTTATGCATTAACTGGTGCAATAATAGCGCAAGACAGATATGCTGTGGAATTGGCAACTGATCGGTTAAGAAACAGCGCCGGCAATTTTTACATCAACGACAAACCTACCGGGGCAGTAGTTGGTCAACAACCTTTTGGCGGAGCCAGGGCGAGTGGTACCAATGATAAGGCAGGTAGCATGTTGAATTTGTATCGCTGGTTAAGCGCCAGAACCATCAAGGAAACTTTTGCGCCCGTTACTGATTACAGGTATCCATTTATGTTAGAGAAGTAAATAGCAGCAGATTTAATTTATATTAAACGGGCAGAATTTTTTCTGCCCTTTTTTATATGGACTTTATCAGATAAATTGCAACATAATATTTTGATTTGATAACAATACTTGATAAACGACAGTTGCATTTAACCATTTTGAGACTAGCGCATGAGCTACTTGAGAATCATGCCAATTTGGATGAAGTGGTTTTTATTGGTCTGCAGCCAAGAGGGGTGCAAGTGAGCAAATTAGTGGTTGAAGATGTAAAGCTCTTATGCCCCGGCGAAAAGGTTCAATATGGTATTTTAGATATAACTTTTTACAGGGATGATGTAAGGGAGGAATTACGTTTTGCCAATAAAACAGATATCTCCTTTTCTATCGAAGGAAAAATCGTGATTTTGATTGATGATGTTTTATACACGGGCAGAACCATTAGAGCGGCATTAGATGCCCTTCAGGATTTTGGGCGGCCAAAAAAAATTGAACTGTGTGTTTTGGTTGATCGCATTTTCAATAGGGAGTTGCCCATTCAACCAGATTATTTCGGGAAAGCCATCAATACTGCATTTTCTCAAAATGTAAAAGTGGAATGGGATAAAGAAGAAGTGATTTTATATTGATTAGAATGCAAGTGACATTAAAATGAATTCATATTTTATTTTTTTCATCTGTCCGGTTTAATTTAAAAGGGCTCGTCAATGAAAAAGTGATTCGATAAAAATTGTATAAACTGTGGCAAAAAATTCAATCAAATCTATTAGCTTTGACACTTAATGCAACTATCAACCAAACATTTATTAGGCATTAAAGATTTATCTCCGGACGACATATCCATAATTTTATCTACTGCCACACAATTCAAAGAAGTTTTACAGCGGCCAGTTAAGAAAGTTCCTTCACTAAGGGATATTACCATTGTAAATTTGTTTTACGAAAACAGTACCCGTACCAGAATTTCATTTGAACTGGCTGAAAAACGCCTGAGTGCCGACACCATCAATTTTTCGGCCTCTGCATCTTCTGTATCAAAGGGCGAAACCTTGTTGGATACAGTCAACAATATTTTGAGCATGAAGGTAGACATGGTGGTAATGAGGCATAGTGCCAGTGGCGCACCTCATTTTCTGGCAAAACATATTGATGCGGCTATTGTAAACGCCGGAGATGGAATCAATGAACACCCAACACAAGCTTTGTTGGATGCCTTTTCTATTAAAGAGCAATTGGGTAGCCTTGAAGGAAAAAAAATTGTCTTGATTGGTGATATCATGCATTCAAGAGTTGCGCTAAGTAATATTTATTTATTAAAAAAGATGGGGGCCGAAGTAATGGTAGCAGGTCCACCAACCTTGATACCAAAATATATAACCGAGGCACTGCATATAAAAGTTGAATACAATTTAAAAAATGCACTGGAGTGGTGTGATGTAGCCAATGTATTGCGGATTCAGTTGGAAAGACAAAACCAGGTATTGTTTTCTTCCCTCAGGGAATATAATCTTGCTTATGGAGTTAGTAGAAAGCTTTTGGATGGTTTAAATAAAGAGATAGTTATCATGCATCCAGGTCCTATTAATAGGGGCGTGGAAATCGATAGCGATGTCGCAGATAGTAAACAATCTATCATTTTACAACAAGTAGAAAACGGGGTAGCAGTTCGAATGGCAGTGTTATATTTGTTGGCTGGTAAAAAAACAGATGCAAACTGATAATATTGTAGAGAAAAACAGCAATCTATCGTGTTGCCAGATGCTCGATGCAACCATTAAACGCTCAACTGCTTTCAGGACATTAAATTAACGATCAAATTAACTATGCAACGCACCTGCTTATTTCCCGGTACTTTTGATCCCGTTACGCTTGGTCATATTGATATTATCAACCGAGCAATGCCTTTATTTGATAAATTGGTAATTGGCATTGGACGGAATGTAAATAAAGTGCCTATGTTTAGTGAAGAACAGCGTTTAAATTGGTTATTGGAGATATATAAAGATGAACCAAGAATAACAGTGGTTGTGTATGACGGATTAACTGTAAATTGTTGTAAATGCGTAGGAGCAAATTTTATTGTAAGGGGAATTCGGTATGTAAACGATTTTGAATATGAAAAAGCCATTGCTGATATGAACAGAAGTATTGCCAGCAACATAGAAACTGTTTTCCTAACTTGTATGCCACAATATACCTCAGTCGCTTCCACCCTTGTTAGGGATGTAATAAAAAATGGCGGTGATGTATCGCAGTTTTTGCCCAAAGTTGTGAATGAATCTATATTAAATAATCAACATAAATAACTCAACATGTCTATCTGGTTCAAAAAATCTATCAAGTTAGCGGATCTTGCTCCATTTGCTGCGGAAACGATGGCAGAACACCTTGGCATAGAATGGACTGAAATTGGGGATGATTATATTAAAATTAAAATGCCCGTTGATGAACGGACAAAACAGCAATACGGACTACTGCATGGTGGTGCTAGTTGCGTATTGGCTGAAACAGCAGGAAGTGTTGCATCACATCTTGTAGTTGATTCCAGCAAGTACAGTTGTGTAGGTCTTGAAATCAACGCAAATCATATCCGAAGCGCAAGGCAGGGCTATGTTTATGGTATTGCTACCCCACTTCATCTTGGGGCTAATACGCACGTATGGGATGTGAAAATTTATGATGAACTCAATAAATTGATCTGTATCGCACGACTTACTGTAGCAATATTAAATAAAGCGTTTTAAGAAGCTTAGGGCATATCAAAGAATTTTTCCAGTATATCTTTAATGGAAGGGTAGGTATTTTTCATGGGTTCTTTGATCCCTTTCGTTTTTACCCATTTTATATCTGTAATATTCTCTTGTGTTTGTGGAACAAGATGCTGTCTCTTAGGACAGGTCATATAGTACCAATGCGAAATTTTTAAAAAGTGTTTTCCGAAAGCGTTGTAAGTATGGTAGGTTTCGCCGATCTTGTTTATTAATTTGATATTGGTAACGCCGGTTTCTTCTTCAACTTCTCTTATGGCGCATTCTTCAAAGTTCTCGCCTTCTTCTACTTTGCCTTTTGGAAGATCCCATCTGTCCAGTCTGTAAATAAACAATATTTCCTTCTTATCATTTTGAACTATTCCACCTGCTGCATCAATCAATTCAAAATGCTTGAAGAAAGCGTGCTTCAATGCTTCCAGATCACTGTGTAGCAAAACACCTGCATGAAACTCCTCCTTTTTGATTTCATGTAATAAAGATTTTATCGCAGGGCCCGAAACCTCGTCAATAAAAATCGCGTCGGGGTGATGCAATATTTCGGTCAGTACTTCATCAATCTCGTTACATAGAAAAACCGGCTTATCATTAAAATAAATTTTGATATACATATTGGTAAATTTGAGGGTTAGCAATACTTGTTCCCTGTTTCCTGATTGCAGCAGGCTTGGCTTAATTGTAAAGTCAAAAACCTAATGGCTTTTTTTATAATTTTGCATCATGACAAATGAAAAAGCAACTGCTGAAAAATTATTACAAATTAATGCAATTAAATTAAGTCTGCAACAACCCTTTATCTGGGCTAGCGGTTGGAAAAGTCCGATTTATTGCGATAATCGGAAAGTATTATCATTTCCCTTTGTTAGAGACTTTATTAAAAGTGAAATGTGTAACGTGGTTTTTGAACAATTTCCTGAAGCAGAAATCCTGGCCGGGGTAGCAACCGCAGGAATTGCCTGGGGCGCTATAGTAGCCGACCAATTAAAACTACCTTTTATATATGTACGTCCCAAACCTAAAGGTCATGGCTTAGGAAACCAGATTGAAGGATTATATGAAATGGGCAAAAAAGTAGTAGTAATTGAAGATCTCATTTCAACCGGAAAAAGTAGTCTGGAAGTGGTAGAAGTGTTGCGGAAGGAAGGTGTAGAGGTGATTGGAATGGTTTCTATTTTTACTTATGGTTTCGATATTGCCGAAAAAGCTTTTGCTGAAGCGGACGTTCGTTATATTTCCCTGACCAATTACAACACCTTGATCGAACTGGCAGAAGAGAATGGGACTGTTAGCGCCGAACAACAAAACACATTGTTAAATTGGCGCAGAGATCCTTCAAACTGGGATGTTATTTGATACCTTTAAAAAAATAAAAAATCATGAAAGTAATTAAACTCACCCTGTTATCCATCATTGGTATGGTGACAGTAAGTTTTGCGCAGCAAAAAGCGGTGCAAAAAGTCGTAATAAAAACACCCACTGTGCAATGCGAAATGTGTAAAGACAAGATTGAAAAATATCTAACCAGAGAGCCTGGCGTGTCTGCTGTAAAAGTTGACTACAAGAAAAAAACAACTACTGTCACCTTTCTGACAGACAGAAACAATATTGAGCAATTAAAAACGGCGATAGCCAATGCCGGGTATGATGCGGATGACATTACCGCCGACGAGGCCGCATATAATAAATTACCTAAATGTTGTAAAAAACCGGCAGGAACTATAAATCTTAATAAGACCGATCCAAATTGATAGATTAGATCTAAAAATATTTTACCGCCTTCAGGCGGTTTTTTTACGCCTGTACTATTTCTAATTACAATTTGGATAGTTCCATCCTTTGTCAATAACCCACATTTACCATTTATCTTAAGGTAAGCTTAAACTGGTTTCAAATCGTAAAGATTGAATTCAGTACCTTTTTAACGATTCATTTCTGCATGAGATTTCTGCAGATTTAGCCAGGAGTCTTTCTCGAATAGCTTTTAAAAGTAATTCATAAATGCCATTTTGGCGTTAAATGAAACCTCCAAAAAATGCGATTCGGTTAAAAAATCGTGAATTTTTGCCTTCCCTCATAATTTACCGGTAAGCTTTTGAAGAGATTGGCTTTGCCAACTTTTACAGTACCAATCACTTTTACCAATACTTCACTACGCAATAAAGTGGTCATTCCATTTCTCAAAAGATTTTTCATGTCAACCTCAACTTTAACAGGAATTGAAAATTCTTGTCTCCTGGGAATGTTGACAAACTGCTCCTGCATGGAGTGACCAAGGTAATTATTATCCAGGAAAATATCCAGTTCCGTAGACTTTAGCTGAAGCCCGAAATTATTGGGGTTGTAATATATAAGGTCCATTTTAATGGAGGTAGCCGAAAATCCTAGTTTGTCAATTGTAAAGTTTTTGAAGTCCCGATATTCAAGTTCTTTTGGAGTACTACAGGAAATCAGTAAAGTTGTCAGGATAGTTATAATGAAAAGGGTAGGTAGTTTAAAAAATTTCATCGTCGGGTATTGTTTTATAATTTTTAAGCAAGTTAGGTACATATGGATAAAACTGAAATAAAACTTCACTAAAATTGACACTAATAATGTTAGTATTAATTGCTGTCAGACTGTCAAAGTAAATCAGCACATAAACTAATTAAATTAGTATTAATAAAAGTATGTAATCATTTGTTTATCATATTATTATGTATTTTTGTTATTTTTTTTTAAAATATATTTAACTCGTATTTGGCTATTAAAACATCAGTTTCGCCTAATGAAGAAAAAAGTAAATCAATTATGCTAGTAAATATATAAATGATTGATATCTATATAGTTAAAGATATTAATGAAATTAAAAGTTCATCAGAAAATTATATTTTGATAAACTGAATATTTGTCCATCTCCATTTTTTAAATTTTTGACTATTTAGCCATCAGGCTGCTATTCAATTTGCTTTTGAGTAAACTTTAAATTTTCACTTTAAATCATATAGTTTCAAATATCAACGATACATCGTTAAATACTGTAATAGTGTCAGTTACAAGAAAAATTATGATGTGATAAATCCTATGAAAATATGTAAGGGTTCATTGTTAGTAGAGATTTTTTATATAGCGTAGGTATTTAGGGAAGGCGCCTGTTTTTCTCGACTTTATTCAATTTGCTTTGTATGATATTTTCAGGGTATGTGATTGATGATTTTTGCTATGCGGCTTATTTTTTTACTAAGCAAATTTTGAACTTAAGCATATTTAACAATTGTTATTTTTTATAACAATCTAAAAAATGAATAAAATGGTGTGGAAAAATGATTTCATGACCCCGTCGTTCAGACGAGTTAAGGGTAGAGTAATAAGGTTTAGATAGTGCGTTACAGGTGGACTAGGTTGTATTTTTCTTTTTCTTACAAAGAAAAGAATGCTAAAAATTAAAAAATGCCTGTTTTTTTTAGTGACATATTGGCGTTTTTTTAAGTCAATTTTCCTGAACAGTTGGAAAATCTTTATTGATCAGGAAATTCGGTTTTTTATTAATGTCGAAATGCTTTTCTAAATTTTTAAAGATTATTAATTCGCCTTTAAATTTTAGCAAGGCACGAAGTGTATTTTAATAACTTATGTAAAAGCGATATTTGCCGGGATCGGTATTGGTCGTTTTAAAGTACATAAAGCACCAACCTATCATTTCGAAAATACATATATAAAAGAATTTAAAGTGTACTTTAGAAAATGATAGGTTGATAACCCGAATGCATCTTCACCTGTAAGTTTTTGTGTTTAAAATAAATAACAAAGGTTTTTCAGATTGCAACATCCAGGATTATAATTGAAAATTTTTCGGAGTTAACATAAAGCGATCATTAAAGGAAGGTTAATAATTGATAAATTAATGAAAGATAGTGGGGCATATTGTTCTTGCAGTAGTGTGATTGACAGTTCATTGTTAAATTAAATTTGATCGATTACAAAATAACTCTTTACAAAAGGCGTTTAATAAGCAACCTAAAGTGGAGCCGCTTGTGCTTGGTAACCAAGATGTTTTCTTTGGGGGTTACAGAACCGATTTAGGTTCGTAAACAAAGGCCCGATTTCTATCGGGCCTTTTGCTTTGTAGGAAAATATTGCGCTTTTAAAACGCCAAATTCAAACTGATTTCAGGTTTTTTTTATTTTTGCGACAAGTAATATGTTGACAATTTCGGTGGAAAATGCGGGTTGTTTATGGTTAAATCGTAATATGATTAAAAAACTGGATTAGCTTGTAATCCTTTTCCTTTTAACCTTTTTTTTCGAAGCATCCTGAGAGGTATCGTTTGTAGTTGTGAGAGCTAAGGTATCAGGTTTAGAAACGCTTTTATTTAGAATAATCAGTGGCTTTATAACCGTTTTGCCTTCGTGATTTTGTAGCTCAAAATAGTAAATACTAGTCTGTTTTTTACCAGACTGCTGTTCTTCTATTGTTACAAAATAAGTAGAAATTTCGACTTTTTTTTCCGCAACCTGGGTGGAGAATGCTTCACTTTCTTCTGTAGGAGCCAATAACTCTTTATTGATAAATACATCCACATAACCATTTTCTGGCTGGGTAGTTGGTCGTTTTTTGCTTCTTCTTTTAGTAATTTCGGATGCTGTCGTGTTTAACTTAGTAATCGGTTGGCTTATTAATTCGGCTTTTTGTCCATTTTCTTTTGGCAGTTTCGTTACAAATTCAGTTGCAGTACTTGGGCTATTCGACAGGATTTTTGAATCATTCTTAACATTCTGTCCACCGGATATAATAAATGAGATAAATATTATCAGTAATAAAATGACTCCTGTAGTTGCCAATTTTATTTTTTGATAGGAGCTTAATCCAGTGTAGGGTTGATTATTAAACAGCCGTTTTACTCTTTTCAGCAGATTTTTTTTGCCATTTGTAGCTGTCATAGCAAAATTTTCATTCATCAATTGACGTTGTTCTTCCAGTGAAATCAAAGCTTTTGCATATTCAAAACTGTCATATTGGAAGTCAATTACACAATCATCACAGCAATTTTCCCTTTCTTTTTTTGCAGTTTTCCCAAGAAAAGTAACAAACGGATTGAAAAATAGAACCACTTCTACTGCCGATTGAAGGAGATTTATGAGGTAGTCATTTCTTTTAATATGGGCCAATTCGTGTAGCAAAATTGCTTCTGTTTGCTGTATAGTTAGCTGATTTGTGATTGCTGCTGGTAGAAAAATAATGGGTTTTAGAAATCCGGTAACCGACGGAACATCGACATTTTCCGATAGCCAAACCTGGATTTTCTTCTTTATTCCCAATTGAAATGCAACTTTATTGGTAAAAAGGCGGATATCAATAGGGGCCTTTTTTAAACTTATATTCACTAAACGCCAGTGGTAAGATAGGTTTTTATAAAAAGATAAAATGTAAAAACAAAGTACTAACAGGTATGCAATAGACAAATAGGGAAGTGCATTGTTAATGAACTTAAGGTTGAATACCCAGCCTTCAAAATAATACAAGGTAAATACTGGCTGGCTGTTTAAGAGTAAACAATATGTTTGAAAAATCGTCACAATAAACCAGGTAAATGAGAAAAATATAAATACAATACTAATATTGTATTTTATGTTGGCTGATAATTTCCTATCCTGCAACGCTATAAATTGGTAGAAAAACCAAAGAATAGCCGCTTGCCAAAAGCTGTGACCGATAGCAAAGCCAAGGGATTGCAAGAAATATATTTGCTCCATATCAGGTAAATACATATAAGACAGTTACTTAATATTATTTAAAAAGTTTCTTATTTCCTCCAGTTCTTCTTTTGAGGCTTTGTGATTACCAAGTGCCTGCATCACCAACTGAGCAGATGATCCCGAAAAAAGCGAGTCAATCATCTTATTTAAAAATAGGTTTTGGGTATTTTCTTTGCTCACTGCCGGTTGGTAAATATGGGTTTTGCTGCTGCTGTCTCGGGTAACCAAGCCTTTTTCAAACATTATCTGCATCAGCTTCAACGTTGTGGTGTAGCCAGCTTCCTTTGTTTTCAGTATTTCTTCATGAACATCTCTCACAGTGGCAGAATTTTTTGTCCATAAAACCTGCAATATTTCAAGTTCACTTTCCGTAGGCTTATTTTTTTTATTTAGTATCATAATACGATATGTTTCGTAAAGCAATGTATGAATTTATTCGTAATGCAGAAAACCTTTCATCAAATTTTTTGGCTAAAATGCTATTATTTAGATGGATGGATAATTTGTATTGAACGAATTTGCTTCGTCAAGTCTATAGCTGGGTTTAAGAACCGACGAAATAGTTGGTGGTGAAACTGATTTATTGATAACAATAAATACTGATTATTTTCTTAAGTCGGCCGATTGTTCTTTCCTTAATTGGACGGTCGTTTTACTGGTTCCGTCATGGCTCCAGCCTGGAGGATTGATGAAATATTTGATGGCAATGATAAGGGATCCTGAAGAATATGCTTTTTTAAAGAGGTCACCCCATGTTTTAAACGCTACAATACCTGGGTTAAATGATTCGATGTTTTTGGTTAAACCATACACTGGTCTTTCTTCTTCTTTTTTAAAGCTCCCGAAAATTCTGTCCCAGATAATCAGGATGCCCGCATGATTCTTGTCCAGATATTTGAGATCGCTACCATGGTGAACCCGATGGTGGGAGGGCGTATTGAAGATGAATTCGAACGCTTTTGGTAGTTGGTGAATGGTTTCTGTGTGAATCCAAAACTGGTAGATTAAACTAATCTGCTGCATAAACAATATCCATATTGGATGAAATCCTATCAACGGCATCCATGCCCAAAATAGAAAAGCACCTGTTGCATTACCTGTCCAGGTTTGGCGTAAAGCAGCCGCCAGGTTATAATTTTTTGAAGAGTGGTGGACAACATGACTTGCCCAAAAATAGTTAACATGGTGGCTAATCCTGTGAAACCAGTAATAGGAAAAATCATCCGCAAAAAACAATACGATCCCGAACCACCAACTAGAAATATGCAACTCAAATAGCCGGAATTGGTAAATAAAAGAAAACAGACCAAAGATCAGCGCCTTAGTAAAAAAACCAGTAATTACATTGCCAATTCCAAGTCCTAAACTACCAAGTGTGTCTTTAGTTTCGTATAAATGTTTATTTTCCTTGTAAGAAAACCATGCCTCTATAGAAAGAAGCACCACAAAAAAAGGAATGGCGTAATATAGAATAACAGGTGGCAATACCAAGCGTTTTAAGGTTTAAGTTACAATAAATATTCAAAAGGCGTATTTTATATTGATGAGATTTATTCAAATTAGTAAAAGCTAATAAAGGAATGCCATCTTTTCTTAAGCATTTTTAGTTGAAGTAAACTTGTACAAAGTTTGTAATCTTTATTCAATTTATATGAAAACCAAAAAAAATGCTTTGTCAGCTTTTTTATCGATGATTTTAAAAAATGAAGCTATTTTCACTGCATGGCCTTTTCTAAAAAAAATGATGAGGATATTAGTCTGAATTTACAGTAATTGAAGAGGGTTACTTTTAGTCCCGGCTATCAACTAAAAACAAAAAAGCCCGGAACAAATCCGGGCCTTCAATGAAATTGGTTTTATTTAGATTCGATGGAAAAGTTTGACAGTGGACATTGGTGAGTGGAAGTTAGATAAAATATTTTGAAAAGTCAATTTTACTTTTCATTTAAGTTTGTATTATCACTATCAATCAATTATTTATTGAGTTGGTTGTTCAATGATAGCTTTACCAGCATTCATTTCTGTGAGTGTTTTCAACTGCGCTTTTCTATTAGCATCAATTTTATCATGATGAATCACAGCAAGGGTAGGAGCAATTACCAAACTAACAATGCTCATTAATTTAATCAGGATATTCATCGATGGGCCAGAAGTATCTTTAAAAGGATCTCCAACAGTATCACCTGTTACAGAAGCCTTGTGTGGTTCAGATTTTTTATAAAACATCTCGCCATTGATTTCTACACCTTTCTCAAAAGATTTTTTTGCATTATCCCATGCTCCACCTGCATTGTTTTGGAACATCCCCATCAACACACCACTAACGGTAGCGCCTGCCAGAAATCCACCCAATACTTCCGGGCCAAAAATAAAGCCGATAATAATAGGAGACAGCAAAGCAATTGCACCAGGTAACATCATTTTTTTAAGGGAAGCTTCGGTTGAAATTGCCACACATTTATCGTACTCTGGTTTACCCGTTCCTTCCATAATACCCGGAATGGTGCGGAACTGGCGACGAACTTCTTCTACCATTGCCATGGCGGCTTCTCCAACCGCACGGATTGCCAATGAAGAAAATATAAATGGAATCATACCTCCTACAAATAAACCAGCCAATACATCCGCACGGTAAATATCGATACCATCAATCCCGGCAATTCCTACAAACGCAGCAAATAATGCCAATGCAGTTAATGCGGCAGATGCAATTGCAAATCCTTTACCACTTGCTGCAGTTGTATTACCAACGGCGTCTAAAATATCAGTTTTTTCTCTTACTTCTTTTGGTAATTCACTCATTTCTGCAATGCCGCCTGCATTGTCAGCAATCGGGCCAAAAGCATCAATTGCCAGTTGCATGGCGGTTGTGGCCATCATACCTGCAGCAGCTATCGCTACTCCGTATAGTCCTGCACATGCATAAGATCCATAAATACCGGCAGCTAATACAAGAATTGGTAATAAGGTACTTTCCATACCTACCGCCAAGCCACCAATGATATTGGTAGCATGTCCTGTAGCACTCTGTCGAATGATACTCATTACAGGGCGTTTACCCATTGCCGTGTAGTATTCAGTGATAATACTCATCAAAGTACCAACAGCAAGACCTACCATGATGGCGCCGAAAATACCCATTTTGGTAAATTCGTGTCCACGTAAAGTCATCGTTTCCGGCATTAGCCAGTTTACTAAAAAATAAGATGCAACAGCAGTTAATACAATTGAACCCCAGTTACCCATGTTCAATGCTTTTTGAACTGCGTTAGTGCTAAGTCCGGAACTTTCTGAAATACGCACAAAAAAAGTTCCGATGATTGAAAATAAAATTCCCATACTGGCAATCAACATTGGCAACAGGATAGGAGACATACCTCCAAAATTATCTGTAAGCGCATTGGTTTCTCTTCCCAACACCATGGTAGCTAAAACCGTGGCCACATAAGAACCAAATAAATCTGCTCCCATACCGGCCACATCACCTACGTTGTCGCCCACATTATCTGCAATGGTTGCAGGGTTGCGAGGATCATCTTCAGGTATGCCTGCTTCTACTTTACCAACAAGGTCGGCACCCACATCAGCAGCCTTTGTATAAATACCACCACCCACACGTGCAAACAATGCAATGGACTCAGCACCTAAAGAAAAGCCGGTCAATATTTCGATAGTGCGTTCCATTTCGACGCTATCAACGGCAGCACCTGGAGCAAAATACATTTTTAAAATAATGAAAAGTCCGCCAAGGCCTAAAACTGCTAAACCGGCTACTCCCATGCCCATTACAGAACCGCCGGTAAACGAAACCAACAATGCTTTGCTTAAACTTGTTCTTGCAGCCTGCGCCGTGCGAACATTCGCTTTGGTGGCTACTTTCATTCCAATGAAACCAGCAAGGGCACTAAAAAATGCACCCAGTACAAATGCCACTGCAATGCTCCAATGACTGTTGGCATTGCTGTATCCCATCGCACCTAATAGCAATGCGCCAATGATAACAAAATAAGTAAGAATTTTATACTCAGCCTTTAAAAAAGCCATGGCACCTTCAGCTATATAGGTGCTGATTTCCCTCATTCGTTCATTGCCGGCATCTTGTTTTGAAACCCACGCAAACTTTACAAAAGTGTACAACAAGCCTACAATGCCCATTGCCGGAATAACATAGATCAATTTGTCCATAAATAGTCGTTCTAATTTTTTGGATGCCAAAAATAGTGTAATTGGTGGAATTACCGCCAGAATCTGTTAATTTATTGCTAACGCAAAACGCATTGGCATTTTATTGCTATTTTCTTTAAAGAATGTAACCTTTCAGAAAGATTATCCTTTTGGGCTTACCAATGAAAGGAAGTAATTAAGTTAGTACAATTGTAATTTTATGGCATCGCCACCGATAGTAACTGGCGGACGATAATTTGCATAAAAAAATGCACCGATTCGATTATAGTTTTCTGATTATTTTGGAAGATAAAAATTGAAAAAGGATTGCCTTGTATAATAGTATACTGCGTAAAAAAGGTGTTTCAGGAAGGTGAAGACCTGGGTTATGTTGATAATTGCATAAAAAAAGGATCATAAGTTTCCTTACAATCCCTTTCTGAAAATAAAATCATTTTCTAAATATCAATTGCTTCGCCGTATGCTGCAGCAGTGGCTTCTTTCAACCCTTCACTCATAGTTGGGTGAGGGTGAACTGTATTTAAAATTTCATGACCAGTTGTTTCCAGTTTACGGGCAGCAACTGCTTCTGCAATATTTTCTGTTACATTCATTCCAATCATATGGCAACCGAGGAACTCGCCGTATTTGGCATCGTAAATAACTTTTACAAAACCTTCGGTAGCACCTGCAGCACTTGCTTTACCACTTGCCATAAAAGGAAACTTACCTACTTTCACTTCATAGCCTGCATCTTTAGCGGCTTTTTCAGTGTAACCAACTGAAGCAATTTCAGGTGTTGAATAAGTACAGCCGGGTATATTATTGTAATCAATTGGTTCCGGATGATGACCACTTAAATGCTCTGCTGCATTGATACCTTCTTTAGATGCAACGTGAGCTAAAGCCTGGCCCGGCGTACAATCACCAATGGCATAAATACCTGGTACATTCGTTTGCCCGTTGGCGTCAACGATGATTTTTCCTTTTTCTGTTTTTATTCCTAATGCTTCCAATCCAATGTTTTCAATATTAGCCAACACACCTACCGCACTCAACAATATATCTGCTTCTAAAATAACTTCACCGGTAGTCGTTTTTATTGTTGCTTTTACACCCTCGCCGCTTGTGTCAACACTTACTACTTCGCTACTAGTCATTACCGTGATACCTTGTCTTTTGAATTGTTTTTCTAATTCTTTGCTGATATCTTCATCTTCAACCGGTACTATTCTTGGCATAAATTCTACGATGGTTACTTTAGTGCCCATGCTGTTGTAGAAATAAGCAAACTCAGATCCGATTGCTCCACTACCACAAACGATCATGCTTTTTGGCTGTGATGCCAATACCATTGCCTTGCGATATCCAACAATTTTCACATCATCTATCGGCATGCTAGGTAGTTCACGAACCCGACCGCCTGTAGCAATAATAATATTTTTTGCTTCCTGTATTTGTTTGGTACCATCTGCTGCAGTTACTTCTATTTTACCTGGCGCAACCAGTTTGCCATATCCCATAATTACTTCAATCTTATTCTTTTTCATTAGAAATTGAACGCCCTTACTCATCTTATCTGCAACTCCACGGCTACGTTTTATCACTCCTTCGAAATTGGTACTAACTTCGCCAATATTGATTCCGTAATCTGCTGCATGCTTCGCATAATCATAAACTTGTGCACTTTTTAGCAGTGCTTTTGTTGGTATACATCCCCAGTTGAGGCATACACCACCCAGACTTTCCTTTTCAATGATTGCAACTTTTTTGCCTAACTGACTTGCCCTGATTGCAGCCGGATAACCGCCCGGACCACTGCCTAACACAATTACATCGTATGCCATAATTTGTTTTATTTGTTGATTAGATGATTGATCGATCAATACTTTTTAAGCAATGATTGTCTACTTTTACGATGTCAAAATTAGTTCGAAATGGGGGATTAGCCAAAAGGTAATTTTATCTATCTCGCAAACCCATGTACAATTAATTTTAGAATAATAATTTAGCCAGAATACCTACCACTTAATTGGTTCCAGCTTCGGCAGAAGCTTTTTCCATGGCATCTCTTTTTACTGCAATCGAACGCAGTGATTTAATGCTAACATTTAATTCGAACCCAATGAGCAGCACCAAAGAATTGATGTAAATCAGTACCATAAATACGATGATTGTTCCAATTGAGCCATATAAAGCATTGTATTTTCCAAAGGTATTTACAAATGAAGAAAAGCCGTAGGTAGCTAAAATGCTTAAAAAGGCACCGAGTATAGTGCCGGGCGAAGCTAGTTTCCATCGTTTTTCTACAGCAGGTGCATACTTATATATAAATGCAATAGAATAATAAACAAGTGCTACGATAAATATCCAGCGTACATAATAAATGATATCCCGAAGCAGTTCGCTTTTGATACCAATCCATTTTAACACAGCCCCTTGCGTAATCAACAAAATAAGGCAACCCAACACCAGCAGAAAAATCAAAGCAGTAAGCTTGATCGCCATCCAGCGATTGTGAAAATCGTTCCTTTTTTCAAAACCAATATAATTTTTATTAAATGATCGCATCAGTCCCATCATGGCATTAGATGCAAAGTATAATGCGAGCAAAAGACCAAAAGATAATAAACCAATTTTTGAATCGTCTAAAAATGAGTCTACAAATTTGATGAGGTATTCATTGTGTACTTTGGCAGGAATTACATCGAAGATTAAACTATGCAATTCCTTCTTCATACTTCTTTTCGAAATAAAAGGAAGATGTGGTATCAATGTAAATAAGAATAAAAACGATGGTGGGATGGCCATAATGAAGTTATAGGCGATGGCCGAAGCCCGTTCAGTTAAACCAACAGTTTTTACTTGCCGAAAGAAAAAAATGATGACATCATACAACGGAACCCCTTCAAAACCCGGCAAGTATAGATGTTTGCTTTTTCGTAAAAAAAACGAAACTGGGGGCTTGGTTATTATGATACGTTCCAGTCTCGTCATTCATCAAATTTTGGAAAAGTTATTTATTGGTAGAACTAAAAGGGTATTTGCATTAGATGTTTAAAAACGCAATGTTCGGATTTACCGACTAACAAAATAACGTATAAACAGTTTAATTAGCAGTTTTTTTAAGCATTAAAATGTCCAAAGCCTTTTGATATTCTTTTGCATACTTCATGTGTTCAGCATAATTGGACGCAAAGTTTGAATAACCATTCAAATCTGGTTTTGCAACGAAAAACAAGTAGGAAGTACTAGGCGCATTCAATACAGCATCAATAGTTTTTGATGAGGGTGTACAAATGGGGCCAGGCGGAAGCCCTGCATTTTGATAAGTATTATATGGAGATTTGAATTCAAGATGCTTGAAATAGATTCTTTTTAATCCAAAATCCCTCATGGCAAATTTAACGGTTGGGTCAGCCGCCAACCTCATACCTGTTTCGAGCCTGTTGAGGTAAACACTTGCAATTTTTCCTTTGTCCAATTCTTTATTTGTTTCCTCTTCTACGATGCTTGCCAATGTATATGCCTGCGCAGGTGTCAGGTTTAGCCCGGCTGCTTTTTTTCTACGTTCATCATTCCAAAATATTTCCTGTTCATCATATAATTTTTTAAAAATGCCTTTGGCTGATGTATTCCACAACAGGTTATAGGTATTTGGAATAATAGCGGTCATTACAATATCGGTATCCATTCCGTACCTTTTTAATGAATCGGAATTATTTAATAAATTTAAAAATGTAACAGAATCACATTCGAAATTTGAAGCAATTTTTTTGGCAAGATCTTCTTTGGTGCGTAGTTTATTGATCACAAGTTTGACAGGTGTTTGTCTCCCCGATCGAAGTTTTTTTATGATTGTGTAAATGCTCTCGCCTTTTTCAAATACGTATTTGCCAGCTTTTACTTTTTGGTCGTATCCCAGTTGTTTTGCCAATAACTTAAATGTACCCGGGTTTTTGATAATGCTTTCTATGCTAAGCCCCTCCATCACCTCATTGAAAGTACTGCCTGTTTTTATGTAAAAACTCTTTTTGGTTTCAGGGAAATTGGTATTGCTACCCAATAACCTCCATGCTGCGAATGCACCAGTTAATAAGAAAATGAAAACGATTATCTGAACTGTTTTTCTCATAAAGACTGATTAATTATTCATTGATAAAAGTATAACAAAAAACCTCGTCCTAAACAGACGAGGTTGAAAAATTATTATAAAGAAGCTGGTTATTATTTTGTTGAATCGGCCATTTTAATGGCTCCCGGTAATGGTAAGTTATTTTGTTGCTGCGGAGCAGTTACGGGGGCTTTGTTAATCAGGTCATCGTTTTTTGATGAACCTCCTGCAGTAGCGGGTATGAATATTGGTGAAATCACACATAGAATACCAACAATCCCCGCAAATAACCAAGTGCCTTTTTCAAGCACATCAGTAGTTTGTTTAACTCCCATTAACTGGTTGCTAAATCCACCCAAACTACCAGATAAACCGCCTCCTTTTGGATTTTGTACCAATACAATGACACCCAATATAATAGAGGCTATAATAACTAAGATTCCGAATACAATTAACATATCATTGTTCTTTTAGTTGATCAATTTTGCCTGCAAAGTAAGCGCTTTTGGAACTATCGAGCAAACTTAATTTTTTATACACTTCAATGGCTTTTTTTGCCTTGCCTTGTTGAAGTAATACCGCTGCCATCGACTCTGTTACAACTTCTTCTTGATGATTTGAGTTTTCAGCTAATTTTTGAATCGTTATTTCGGCCTGTCCGTTTTGCTGGGCCTGTTGATCACTGTGTATTTTCTTCATCGTTTTCAACCATTCGGTAAAGCTTTTTAATTGTTTACCCAACTTGTCTGTTGGCTGAATGTCGCCACTAAGCTTCATGCCGAGACTTGCAAAATAGTCGGTAGCGTGCAGCGGTTCAAAGCTGATGGTGTCGGCTGTTGTGCCGGATATGTCGATGTTTAACCTGAAATTGAGCGGTTCTATTTCTTCTTTCTCTGTTGTAATATCCTCATCGGTTTCATCATCATTTACCAGCGGACTATCGGCATCATTAAAATGTCCTGAGTATAACGCAGTTTTTATTTCAGGTGCTGTTTCTTTGAGTGCTATTTCATCACCTTCTATTTTGGTTTCATTTTCTTCATTTACAGTGCTATTGTTAGTATACATTGAGACATCGTCAACGAGTTGTTCTATTTCAATTTCTTTTACTTCATTTTGCGCATCATTTTCTTCGTTAAACCGGATAACTTCCTTTTGTATAAATTCTTCTTCAACAATTTGTTCTATCCCAACCTCGTTTACTTCATTTTGCGTTTCATTTTTTTCGTTAACTGCGATATCTTCTCCATAGTTTAATTCTTCTTCAAAAGTCTGTTCTTGCTCAACTTCCGTTACTTGAATTTTAGTTTCATCCACCGCTATATTTTCCAGCTCGGTTAGCGTTGAAACTACTTCAATAGCTGGTTCTTTAGTTACAATATACTCTTCTGGCTCTGTTAAAGATAATTCCTGTTCAAACGAACAGAACGAAGCAACCACATCTTCATTTTTGGTTTCCGTCCGAGCATCATATTTATGGTACGTTGTAGCTGGATTTTCTGCAAATACAAGTTCATCGTTCTGGCTAATAATCGAATTGCTTAGATTGGCCGGATTACGTTCGTATTCATCCAGTTGAAACTTTAACCAATGAGGATTATTAAATAAAACGGATGTTTTTGCTACCTGCTGTGTATAAGCGTTTGATTTTTTATCTGATTGTAACAACAAAAAATATTGGGCAGGTGAAAAATATGGATGATCCTGTGTTACTTGAGTAAGGAAATTAGGGATGTCTTCATCTGAAAACTTCCGGTTAAATATTGATTCAAAAAGTAAATTTTTATTGCCCATACATCCACGTTTTTTTTTTAATATGCTATAATACTACGTATTAAATTTCGCTAAAATTACCAATTAGAAAATATTTTATTAAATATTCCGTCTACTATATTTTTGGTGATCTCCGGAAAAAGGGCTGGTTGGGCTTGTTCCAATAATTGATTTGCGGGGAAATCAAAATTATTGGTAAGGTCGGTTTCAAAGTTTTTCTTTTCATCCAATGTATTTTTAAAAATTAAATGAAATGAAACTGTTAATCTATTGGTGCTTGCATTATTTGCTGAAATACCACTAGTACTTACATTATAATCTGAAACATAACCGCTGATATCATAATGAGCGTTGTCATCATTGGTTTGCCGGAGACGTGTAGTGTTGATGACTTTCTGTTTCATCTTTTCCGTTAACTGCGGACTCAACTGTGGATTTACATACCTCGACTTATTTTCAAAATAATTTACCCGAAAGGTTTTTATTTCCTCCGGAATAGGAGAGGTGTCTTTAAATGAATATTTGCAAGTTGCAAAATTGAAAACAGTCATTATTAGTAAGCAACTCACCAGTAGGTACAAACGATGTCTTACAGTTCGGCCATTTGCCATTGGCATTCCGATAGTTAACGGATGACGATTCCCGATTTTCTTAGTCTTCAATATCATATTCTTTCAGTTTTCTATACAATGTACGCTCGCTGATTCCAAGGTCTGAGGAAGCATCTTTTCTTTTTCCTTTATGTTTTTTCAAGGCTTTTATGATAAGTTCTTTTTCCTTGTCCATAATACTCAATGATTCTTCAATGGCTTCATGATGATGGATATCTTCGCCCTTTTGATTGATAAAAACAGGGTGAGTGTTTTGGCCGTAGGTATTGGATGAAACGGATGAGTTATGTTCTGGTGTCATTGTGCCTTCCATATTGTTATTGTTGTTGTACATAGGGATATTTTGACCCATCCCAGGATTTTGCAAAATTTCGAAGAACATTTTTTTAAGCTCATTTACATCCTTCTTCATATCAAAAAACAACTTATACAAAATTTCTCTTTCGTTTGCAAACTCCTGCTGGCTAAGCGCCGTTTTACCACCGACCAGCACGGGCAAACGATTGAAATTGTTCTCCGGTAAAAAACCTGTTAATTCCTTTGCTGTAATATTTTTTTCTTTGGATAACACCGATATCTGTTCTGCAATATTCTTCAATTCCCTCACATTACCAGGCCATGTGTAACTCATTAACAAAGATTTTGCGTCCTCCTCCAGTTGAATGGGGGCGCCTTTGTATCTGTCTGAAAAATCAGCCGCAAATTTGCGAAACAACAACGGAATGTCTTCTTTTCTGTCCCTCAATGATGGCACCCTTATGGGAACTGTATTTAAGCGATAATAGAGATCTTCCCTGAATTTACCGGATTGTGTTCTATCGAATAATTCTTTGTTGGTTGCAGCAATAACCCTAACATCTGTCTTTTGCACTTTACTACTTCCTACACGGATGTATTCTCCTGCTTCCAGCACACGTAGCAAACGTGCCTGTGTTCCCAACGGTAGTTCACCAATTTCATCCAAAAAAATAGTACCACCATTCACCGTTTCAAAATAACCTTTCCGGCTATCCAATGCCCCGGTAAAGGAGCCTTTTTCGTGACCAAATAATTCAGAATCAATAGTACCTTCAGGGATTGCACCACAGTTTACGGCTATAAATGGATTGTGTTTTCTGGCACTGAGGGCATGAATGATTTGGGAGAACACTTCTTTACCCACACCACTTTCTCCGTTGATTAATACACTGAGATCTGTATTGGCAACCTGTGTGGCCACATTCAACGCATGGTTGAGTGCTACAGAATTACCTATTATTCCAAACCTATTTTTTATTGATTGTAAATCCATATTGTTTTCGTTGCTGATGCACCGGTAAGGGTTACTTCAAGCATTTTAATTGAGTCCTTTTTCCAAGTCTGGAAATCGGAAATGTTATAGATATAATTTAAATTCAATAGTTTTATTTTGACAAGAAAAGACCATCCTGAAATTGAATACGCTAAATCTATTTTACCTCCTGAATTCTTAATCTGGGGTAATGGAATTTTTTCTAATTTACCGGTGTTCCCAATAATGTTCCGGCGGTGCAACTATCAATTTTTACCATTACGTAATCACCCTTTTTATGTTTACCTTTTGAAAAAACCACCACTTTATTCTGGCCGCTTCTTCCTTGAAGGTCATCTGTTGTCTTTTTAGAGAACCCTTCTACCAATACTTCAAACTTTTTACCTACATCTTTTTGCATACTTTGTAAAGATTGAATGCGGTGCAGATCAACCATTTCCTGCAATCGTCTTTTTTTGATTCCTTCTGGAATATCATCCTTAAACCTTCTTGCAGCAAGGGTTCCCGGACGTTCACTATAAAAATACATATAGGCCAGATCGTATTTACAATACTCCATCAAGCTCAACGATTCCTGGTGATCTTCTTCAGTTTCTGTACAAAAGCCTGTAATCATGTCTGTAGAGATACCACAGTTTGGAATGATTTCCCGTATACGGTTTACTTTGGCGATGTACCATTCCCTTGTATAGGTACGATTCATCAACTGCAATATACGACTGCTGCCGCTTTGAACCGGCAGGTGAATATAATTGCAAATGTTTTCATATTTAGCGATGGTGAATAACACTTCATCTGTAATATCTTTGGGATGCGAAGTGCTAAATCGTACTCTCAGTAAAGGTGAAATGAGCGCCACTTTTTCAAGTAATTCCGCAAAATTTACTGCTTCTTTATAATTTCCTCCTGTGGCTTGTGTAGGGGAGGCAATCCAATGATAACTGTCTACATTTTGACCCAGTAACGTGACTTCCCGGTAGCCGTTTTCAAAAAGGTCGTTGCATTCTTTCAAAATACTGTTGGCATCCCTGCTTCTTTCCCGGCCTCTTGTGAAGGGAACCACGCAAAAAGAACACATATTATTACAGCCCCTCATGATGCTGACAAAGGCATTCACTCCATTGCTGTTTAATCGGATGGGCGCTATGTCGGCATAGGTTTCATCTCGGCTTAATAGTACATTTACAGCTTTCTGACCGGTTTCTGCTTCTTCGATTAAGCCGGGTAAAGTACGATACGAGTCCGGACCCACTACCAGGTCTACCAGTTTTTCTTCCTGTAAAAATTTTTCTTTTAACCGCTCAGCCATACATCCCAAAACGCCGACTAATAAACCAGGATTACTTTTCTTGAGTTTGCGAAATTCTGTAAGTCTTTTGCGAACGGTTGCTTCGGCTTTTTCACGAATAGAACAGGTATTTAAAAAAATAAGATCCGCTTCTTCGCTGTTTTGAGTGGCAGCAAATCCATTGGAGTTTAAGATAGAAGCCACTACTTCACTATCTGCAAAATTCATTGCACAGCCGTAGCTTTCAATGTAAAAGTGTTTCTTTAATGCATTGTTTTCAAGCAACGGTGGGGCAAATGCCTCACCTTGTCTGGCCTCGTCATGTATTTTTATATTTTCTGTAATTATCGTATCCATGTTAAAAATTAGTCTGCAAAAATAGGTATTTATCTTGTTATTGTGTCAGATTGGCAGCGAAAGCAATTGAGTTGTAATGAATGTTTCCGAGCCAGTTTGGATAGAGCGGTATGTTTAAGCCGGGTGTAAAAATGAGCGTGCAAAAATGCGGATGGAAATTATTTAAATCAAATCAATATTAAACTTGTACTTATAATGGTTATGATAGTCAACACTTACCAAATTGTTTTTCTGTTAGTAATTCAGAAAGTTAAACACGGCAACAGTTATTGTTTTGAGATTGCAACGAAAATAAAAAATTCCATAGCACCCAACCTGAGTTGTTTACTATGGAATCAGACTTTATTTACTATTAATTTTTCTGAGCTGCCGTTGAGGTCGTTTTTTGTGCTGCTTTCCTGTCAAAAAAAATCATTTTAACTGCAATTACAATCATCAATAAGGCAAAAACTTTTTTTACTGTTTCCTGCGATAAATTGAGTGATATTTTACTACCAAAGTAACTACCTGCAACAAATCCAATTGCAAGTAGCCCAACTATTTTAGGATCTACATGCCCTTGTTTATAATAGGCCAGCACGGCCAGTATGCCAACAGGTAATAATATCATTCCCAGTGAGGTACCCTGGGCAGAATGTTGTGACATTCCTAAAAAATAGACCAATGATGGGACAATGATCAAGCCGCCACCGATGCCAACCAGTCCACTTAGCATCCCGGCAGCGATACCTATCAATATTATTATCAGGATTGTTTGTGTATCCATATTTTTCTTTTTTACAATCATTCTCTGCTAGGATACTTTCTTCTGTAATAACTAATGGCATCCTGCACGATTTCGTAGGCGGTTTGCTTGTCCTGAAACTCATCAATAAATACTTCTTTATTTTCCAACACCTTATAATTTTCGAAGTAATTTCTCAATACATTAATAAAGTGAGTGGGTAAATCTTTCAGACTGGTAAAGTGATTTACAGTAGGGTCGTTTGTGGCAACTGCGATAATTTTATCGTCTTTTTCGCCATTATCAATCATCTGCATATTTCCAATTACGGTTGCCTGAACCAGACATAGAGGCTGTATACTCTCGCTGCACATTACTAAAATATCAAGTGCGTCACCATCATGCCCCAATGTTTGAGGAATAAAACCATAGTTAATTGGATAGTGAAACGAAGAGTGTATTACCCGATCTAATATTAATAGTCCGGTCTCTTTATCAACCTCGTATTTGGCCTTTGATCCCTGTGGAATTTCAATAAGGGCATTTACTATTGCAGGCTGATGGTCGCCGTAATGGGCACCATGCCATGGGTGTAGTACATACATAATAGTGTAATATTTATTGTTTTAATTTAATAATCCTACTAATTTGAGAACATGTTTATTAATTTGAAACCAATCCAAACTGCAGTTATTCCTAACAATAAACTTGCAGCACTATACAATACCATCATCACTGGTTTGCCATTTTCCAATAATTCAAAATTCTCTAACGAAAAGGCTGAAAAAGTTGTAAAGCCACCGCAGATACCAGTTGCTAAAAATAATTTCCAATTGTGGTTGAAAGCTTCATCTTTTAAACTTAGGGCAACTACCATCCCGATGATGAAACTACCACAGGTATTGATTAATAAAGTGGCAACCGGAAAAAGTTTTTGCGCAATCACTAAGCTGCATGCGTACCGTAACATACTGCCTGCTGCTCCTCCCAACCCAATAAATAAAAAATTTCGGATCACTTCTTTTGTTTTAAAGATTGCCGGAAAAAGTATATTTCAAATCAACCAGCCATTGGCCATCTACCCTTACCATCTTTAGCTTATTGCTTTTGTCCTTCTTAAAAGAATTGGAATAATTTACAATGCTTACAGAGTCATTTACAGGGCTAATTTCATTTATAATGATATCCGCATTTTTGTAATTTTCCAATTCGATTGTGCCTTTTGATTCGAACTCTTTTTTAAAAAGGTCGAAATATTGTTTGTTGGTTTCCTCTTTCAACACCAGTGCTTCTGCTTCTTTAAAGTCGTTCCTTAGTATATCTTTAATAAAGGCTTGTGCTACGCCAATGTCAGAATTGGTAACTTTTTTTTTGTTGTTGCAGGCAGAAAGGGTAACCGCACAAATTAACCCAAATAGTAATGTCCGTTTCATAGTTAAAGTTAAACATCTTTGTTAGATACAACATAAAAAAGCATCCCGTATTAAAGGATGCTAAAAAATTGAAGGATTGTATTAATTATTTTTTGAAGTGTCTTTTAGGTTTTCGATTTCTCTCATTGCCTCCTGCATTACAGTTTTCAGTGAATCTTTATTCATTTTATTGAACTCTTCCATACCCTGGGTGATGGCGCCTTTCAAACTATCCATATTCATAGCTTTCATTTGCTCCATCGCCTCCTGACCATCAGGGCCAGCATTTTTCATGCCTGTTGAAAGCAGAGAAATTTTCCAAATGCCTTCTTCTTTTACCAAACTAAAAGGCCGGTTTTCGGTTTTCCCATTTATCATGAATGCAACATTTACCGTTGCATTGTTGCCATCAATTTTTTCGTCCTTAATTTCAATGTTGGCATTACCCGCTTTATCTTTGAATTCTTTCGCCATTTTATCCTTCATTTCCTGCGATCCTTTCGGATCAAATTGTGCCATCATGTTTTCGCCCAATTCTATTAGGCTTACATCTGACTTAATAATATGCTTTTTTATCTCAGCAATATCACCCTTTTTTGATGCTTCAATAAAGGCAGCCACTGCATCTTTTGGTGAGCCAGTGCCGGCATTTTTGCAACCATACAATACGGCAATTAACCAAAAGCAGGTGAGAATTCGTTTCATGATTTTTATTTTTTTTAAAAATTACCTACGATCGTTTGTGGTGTCGAATTCCTTATCTTTTTCGTATGCTTTAATGATGGCTTTCACCAGTTTGTGACGAACCACATCTTCCTCATCCAATTCTATGTGGGCAATGCCGTCGACATTTTTCAGGATGCGCAATGCTTTATCAATGCCACTTCGCATATTTTTCGGCAAATCTATTTGTGTGGGATCCCCGGTTATAATTGCTTTGGCATTTGCACCAATACGGGTTAAAAACATTTTCAACTGACCGTCGTTTGTATTTTGGGCTTCATCCAAAATGATAAAGGCATTGTCCAATGTGCGGCCCCGCATATATGCGAGTGGTGCAATTTCAATTGTTCTGGTAGTCATATAATAGCCGAGTTTGTCTGCAGGGATCATATCATCTAAGGCATCGTAAAGCGGGCGCAAATAGGGATCAATTTTTTCTTTCAAATCGCCTGGTAAAAAACCAAGATTTTCGCCAGCCTCAACAGCAGGTCTTGTTAAAATAATCTTCTTTACAGTTTTTGCTTTCAGCGCTCTTACTGCCAATGCAACAGCCGTATAGGTTTTACCTGTACCAGCCGGCCCAATAGCGAATACAATGTCATTTTTGTCAACGGCTGTTACCATGCGTTTTTGGTTGGCCGTACGTGCCCTAACTGTTTTACCATTGGGGCCAAATACCAACACGTCGTTTGGATTCCGATCTACAAAATTATCAACCGCCTGCTGATCGTCACCTCCTAAAATCTGTTCAAAATAGTTTTCACTCATGTGGCCATTCCGTTCAATGTATTGAACGATCAGGTTAATTTTTTCCTTGGCATCTACAATCTGCTCGGGTGCTCCGCTCAGTTTTACTTGTGTGCCACGGCTAAGGATTTTTAAAAGAGGAAATTTCTTTTTAAGAATGTCAAGTTTACCGTTATTAACGCCAAAGAATTCAATTGGGTTAACGGTTTGAAGGTTAATAATTGTTTCTGTCAAAGTACGTTTGGTTTAATGTGAACTGAAAAATTGTTTGACTTTTTTTTCTTGTCTTCCATTTCAAATTTAACGAATTGCACTTGATACAACACTCTATTATTTATACACATAATGTTAAAAAGAAAATAAATATGGTATTCACAATGCAGCTAGTGTCTATATTATTAAACTTATTGTTGAAAGTTTTCTTTCTTTCTTTTATCTAAGGATGGCGGTGCTTGGCTTATTATCGTTGAAGGAAAAAATGCCACGAAGGGTTTGTCTTAATGCCGGTGTTTTACCATTACATCTGCTATTTTCAGCACCTGGTCCGGTATTGCTTAAAAGGAGGGTATTATTGGTTCGCACTCTTTCTCTTGCTGTACCAGCGGACTGCATATCAATATAATGGCCTGGTTTCATTTCTTTTAATATGATGATTATTCACTGTAATATTTTAATACGAGCTGTAATAATTTATCCCGGGTTAGATGTTTTGCTATCGCGCCATTCACCTGCAATATTTCTGCCGATACGGTGTGTGCGGTTCTCAGGCTGTTCAGGTTATCGTTGCCATTGTATTTGGAAAAAATAAATCCGGAAACAGAACCATCGCCGGCGCCGGTGCAGTCCAATACATTCGCCTCCGGTGCTGATAACTGTAGCGTTTCGTTTTTCTTATATAATGCTGAGCCAGCCTTGCCTTTATGCAGCCAAATGTTTTGTACTCCCCGGCCCAACAATTCCTTTATCTGTTCTTCGGTAGTGGTTGCTGCTTCGCTACACAAAACCGGAAGCTCATCTTCATTCGGCGTAATCAGGTAAAGCCCTTCAAAATTTGCTGCTGCAATTTTTTTAGCTGGCGGCACAGAACCTGGTTCAATGATTAGCCTGATAGCATGTTGATTGGTAAATTGAACTAACCAGTTAATTGAGGGTACGCTTAAATTGGCGTCCACCAATATATAGTTGGCTGTTTTTAATAAAGCCTGATGCGCCTGCAAATAATCCGGTGTTATCAAATACAAAGCTGCATTCGTAAGCAGAGCAGTAAACATTGAACCATCATGATTAATAATGGCAGTGTATTTTCCGGTTGGCACCGCAGCGGTGATGGAAGAATCAAGCTGTATACCTGCTTCTATGCATATTTTTTTTAACCATTCGCCATCAGCATCGTTTCCAAAAACGGAAATCAATTGAACGGGAACAGCAATTAATGATAACTGGTGTGCAATATTTCTGCTAACACCGCCTGCACTGCGGGTTACAGTTACTTCATTGGTGGTGTGCATCAGCATTGGATCAGTGGCATGAAATAAGTCATCTACGAGCGCCGCACCGATGCATATTACTGGATTTGGCATTTTGCAAAAATAAGGAAATACAAGCATCTCCTAAAACAGGGTCTAATGAAATAAATTGTGTTGTTATGTTTTATAGAATAGCTGGTTCGTTTGTTGTTGTAAAATTTTACCAAGTCCGTCACGTTATTTATAAATTTAAAAACGTTTTTTTTAAGTCCTGACAGTTTGAAATAGCAATAAAATTAAGTATAAAAATGCCTGTGCATTGATATTTTAAAAGAATGGCAAGGCGGCATTGCCTAAACACAATTTTTTAGCATTTTTATACAAGATACCGCTGACGAAACTGAAACAAAGCATTTGTCTATTACTATTTTGATTTAATGGAGAAATGGATTTAATGGTGTCAATATCTTTGTATTTTTTATTTAGCTTAGCATCAAATAATTATGTTATTATGAAAACATTTGCCGACAAAGTAATAGCATTCAATAGCAAGGTTGAATTCAATGGGAAGTTGCCGGCTGGTATCCGTATTATGAATCCATATAAGGAAGATAAAGCGATACTTCCCTTGTCAGGAATTTTTTATAAAAAGTATTACAATGATACTCATCCCCGGCATTTAATTTTAGGCATTAATCCTGGCAGGTTTGGAGGTGGCGTAACGGGGGTGCCCTTTACAGACACAAAAAGATTGATTGATAACTGCCATATTCCTTATGCAGGAAAATCAACACACGAGCCATCTTCAGCATTTGTATATGAAATGATTGATGCCTATGGAGGGCCGGTAAGTTTTTACCGAAATTTTTACATTAACTCTGTTTGTCCATTGGGATTCACATCGGCCGGTAGCAATGGAAAAGAAGTTAATTACAATTACTACGACAGCAAAGAACTAACCAATGCAGTGTATGATTTTATAATAAATAACATTGAACATCAAATTCGTTTAGGCATTGAAACCGATGTGTGTTTTTGTTTTGGCACTGGAAAGAATGAAAACTTTCTCCGTAAAATGAATGAAAAGGAAAAGTTTTTTAAAAATATAATTGCCCTTGAACATCCAAGGTTTATCATGCAGTACAAATCAAAGATGAAACAGATTTATATTGATAAATATTTAGCAGCCTTTAGTAAGGTGGGTAAATAAAAAAGCCACCTGTATTAGGGTGGCTTTTTAATAAAATTTTCTACCTGCTATTTTGTTTCGAGCAGTTTAAAAAACTGGTCAAGTTGTGGCAAAATTACAATTCTTGTTCTGCGGTTAGAAGCCCGTCCTTCAGCAGTGTTGTTATCTGCTATAGGCTTATACTCACTACGTCCTGAAGCAGCCATACGTGCAGGATCCAATCCATACTGGTTTTGCAAAATACGAACGATTGAAGTCGCTCTTTTTACACTTAAATCCCAGTTGTCAAGCAACACAGCACTTTTAAATGCAAGGCTGTCGGTATGTCCTTCAACCAAAAATTCAATGTCCGGCTGGTTTTTTAAAACCAATGCAACTTTACCTAGCACTGTTTTGGCCCTGTCTGTTACGTCAAAACTTCCGCTTTTAAACAATAGTTTATCGGAGATGTCGATGTAAACTACGCCCTTATCTACTTTAATGTTGATGTCCTGGTCATCCAGATTTCCAATTGCACCTTTTAAGTTTGTTACCAATGCAAGGTTCATAGAATCTTTTCGATTGAGCGCTGACTGCAGCCCTTGTATGTAGGCATCTTTAGACCCGATATTGTCTAATGATTTTTTAATGCTTTCGGCTTGTGAACCGGAAATCACCGATAGGTTTTCAAGCTGCTTCAAAGCCATATTATTGTTTTCTTTTAAATAATCGACTTGTTTTTTCAGACTCTCTACCTCGGATTCCAGTACGGCTTTTCTGCGTGCATTTTCTGCATTCAGGTCATTGCAATTTTTTAAATCATCCTGAAGTTTTGTTTGTTCTGCCTGTAATTGAACATAACGAAGTTGTTCGCCTTTCAATACTTTTTTACTTACACAGGAACTAAAGAAGAATGTTGAGGCAATTCCTAAAAGAATAAAGTTTTTTAATTTCATATTATTAATTTTAATTTTTATCGCAAAGTTATTTGATTACACTTTAATAATAATGTAAGAGTGACTCTATATGTTAAAATGCGGGTTAAATTTTGTTTGTAAAACTGTGTCTTGATATGTTCTTGATATGCCTCGATACTTTGAAGCGGGGCATTCTCACTGTAATAAATATTTTTAAGAAAGACTGTATGAGATATGTAGGGGCGTATTTAAAATTGTCGCAACCCAATAGAGGATTGCCAACCTTTTGTAAAGTGTTTTTAGCAGAAAAGAACCTGCACAAGGTTGGCAACCCTTCCGACAATTTTAAATTCACCCATAAGTAGAGTTAAATTTTCTGCGTAAGTAGGTTTGTTTCAACAAGTCAGTTTGTCTCAGGCAGTGACCAATTTTCATTTGTCTGGTTGCTCTTTTTCTCTCCGACGCGTTACACTGAAAGTGTTTACTAAATTACTGAATTGACACAAATGGGCTTTTATCTCCGCTATCTGGAATGGCTTCAAATTTTGAAAAAATGCCTGGAATGTTTGCTATTCATAATTTATATCCATCTTTTTAATTCTAGCTGGTTTACCAAAATCAATTAAGATTGAACTTATCGCCAGCAGTGAGGATGTCTAACTGAACGTTTCGCATATTAATTATACCATTTTCCTTAATGCCAATTTTCTGCTTGGCTGGTGATCTGAGTAATACAACCTGGCTTACTCCAGTTACGCTAATTTGATTGCCATTTACAATGATGGCAGTGCCTTCATCAATACCAATGCAAGGGTAGGAGGGATACGCTGCCAATACTGCCAGTAGCCGATTGTAACGGCTTCTTGCAATAAAATGCTGATCGATGATGGCCGTGTTTATTAGACCTAGTCCTTCTTTTATTTCTACCATGTGCTGCCTTATTTTTTTAAATGTTCCTGATACTACACTATCGGCTGAATATTCATTTCCGGTAATCATTTCTTTACTCATTACAGCCGCTCCTGCACTAGTGCCGGCAATCGTTGATCCATTCGCATAAGCACCTTTAATAGCTTTATGAACAGGTGTATTCAATACAATTTGCATAAACCTGTTTTGATCACCACCAGTAATAAAAAGCAGTTTGGCTTTTCGCAATGAATCCAGCCAGTGTGTGTCATTAATTTTTTCTTTGGTAAAATTGAGTTGGATTATTTTGTTGGAACATACTTTTACAAAATCTCTTTGTATATAGTAAAAGGATGTGTCAGGCTCTTCGCTCGACATAGGAAGCACTACAACATAATCAGTTGAATTTAATTGTGCAGTTGCTACGAGGGTTTTCATCAATTCAGTTGTGCGACTGCCACCACCAATAATAAAAAGCTTTCCCTTATTCAATAAATTGGTTCCTGATTGGGCCTCAGATGCCATACACATCAATAAGACAATTGATGCTAAAATGCAATGTTTATTTTTCATGCAATGAATATAGCTATTTGAAGTATAACAGCAATTGTGAAACCTCACTTTGTTTCAAACGATGTTGTGAGGTATAGCTTTAAAATTTCATTTGAGCCTTTTTCCACAAATTCCCAACATATGCTTAAAAAAACGATCCCCTCCGGGGAACCGGAGGGGATATCTTTAACCCTTAAAACAACCAACATGAATCATGTTGATAATTACTATAACGTTGAATACGCAATAATGTTGAAAAAGGTTTGTTTAAATGATAAAAAAATTTTGTTAAAGACAAAATAACCGGTTTAACTACGTTAAAGCAATATCAATCACCTGTTGCATAGTTTTTACATAATGAAATTTTGTTCCTTTAATAAACAAAGGATTGATATCCTGTACATCCTTTTCATTTTGCCAGCACATGATAATCTCTTTCAATCCGGCACGTTTGGCAGCAAGTACTTTTTCCTTGATACCGCCCACCGGTAATACCTGTCCACGCAATGTAATTTCTCCGGTCATTGCCAGATAAGGTTTAATCTTTCTGCCTGTAAATGCACTCGCCAGGGCTGTCATCATCGTGATGCCTGCGCTCGGGCCATCCTTTGGTACCGCTCCCTCAGGCACATGAATGTGAATATTTTTTTTGTTGAACATTTCAGGATCAATATTCAGTTTTTTTGCATTTACCTGTAGCCAGGTATAGGCAGTAGTGGCACTTTCTTTCATCACATTGCCAAGATTACCAGTCATTTTCAATTCTCCTTTACCGTCACTTAAGCTAATTTCTATAAAAAGAATATCGCCGCCTACATAAGTCCACGCAAGCCCCACTGCAACGCCCGCCATATTGGCTATTTTGTACATCTCATTACTAAATCTTGGTTTTCCCAAAATCCTTTCTATGTCTATCTGTGTAAGCGTTGGCTTTAAGCTGTTTTTGGTCGCATACTGTTTGGCAAGGTTGCGCATAATAGCAGCCAATTGCCTGTCCAAATCTCTAACACCGCTTTCTCTGGTATAATCTTCAATGATTTTTTCAAGCACTTTATCACTCACCTTTAGCAACACATCTTTTAAACCATGGGCTTCCTGCTGCTTTGGCAACAAATGCTGGCGGGCGATTTCAATTTTTTCTTCCACGGCATAACCGCTAAGGTCAATGATTTCAAGGCGATCTCTCAAAGCTGGCTGTATATTATTGATATTATTAGCGGTTGCAATAAACAATACTTTACTCAGGTCATATTCCAGTTCAAGATAATTGTCGTAGAAAGTATTGTTCTGTTCCGGATCCAACACCTCCAACAGTGCAGATGATGGATCTCCACGGTGGTCGTTGCCAACTTTATCAATTTCATCCAGTATCATGACAGGGTTGCTACTTTTTATTTTTCGGATAGATTGTATAATCCTGCCTGGCATAGCTCCAATATAAGTCTTACGATGCCCACGAATTTCGCTCTCGTCATGCAAGCCGCCAAGACTAACCCTTACGTATTTGCGGGCTATTGCATGGGCAATACTTTTACCCAGGCTCGTTTTACCTATACCCGGTGGTCCAACAAAACACAAAATAGGGCTCTTCATATCTCCCTTTAATTTTAATACCGCCAGGTATTCCAATATGCGCTCTTTTATTTTGTGCATTCCATAATGGTCGTGATCCAATATTTTCTTAGCTTTTTTTAAGTCATAGGAATCAGGCGTATAATCTTCCCATGGCAGGTCAAGCATCAGGTCCAGATGATTGTATACAATAGAATAGTCGGGTGTGCTGGGGTGCATCCGTTCCAGCTTCTCAGCGCCTTTGTGAAACATTTCCATGGCTGGTTTTGGCCATTTTTTGCCTTCTGCTTTCTTTAGCATTTCTTTCACTTCTGCCACATTATCGCCTCCCAACTCTTCTTTGATGGCCTTCATTTGCTGTTGCAGAAAATATTCTCTTTGCTGTTTGTCCAGCTCAGCACGGGTTTTATTGGTTACTTTATTTTTAAGTTCCGTGTATTGAAGTTCGGTCTGCATCAGGTTCATCAACAGTTCCGCCCTTGCTTTAATATTGTTGATCACCAGTAACCGCTGTTTATCTTTGATATCGCTGTTTAAATTGCTACTTACAAAATGAATCAGGAAAGCCGGGTTTTCTATATTCTTTAAAATAATCGCAGCCTCACTCGGCAGGTTGGGCGAAATTTGTACAATTTGTCCTGCCAGATCCTTAATACTGCCTACCATGGCATTGAAATCATTGTCGTCTCTTAGTACTTCCTCTTCCAACGTATGAATCTTGGCTTTAAAATAAGGATCTTCACTGGTGATTTCGTCAATCTTAAATCGTTTTTTCCCCTGGATGATGATAGTTGTACCCCCATCCGGCATCTTAATCAATTTTGCAATTTTTGCAATTGTTCCAATTTCTTCCAAATCGCTAACGGTGGGTTCTTCCACCGTACTGTCTTTTTGCGCTATCACACCTATCAATTTGTCAGCCTTGTAAGCATCACTAACAGCCTTTATACTCTTATCTCTTCCTACCGTAATGGGTAATACTACGCCGGGAAAAAGCACCGTATTGCGTAAAGGAAGCAAGGGTAATTCGTCTGGAATCGTTAGTGTATCTGCATCATCGCTATCATCTTCATTTAACGGAATGATGGGCATAAACTCCATTTCTTCTTCTGGTCCCTGGAAATAGTTGGTTCTATTCATAATTTGTTTTATAAGGTCAAAATGTCAAAAACATCGTTTTTGGCCATCGGTTTTATGTGGATGTCTTAGTCGACAAGATTAATGCCGAAAGAAAAATTTGATCATGTTTTCATTTACATTTAAACATTCATCAAAATGACAACCGTATTCTTTCTTTTTTATTATCATAGGGATAAAAATATAAAATTATTGATATAGTTTTTATTTTTCATCAGTCGATCCCCACGATCTCAAGTTTACAAATTTAGTCAATGATGCTTTAGGCCATTGATAATAATTTTTATTTAAGCTGAAAGACTCCATTGTTCTTTCTCAAAACTCACAAGCGTTGCTGAAATTATTTTTTTGCATTAATAGCTTGCAGCCTGAATTGTAGCACTTATTTTTGCAAGCTATGTATATTGAATGCACTGACAAAGAGATGCTGATATTTAAAAAGATTGGGCAGGCTGCTCAAACCCTGAAGGTGCCTTGTTTTCTAATTGGAGGATTTGTGCGTGATGCCATTATTGGCAGACCTACGAAAGACATGGATATTGTTTGTCTTGGCGATGGTATTGAACTTGCCAACGCAGTCGCTCAAAAATTTACACCCCGTCCCTCGGTTAGTTTTTTTAAAAACTTTGGAACTGCTCAAATTAAAGTAGCTGATCTTGATATAGAATTTGTGGGTGCCCGAAAAGAAAGTTACAATTATGACAGCAGAAAGCCAATGGTTGAAACCGGAACATTAGAGGATGACCAAAACCGGCGGGATTTTACCATCAATGCCCTTGCAATCAGCCTCAATCAAAACGACTTCGGAGCATTAATAGATCCGTTCAACGGGATTACCGATATTGAAAATAAAATCCTGCAAACACCGCTGGATCCGTCACTCACTTTTAGCGACGATCCGTTGCGCATGATGCGGGCGATCCGTTTTGCTACGCAGTTGAATTATACCATCGAGGAAAAAACGTTTGAAGCCATTGCTAAAAATGTAAATCGAATCAAAATAGTTAGCGGCGAACGAATTGCAGATGAATTGAATAAAATTTTACTTTGTAGAAAGCCATCCATTGGTTTTGATCTGTTGTACAAAAGCGGATTGCTTAAAACAATTTTTCCGCAAATGGTAGATTTGGCAGGTGCCGAATACATCGACGGTAAAGGACACAAGGATAACTTCTATCATACGTTACAGGTAGTGGACAATATTTGCGAAAACACGGATGATGTCTGGCTTCGGTGGGCTGCAGTATTGCACGATATTGCTAAGCCTGCCACCAAAAAATTTGAGGAGGGGCATGGCTGGACTTTTCACGGCCATGAAGTACTGGGCGGCAGGATGGTGCCTAAAATTTTTGGCCAGCTTAAATTGCCGCAGAATGATAAAATGAAATTTGTTCGTAAAATGGTAGAGATGCATCTGCGACCGATTGGTTTAACAAAGGAGAATATTACAGATTCGGCAATTAGGAGATTATTATTTGATGCCGGCAAAGATTTTGATGCCTTGATGACCTTGTGTAATGCAGATATAACCTCAAAAAACAAGCAAAAAGTAAAGCGATACCTGGATAATTTTGAAATGGTGCGCAAGCGTTGTGCTGAAGTAGAAGCAAGCGACCAATTGCGTAACTGGCAACCGCCGATCACCGGTGAAATGATTATGGAGAGGTTCAACCTGCCACCTGGCCGCATCATTGGCGATTTAAAAAACGCCATTCGTGACGCAATTCTGGATGGACATATTCCGAATAATTATGATGCAGCCGTTGAATTCATGTTGGCTAAGGCAAAAAAATTAGGATTGTAAATCGGTCCAGGATTAAAGGCTACCTTATGGTAGTAGCTTTTAAAATTTAAAAAGTAAGGCGTTTGAACTGTAAACCCTTTTGTTTTGGATACAGTGTTGAAAATTTAGGTATGAGGGCAAATCCAAATGTCAATTATCAATTACCCTTTATATTTATCATTTCTTATTACTAATTTCGTTGTATGGCTATTTTAAAATTCAGGGTTTATTGGGAAGATGATGAAAGCATCTATAGAGATGTGGTTATCAAGCACACGCATAACTTTGCAGATCTGCATCAGTGTATTTTAAAAAGTTACGAGTTCGACAGCAAACACAAGGCTACTTTTTATCGAAGTAATGACAACTGGTTAAGAGGCAGAGAAATCTCGCTGGAAAAATATGACGACAAGTCCTACAAAGTGGATCCACTGATAATGGGTGATGTAACATTGGGCTCGGAGGTAAAAGATCCCAATCAAAAGTTCATTTATGTGTATGACTTTAATAAGCTCTGGACATTTATGGTGGAGCTGATAAATGTAGACAAAGAAGAGAATAAAAAAATTATCTATCCATCCTGTATCAGAACCGAAGGAATTGCCCCATCGCAATATGGTACCAAAGGATTGGTAGATAGCCGTTTGGCAGAAGTAGAAGAAAAATATGATCTTAACAAAGCAGCATTGCTGATGGGGTTTAGCGAAGAAGATGAAGACGGTAATGCTACCGAATCTGAAGAAGGTACAGCAGGAGACGAAACTTTAGAAGAAAACTCAGAAGAATTTTAGTTGAAGGCATAATTGAAAAATGGGGTAATTGATAATGATTCGATGCATATTCTTCTTATTATTATCCGTTTTTATTTTATCGACGATAATCCGGAATTGTATTTAAATCATTAGATGTTATTTTACGAAATCATTTGTTAAACAAAAACAAGGTCAACATTTACTGCTATTATCTAAATAATATTAGGAATTCTACTGAAAGCAACATCAATAATCCCTTAAATCATTTTTAATCAAAAAGACTTGCATTGTTATCGTTGGGCCCACGGCTGCAGGCAAAACTCCACTCGCCATTCAGTTAGCCCAACAGTACGATACCAATATTATTTCTGCAGACAGCCGCCAGTGTTTTAAGGAATTAAACATTGGTGTTGCTAAACCAACTCCTGAAGAATTAGCGGCAGTCCATCACTATTTTATCAATTCTCATTCTGTTCACGACATTGTAAATGCTGGCGTATTTGAACAATATGCATTGGGGAAAGTGCAGGAGATTTTTAACCAAAAGGATACAGCGATAATGGTAGGAGGGACAGGCCTCTATGTAAAATCGTTTTGTTATGGCATGGATGAAGTGCCGGCAATTTTGCCAGGAATAAGGGACAAGATCATAGCAAACTTTCAGGCTAAAGGTCTGGATTGGTTGCAGCAGCAAGTAAGCTTACAGGATCCTCTTTACTTTGCATCTGGCGAAATTCAGAATCCTCAAAGGCTTATGCGTGCATTGGAGGTTAAACAATCAACAGGCAAATCAATTGTTGATTTTCAAACCCAAAAAAAAGTACAGCGGGATTTTAATATCATTCAAATAGGGGTGGAGTTACCAAGGGAGCAACTCTATCAGCGAATTAACCTGCGGGTTGATAACATGATGAGTGCCGGCTTGACAAAGGAAGTTCAAATGCTACAATCTTCACAACACCTGAATGCCTTGCAAACAGTAGGTTACAGGGAGTTGTTTGATTACTTCAACGGTAAAATTTCTTTAGCAGCAGCAACAGAAGCCATCAAAATAAACACCCGTCACTATGCCAAACGCCAAATGACCTGGTTTAAAAAAGATGCCGCTATAAGGTGGTGTGCTCCGGATATTAGCCAGGTAATTCAGCTTATAAAAAATGCCGGATAAAATCCGGCATCATTCAATTATATTTTTCCAGGCATAACAGCCTCTATATGATTAGAATTTAAATCCTACACTAGCCACAATATTTCCCCGGTTGTTATTTACACTTGCAAATGTATTGGCCCTGTCTTCTAAACGGTAAGGGAAATTTACATCCTTACTCATTGCGTAGATATAAGTAAGATCTATAAAAATGCCTTTGTGGCGATAGCCTAAACCTCCGCTTACGAGTGCTCTGTTTGCCTTCAATTCTTTGTCCTTATAAGGATTGGTGTAGTAAGCAAAACCTAACCGGGTCATAATGGTATTGAATTTTAATTCGCCACCCAACCTGAAATTGAAATTACCTTTATATTGACTTTTTATAACTCTATTCAAATCTTTGTAATATCCTTTTTCATCCTCAGTTGGCGCTTCGTTGGCACTGTAAAAGTTAGATCCCTTGTGATTCACGTATTCGATATCTGCAGTGATAAACCCTTTTTGTTTTCTTACATCCTCAATTTCTCGCAAAACATAACTTCCACTCACCATCACTTTCAAAGGAGTCAACATACTGTATTTACTTTCACCTGGCTGCCCGTTGGTAAATGTTTGGGATGTTACGCTATGTACTCCTTCATGATTTTCAGTGTTTGTGTTCAAAGATGAAGTTCTTACATCTTTTAAAGACGCCATGTAAGTTGGCGTGTGCAGGGCAAGGCCTAGCCGAATGCGCTTAACAGGTTTAAACATGATACCAATTTTTGCATTCAACCCCACTCCTTTGGTAGAATAGTCATCTGTAAAAGTAAATGAATCAAATCCATTTAGTTTATTGGATGAAGTGTCACTTTCTGTAAAAGTCGTGCTATTTGAATAGTTCATGATCGGGATTCCAACACTAAAGCCAAATTGAAATTTATCTTTTTTATTGATGGCATATCCCAATGCTAACTCATGCAGTCCACCCTTGGTATTGATGGTGCTTTGCTGGCGCAGTGCCTGTCCGGCATCTAAAATATTTTCTGGTAAACCTCTCACTTGAATACCTCCGTTTACCCGAAAGGTATCGACCAGGTAAGTGAAAATGGCCGGACCTGAGCCATAGGCAAACTGTGGCAGATTCATCGCATCATTTATTTCAAGTCCGCTTTTAGCTACCTGTTCTGCCCACTGTTCGCTATAGGAACTGAAGTTATTAAGGCCATTGTATTGAATACTATTATTGTAATTGGCCGTTTGCGTAAAAGCTATACTAAAAGCCTGACTGCTGGTTGCATCATACCTGAACGGCGAACCAAAAACGAGGCCGATCGGCCCCAAAGCGAAATTGTTTTTTTTATTTTTATTTTGTGTGTCCCTGAAATTTGTCTTATTCGAATTCATAAAAAAACCGGGGGTAAAAACAAACTCACCGGTTTTATAATTTCCCAATCCTGCGGGGTTTACGAAAATAGAATTGATATCTCCACCGAGCGAACCCATTGCACCGCCAATCGCAAGACTACGGGCAGTTCCGTTTTGTGGGAAAAAAGATTGCCGGAGTACATCTTCGGGTATTTGCGCTACGAGGACAGCGCTAATGAATAAGGTTGGTAAGAGTAAATATTTTTTCATGACAATAGTATTTTATGGTGACGGCAATTATTGCTTACCGTCACTAAATAATGAATTGGTTAAAGTTTTAATCAGATCAATTTCCACCACCCCTTGGAGGTCTTGAAACAGGAGTACTGCCTGATGAAGAACTTCTGCCTGAAGAAGAGCTGCTACTACTGCTTGAAGGTGTATAAGAACGTGTATTATTCGTGGAGTTGTTGGTAGAATTGTTGTTGGATGAAGAATTTCTCCTTGAATCACTGTTATTATAGTTTGTATTATTGTTATTCGGTGTGATGATTTGGCGAAGTACATTGCCAACTGCGCTGCCTTTATTAGTGGTACTATAATTTCTGACTGGTACAGTACCAGTTTTTGTGTTGGTTGGTGTTCTCACCGTTCCGTTTGTGTTATATCCACCTAAATTGGCAATTCTGGGTGTTGTGTTTTTTGGACTGGCAGGTGTAGTAAAAACAGTGCTGTAAACCGGGTGAGGCCAGAAGTAGGGATTGTAATAATACCCTTGATTAAATCCAAAATTGTAAGGATTATACCTGAAATCATTGAATCCATAGTTAAAACCATAGTTGAAAGGATTATACCGGAAATCATTATCAAGGTTTCTCCAGCGTGGATCATTTATTCCAAAACGTATGTTCCTGTCCTCGTGTGAATAAGTTTTTACCTCATCCCTTTGTTGTTGTACTTGCTCTCTATCCTCACCATAAGTTCTCACGGGAGAAAAATATACGTCGTCCGGCGTTTGACCCGCTTTGTAAAGCGTGGTGCAACTACTAAAAGTAGCTACAGAAAGAGCAAGGAGTATAAGTTTTGTGTTCATGATAATTTGTTTAAAATTATTATAGGATGAAGTTACTACTTTTGTGCCGTTTAAAGCAACATTATTAAAGGTCCAAATTCTTTGCCATTCTGATGCAAAGTTTAATTTTTTGGTGTTAAAGTGGTGCCAAAACAAAATAAAAATGCTGCCCTACAAAACTGACTATCAATGATTCATACATTCCACGTCTGAGTTACTTGATTGTTGAAGTAACGGTAGTGCTGCGTAGCGTATTATTAAACCATTTATAAACTAAAATTAGTCCCGGTAGGGTTTCGGTATGAGTAAAGAAATAACAAGTATGAAGGAAGATTATTCCCAATGGTATAACGATTTGGTGATTAAGGCCGGATTGGCAGATTATAGTGCAGTTCGCGGCTGCATGGTAATTAAACCCTACGGTTATGCGCTTTGGGAAAATATGCAGGCGCAACTGGATAAAATGTTTAAAGCAACCGGCCACCAGAATGCCTACTTTCCCTTGTTTGTGCCAAAGAGTCTTTTTGAAGCAGAGGAGAAGAATGCGGAGGGATTTGCAAAGGAATGCGCCATTGTAACGCATTATCGTTTAAAAGCCGATCCGGTGAATAAAGGAAAGTTGATGGTGGATCCAGAGGCAAAACTGGAGGAGGAGTTGGTTGTTCGCCCTACAAGTGAAGCAATTATTTGGAATACCTATAAAGGATGGATCCAATCATACCGTGACCTGCCTTTGCTAATCAATCAGTGGGCCAATGTAGTTCGGTGGGAAATGCGTACCAGGTTGTTCCTGCGTACCACTGAATTCTTGTGGCAGGAAGGCCATACTGCCCACGCTACCGAACAGGAAGCCGTAGACGAAACCGTGCAGATGTTGAATGTATATGCCAATTTTGCAGAGAGTTTTATGGCAATGCCGGTTATTAAAGGGGTAAAATCGGCCAATGAGCGTTTTGCCGGAGCCATAGATACTTATTGTATTGAAGCGTTGATGCAGGATGGAAAAGCATTGCAGGCGGGTACCTCTCATTTCCTTGGACAAAATTTTGCAAAAGCTTTTGATGTTAAATTTTCTGATAAAAACAACAAGCTCGATTATGTATGGGCTACCAGTTGGGGCGTTAGTACCCGCCTGATTGGCGCTCTCGTAATGGCGCATAGCGATGACGAGGGTTTGGTGTTGCCTCCAAAATTAGCTCCCATACAGGTGGTGATTGTTCCTATTTTTAAAGGAGAGGAACAAAAACAACTCATTGATGATAGGGTGAAAGTGGTGATGCACGAGTTGAAGGCTGCGGATATTTCTGTTAAATACGACGACAATGACAATAACCGGCCCGGATGGAAATTTGCAGAATATGAAATGAAGGGTGTTCCCATTCGCATCGCCATTGGAGCAAGAGACCTTGCCAATAATGTAGTAGAAGTTGCCAGACGGGATACAAAGGAAAAAATGAGTTTCAGCATCGATGGTTTGAGCCATCGAATCATTGATCTGTTGGATGAAATACAAACTGCCATTTTTAATAAAGCCAAAAATTTCAGGGAAGAGCGGATTATCAAAGCTGATAGCTGGGATGAGTTTGTAAAACTGCTGGATGAAAAACCAGGTTTTATTGCAGCCCATTGGGACGGTACCGGAGAAACGGAAGAAAAAATTAAGGAACTAACCAAGGCTACTATACGTTGTATTCCGTTGGACAATGAAGAGGAAGAAGGCAAATGTATTTTAACCGGTAATGCAAGTTCGCAGCGGGTTTTGTTTGCACGTGCATATTAACGGCTGGCTGAAGGCTGCTTTACTGTCACTTTATGTTAATGACATGGTGCAGATTATTGAGTTTAAAAAATTTATTACTGGTTGATATAATTTGTTTTTATGTGAGATGTCTGGTTTTTTTTGTTCAAATTGTTTAGCAGAGAGCCAATTTTCCGTCAATGGTGATTGATTTTTTTTGTGTAGCAAATTCGGGTGAAAATAGCCAGACATTAGACAATTAACCTATAAGTTTTTGCCATTGAGCTTGAACTACCAAAACAGTTTCATTTGTTGTTATCCAAATTCATATTTATATTAAGCTGGCTCGAAAAACACCAGTTACCCTGCCCATGGCGAATCTTTCTGCATATCGACTGTCCGGGTTGCGGATTGCAAAGGAGTTTCATTGCATTATTAAAAGGTAATCTATTAGAGAGCATTCGCTTGCACCCGGTTACCATCCCACTATTATGTTTCATTTTATTTTCAGCTCTGCATTTACTATTTAAATTTAGAAAAGGTAACTCAATCATCATTTATAGTTATATATTTATTGCGTTGATTACACTTTTCAATTATTTATTCAACATCTTAACCAAACATTAATTCAACTTTCTCATGGAACAAAAAGATCTACTTTCGTCTGTAACCGGTCAAAATTTACCACAGAATCTTCCGAATGCAACCACGACACTTGTATTGGGCATCATATCAATCGTTGGTGCATTCTGTTATGGAATTGTGGGGTTGATATGCGGGGTAATTGGTTTAGTACTTGCAAATAAAGACAGAAAACTGTACAGAGAATCGCCGGAATTTTATTCCCAGGCAAGCTATGGTACTTCCAATGCTGGTAGAATCTGCTCTATTATCGGTTTAATTATATCAGCTCTCATCATTATTCTCGTGGTTGTAGTATTGGTATTCTTCGGACTGGCTTCCACTCAGTTTTTTAACTAATTTGCAACTGGTAATCGTTGTAATTACCAAACTTATTTTGCAGTTAACTCAAAAAAATTTGCAGACATGGCTACTTTTGAGCGGCTGATTTTTACCACAAAACAGGAAAATGGAAAACGAAATAAATCTTATCGAAACGGATTTAATTGTTGACAGTTCTATCAGCGCATATCTGAAAGAAACTGCCGTATGGGGTAAATTTTTAGGAGTAATCGGATTCACTTATAGCGGATTGGTTATGCTGGGGGCCATTTTTGCTGCATCGATATTCGCAAAGTTAACTGGCAATGCTAGCGGTCATGGTAATGGGTTTTTAGCTGGTGGAATAATAGGCGTTATATATTTAGGTTTGGCGGGTGTGGTATTTTTTATGTCGATGTACTTATACAAATTTGCAAAAAATATACAGGTGGCGTTAAAAACAAATGATCAGGAATTACTGGTTAACTCTTTTAAAAACCTAAAAATTTATTTTCGTTTTGCAGGTATTATAACAGTGGTCTTTTTGATAATTACCGTATTGAGTATTATAGGATTTATGCTTGTAACTGCTTTTAACAGGGGGTAGTAAATTCACCATTAAAGTGATTTGAACGTCTGAATTTAAAAAAATAGAAAAGTTGGCAGCGTTATTTACTCTTTTGTTGCCAGGTAGTTATAATCTTCCATTATTTTTTCAAGGAAATCCATTGCATACATATCAGTCGATACTTTTAATACATCCTGCACCTTTTGAGCAATACGATTACACATCTCAAAACTATTTGATTTTTTTGCCTGGTTAAGCACGTTTTTAATGGTATTGATGTCACGATCACTCAATCGCATAACCTCTGGAAATTTTACGAGGTAATCAGTTTGTGGAACATGCATAAATATAGTATCCTCCACCGTTAAATTAGATGCAGTTTCCACTACTACGGTTCCTGCCACAAGATCTCCCAGCCGCTGGCTTTTGGGCGAAACAGAAATTATAATGATAGAAGTAATGCCACCAATCAGCAGCCAAACCACACCATACATATTGCCCCAGAACAAGAAAAATATCACGAAGGCCCATTCATAAAAACGCATGAACCATCGTAGCGCATATTGTCCCAGGGTGGGCTCACCACCATCCAGGCTCACTACTTTAATTTTAAAAATTCTTTTTCCAATCGTTTGCCCGTTCATCCAAAGTTCAGACAACATCGTGTAAGAGAGCATGGGAATAACCAACACGATCAATACAAATCCATAGCTACCTTCGCCCATTTTAAAACCTCCGAACAATAGATAAAGCATACTGAACATGTACAGTACAAGAATTGTAAAATCGATCATATAGCCTAGTAGTCTCTTATGAAATGCAGCAATTTCAAACTCGATATCAATATTAAAGGGGGTAGAAATCTGGATTTCAGGCATGGTACAAATTAGGTGAATATTTTTAAAAGTGTCATTTTTTTTGGGTGCATTTAAAATTGTTGGAAGGGTTGCCAACCTTGTGCAGGTTCTTTTCTGCTAAAAACACTTTAAAAAAGGTTGGCAACTCTCTATTGAGCTGCTACAATTTTAAATATGCCCTTTTTCTTGCATCTTCTTAAACGCCGGTAATCCTGTTTACCTTTGCTGGTATGTTTACAACAAAAAGCATCTAAAAAATGTTTGGTAACCATCAGTTGGGTTGTTACGATTATAAAAACAACCTTTTTTGCAACATCAAAATTTCTAATTATACATTCGCATTTTTTGCGAACAAAATTTGCTACTTTTAACAAATGCGTGAAGGAATGTTCATTAAAAAAAATGTTGATAAATGGAATCAGTATCAGCATAATCCAACCAATGACCCCGATGAAACAGCAGAACGTTTTATTACGTTGGTAGACGATCTTTCTTATGCAAAAACATTTTACCCCCGCAGTAAAGTTACCCGCTGGATCAATAGCATTGCCGCCAATATTTATCAAAGTATTTATAAAAATAAAAAGGAAAAATATTCAAGAGTGTTCACATTCTGGAAATATGAGTTACCGTTATTATTTAAAAAATATCATTGGTTATTGTTGTTTACCTTCTTATTATTTTCCTTATTTGTAGCCATTGGGGTTTTTAGTTCTGTAAAGGATGAAACCTTTATCCGTGGCGTGTTGGGCGATAAATATGTAGATATGACGGAAGATAACATTGCAAAAGGCGATCCATTCGGTGTATATAAAAGTGACAATCCCTTTACCATGTTTGTACAAATTGCCATGAATAATACATTTGTTTCTTTGTTAATGGTAATGGGTGGCATATTGGTTGGCTTCGGAACTATTTATGCCATGTGGCAAAATGGTTTAATGCTGGGTTGTTTTCAATACATGTTTTTTGCAAAAGGCCTCGGAATACAATCCATATTAGTAATTTGGGTACATGGTACTTTGGAAATACTTTCCATTGTAATAGCAGCTACTGCAGGATTGGTAATCACACAGGGCATTCTTTTTCCAGGTACTTTTTCAAGAGTAGATTCTTTTAAGCAAGGAGTAAAAGATGCCTTGAAAATAATGATTGTGTTGGTGCCAGTATTTATTCTGGCGTCTTTTTTTGAAAGTTATGTTACTCATCTTATGAGTAATACATTTGATACCCAAAAAAACAGTGGCCTGCCAATTTGGGGCAGTGTTGTCATTCTCGCGATTTCGCTCTTTTTTATTGTCTGGTATTTTGTCATTTACCCAATCCGTTTACACAAAAGAGGTTACCAAATTGAAAAGGATGGGGTGCTAAAAATACCGGTAGCAACAGCATGATCTATTACAGAGCCGTTATATCAATTCTTGCAATATTTTTTTGTTCATTTTGTGTTGCGGCACAGGATAACAATTACGTATACCAGGATACCACCATTTTGGAAAATGATTCCATTGAGGCCGCTGCCGGGATTATTGAACTGCCAAAAGGAGAAGATGCAATTGTTGATGACCTCGAAGGGGATGACGATGAATACATTGTTGATACTACATTGAAGGACAATCAACTTTCAATTGATCCAGACACTATAAATGCATTAAAAAGTTCTACATCGTTTGCGTACGCAAAAAATCTGGACTCATTGCTACTGGCCTATCAGCAGGCCCATTCGAAGGAGGTGAACCAGCCAAGAAGCAGATCTTTACTGGAACGTTTTTTTTTATCAACATTAACCAAATATTTTTTTTGGATGCTGGCTGTAGTATTTGTCGCATTTGTTTTGTACAAGTTGTTTTTTACAGAAGGATTTTTTCAACGTTCTTATGCCAAAACCAATGTTACAAGACTGGAAGATGAATCCAGTGAGTTGTCCACAAATGCCGACTATGCAAAACTGGTAGCCCTTGCAGTTAGCAAAGGCAATTACAGGCTGGCAGTTCGATATCTTTTTCTTCAAACACTGCAAAAACTTGCTTTAAAAGGATTGATACAGTTTGCTTCTGATAAAACCAATTATGAATATGTTAAAGAATTGACAGGCAAGTCACTAAAAAACGATTTTGCTGCATTAACGCTCAATTATGAATATGTATGGTACGGAGAGTTTGAGGTTGACGAGCTGATCTTCAATACCATTCAACATAAATTTAAACAGTTCAACAACGCAATATAACAGTTTGATAAAAAAGTTTACATATTGTCTTTGCATTGTACTGGTTACTTTACTCTTCGCATCCTGTGGGTTTGGAAAACAGGAGCTGCCACCGCTGGATGAAACCTATAGCTTGAAGGATAAAAATCCATTTGGAGCATTTGTTTTGCATCAACAGTTGCAGCATTTTTATTATCACAATAATTTGCGTATTGTTAAAACAAATTTTGAAAGTACCTGGCGTGATAATTCAGACACCAATGCTGTATATATTAACATAAGCAAAAACCTGTTTTTATCTGTTACTGACCTTGAAGCCATGCTTGCTTATGTGGCGAATGGCAACAGCCTATTTTTATCCAGCAATTATATTGACGAGCATTTATTGGATACATTGGGTTGCGAAGTAGGATACAGTCCTTACCAACAATCTTTTGATGAAATGAAAAAGACTTCAGTAAATCTGAGTAACCAGGTTTACAATGATTCCGCTGCCTTCAACTATTTTTATGTTCCTTTTTACAATCATTTTACAAAACGGGACACACTGTATTCCAGAGAGCTGGGCAACAATACATGGGGAGCAAATTATATAGTAGTGTTTTATGGAAGAGGCCGTTTTTATCTTCACACCGATCCGCGGGCATTGAGTAATTATTTTTTATTGCAAAAGGACAATTATAAATATTTCCAGCAGGTATTTTCGTTTACACCAAACATACCGCAACATGTGTATTGGGATGATTATTACAACAGAAAAAATCATCAGAAAGATCAGGCGGGGAATAAAACCGGGCTCGCTGTTTTATTACAATATCCTGCAATGGCATCGGCTTTTTGGCTGCTCATGTTATTGTTTGGTTTGTACATTCTGTTTGGTGGTAAGCGCAAACAGCGTGTTATAGAACCCATTGCCCCCAATACCAATACCACAGTGGCTTTTACGGAAACCATCAGCCGTCTTTACCTGCAGCAAAAAGACAATCACAATATCGCCAACAAACTTATTACTTATTTGCTGGAGCATATCCGCAATCAGTTTTTCTTAAACACTAGTCAAATCAATAATGAGTTTATCAGCACCCTAAGTCGTAAAAGTAACAATTCGAAAGAGGGTACCGAAAGACTATTTAAACTGATCAATAACATTCACCAGTCTATAGAAGTAGGTGATGAGCAATTGTTATTATTGAATCAACAAATTGAATATTTTTATAAAAAACAACTTTAATGGAAGAAAGTATTTTTCAACAGCGCATAGATCTTTCCGGACTTAACCATAGTATGGCCAGCATCCGAACAGAAATTGGTAAAGTAATCATTGGTCAGCATAAAATGCTTGACCTGTTAATGATTGGATTGTTATGTGATGGCCATATTTTAATAGAAGGTGTGCCAGGCGTTGCAAAAACATTAACAGCCAAGCTAATGGCAAAGGTGATTGATGTGGATTTTTCAAGAATTCAATTTACACCCGATTTGATGCCGAGCGATGTGGTGGGCACATCTGTTTTCAATCCTAAGGAAGGCGATTTTTATTTTAAGCCCGGCCCTGTTTTTAGTAATATAGTTTTAATTGATGAAATAAACCGGGCACCTGCAAAAACCCAGGCCGCTTTGTTTGAGGTGATGGAAGAACGACAGGTAACCATTGATGGTATTACGCATGAAATGCGTTTTCCTTTTATTATTTTGGCCACGCAAAATCCGGTAGAGCAGGAAGGTACATACCGGCTGCCTGAAGCTCAATTGGATCGTTTCATTTTTAAAATTGATGTACAATATCCATCATTTGAAGAAGAAATTGGTATACTCAATAACCAGCATGGACGCACGCAGGCACAGTTACTGTACGAAGTGGTTAAGATTATATCTCCCATGGATATTAATAATTTCAGATCAGTAATTCAATCTGTCATCATTGAGCCACGGCTGGTAGAATACATCGCCAGGATTGTGATAGAAACCCGTAACAATCCTGCGCTGTATTTGGGTGCTTCGCCGAGGGCTTCGCTGGCAATACTAAGGGCTTCAAAGGCCAGTGCAGCCATCAAAGGACGTGATTTTGTAACACCGGAAGACATTAAGGAGATGGCCACGCCGGTACTTAGGCACCGAATCATTCTTACACCCGAAAAAGAAATGGAGGGAATTACACCGGATGAACTAATTGATAGTATTTTGAAGGCGATTGAAGTGCCGAGGTAAAAAAACGGCCCCCTAAATCCCCCGAAGGAAAGCCCCCTAAATCACCCGAAGGAAAGCCCCCTAAATCCCCCGAAGGGGAACTTTGAAAGAGTATAATGGTACTCGTCTTTTTTTAAATTGTAGGAACAGGTACTTTAAAAATAAAAAGAATTCAACGATTTTGAAAGCCTCTAAATCGCCATGGGAGACTTTGAAATACGCTAGCGATGCAGGTCTTTTGTAAGATAATTGGGAACTGAAATTTTAAAAAATGAAAAAGATTCAATGAATATAAAAGGAACAACGAATTCGCAGACACCAAAAGTCCCCCTTGGGGGATTGAGGGGGCTCTATTTGCCCAACCGGTTTTACCTCCTGTTGGGAATTTGTATTGTTTTATTTATCATCTCTTTTTTTGAACCAGTTTTATTAATTCTGCCAACAACGCTGGTTTATTTGTTGGTCGTGTTATTGGTAGCAGACTATATTTTTCTTTTCTTGCTCAGTAAGCCACCTTTTGCTAACAGAATTGCGCCAGAGCGCTTTAGCAATGGCGATGAAAATAAAGTGACTTTGCAGGTTACCAATAGCATGCGCTTTGAAGTGGCGATGGAAATTATAGACGAATTGCCAGCGCAATTTCAAAAGCGGGATCTTGTTTTCAAACAACGTTTTAAACCAGGGCAGGTAAAAAAAATCAGCTACAATTTGCGGCCTACCGAAAGAGGAGAGTATTATTTTGGGCACATTATTTTATATACCAAATCTAAGCTTGGGCTGGTGATGCGGCGGCACAATGTGGATGCAGCACAAACCGTGTCAGTCTTTCCTTCTTTTATGCAGTTACGCAAATATGAATTGCTTTCCCAAACAACGATACAATCGGAGCATGGTAATAAGCGGATGCGTAAGATCGGCCACAGCATGGAGTTTGAGCAGATAAAGGAATATGTTAGGGGCGATGATATCCGTACCATTAACTGGAAAGCTACGGCACGCAAGGCCTCGTTGATGGTCAATAATTACACGGATGAAAAAAGTCAGCAGGTGTATTGCATTATCGATAAAGGCCGGTTGATGAAAATGCCTTTTGCTAACCTTAGCCTGCTGGATTACGCCATCAACAGCACCCTTGTTTTAAGCAATGTGTGCTTGCAAAAACAAGATAGGGTAGGTTTAATCACGTTCGATAATAAAATGGGTACTATGCTGGCGGCTGATCGAAAGCCTATACAGCAGGCGAATATGTTGCAACTATTGTACAACCAGGGAACTTCTTTTTTAGAGAGTGACTACGAGAAGCTTTACATGCTGTTAAGGGCCAGGGTTAAGCAGCGAAGTTTATTGATATTGTTTACCAATTTTGAATCGGTATCTGGTTTAAAACGCCAATTGAATTTTTTACGATCTATTGCAAAACACCACTTGCTGATGGTGATATTTTTCGAAAATACAGAGTTAAAACAACTGTCCTCAATAGATGCTGCCAATTTGGAAGAAGTATATGCCAAAACGATTGCTGAAAAATTTGCGTACGAAAAAAGGCTCATTGTAAAAGAACTCTCCAAATACGGGATACTCTCTATTTTGACAGCACCCGAAAAACTCACCATCAATGCCATTAATAAATACCTTGAGCTAAAGGCGAGGCAGGCTATTTAAGGAGGTTGGATGCTGGATACTGGATGCTGGATGCTGGATACTGGATGCTGGATACTGGATGCTGGATGCTGGATAGTGGATGCTGGATGCTGGATGCTGGATGCTGGATGCTGGATACTGGATGCTGGATGCTGGATGCTGGATGCGGGATGGTGGATGCTGGATGCTGGATGCTGGATACTGGATGCTGGATGCTGGATAGTGGATACTGGATGCTGGATAGTGGATACTGGATGCTGGATATTGGATGCTGGATACTGGATGCTGGATGCTGGATGCTGGATGCTGGATAGTGGATGCTGGATACTGGATGCTGGATGCTGGATGCTGGATACTGGATGCTGGACACTTTATTCTGCATGCTTATTACATTATATTTGACGTTTTATGATCATTCAATCATCATAAAACCATAATCAACAATCAACCATTTACATTCAACCAGCATCCAGTTTACTACCTTTACCAAAAAAATAATTTTGGCTCGTAAACAAACTTATTATTCCAAACACATCAATCAATTGATTGCAGCGGGCGAGGCTCCGGTAAAGAGGGAGCGTACCGAAAGAATTCCGATTGATCCTGCTATACAACTTCCTTATGCTGACGGCAAAGTGTTACTGATAGATAAGCCGCTGCACTGGACATCATTTGATGTAGTTCGAAAGATGAGGGGCATTTTGCAGATCAAAAAAATCGGGCATGCAGGCACGCTCGATCCTTTGGCAACCGGCTTGCTCATTGTTTGTACGGGTAAGTTTACCAAAAAAATTAATGAGTACATGGCGCAGGAAAAAGAATATATTGGCCATATCACTTTAGGTGCCGTTACACCTACTTACGATTTAGAGAGTTTACCCGAAAATGAAAAAGACTATTCCTTATTAAAGGATGGAATAATACATGCTGCGACACTACAGTTTACCGGAACGATTGATCAGTTTCCACCGATTTACTCGGCTATTAAAAAAGAAGGAGTCGCTTTATACGAACTTGCCAGAAGAGGTGTGGATGTAGAATTGAAAGCGAGAAAGATTACCGTTAACCAGTTTGATATAACCAATATTGAATTGCCTGTTGTAAGCTTTAAAGTGGTATGCTCAACTGGAACGTACATACGCAGTTTGGCAAATGATTTTGGCGCAGCATTGGGATGCGGCGGATACTTGAGTGGTTTAAGAAGAACAAGGATTGGCCTGTTTGAAGTGGAAAATGCAATGTCGATGGAGCAGTTTGAGGAAAGTATTAAACTCGTCTGACAGCAGTTTGCTTTAAGAAAAAGGTTGAGGCTAAAGTCTTAAGCGGTATCAAAATGATAGACATTCTTTAAACAGCTTTTTGAAATGTATGTTTAATTTTTTGACTTTAGATCTGTATGATTTAGATAAAAGTTTTCAAAACATGAGTTGCTTAATCTGGGCTTTTTCAGACAATAAGTTAACTTGAAAATTTTTTAATGGCGGAGAACGATGGTTAAAGAATTATTTTTCTTTTCTTACATTATCCACATAGTCGGGCTCCCATCTAATTTTAACCCACTCGTTTTCAATATTTACCCATTTGTCAACCGCCTATTAAACCATTTAATATTGGACGAACAGTTTGCAGTACTCTGCGGGGCAGGATCGTTAAAAAGGATAACTCAATCCGATGGTAAAATTAAAGTTTTCATAACGCCATATTCGATTAGCATTACCTAACTGTCCGGGGGATATTTCTATTAGGTCACCTTTTTTAAATAAATTATTAAAAGTTATGTTTGGTATTTGCCAGCCATCATTTTTCTCAATATCGGGTCGCTTAAACCGGAAACCCAAATCAAATCTTACCAGGAAATAATTAAAATCAAAGCGAAAACCGGTACCAGCGGTTACACCTAACTGCTGGTACAAACGGCTGAAGTCAAACTGCAGCGAATCGGTTCCTCCATCCGGTCTGGTATTTTTAAAGTTCCATACATTACCGGCATCTACAAAAAAAGCCCCTTTTAGTATCAGCGAGTTGGGGATGATTTGAGCAATATCATACCGAAATTCTCCATTTAGTTCCAATCTGATATCTCCGGTACGGTCATTTAATGTACGAGAATTAAAAGGTGCCAATGCCTTGGATCCGGGGCCAATGCCTCGTATGGGCCAGCCCCTCATACTGTTTGCTCCACCTGAAAAATATTGTTTGAAAAAGGGGAGCGTGGTATCGCTTTTTCCGATTGGAATGCCTACACCAGCAAAAGCACGGAGTGTGATGGATGATTTTGCTTTTTGTACCGTGTAAGTGTATTCTGCATCCGTTTTTATAAATTGGCGGAGTAGATTATTGAACGTGCTTAACCGCCCAAGAAGTAGCCCCGACTCTTCAATGTTCCACCTAAAAAAACGCTGATGGTTCAATCTTTTTGGATTGATATAAGTTGACGAATACCCATAATTTAAAACACCGATAACTAATGCCGTATTGAATGAATAACGCAGGAAAGGATTTAATGAAAGTGTTTTCTTAAAGCTATCAGATTGGTTGTAGAGGAAGGAGTATTCAATATTTAAAAACTTAAAAAGGTTTTTTCTGTTGGGGTGTTTGATACTGGTGAAATCATTGCCGAACGCAGCGGTGGCAGACAATTGATTGAAAAGATTGATTCGGTTGGTAAATGCAGGTATAACGTTGATGAAAGTATGCTGCGTGGCAAGTTTTTTATCAGCGTAAAATAAATTGATAGGTCCTAAAAGTTTGGGAAAAGAAATGGTATTGGTATAACTTAATTCATTGGAATTAATTTTATTATTTGATCCTCCCTGGGCATTCAAATTTAATTCAATACCGGCCCGGATTGAGTGGGTCATTTTGGCGCCGGTTCTGGCAACATTCCTGTTTTGTAAAGATACATTACCAGAAAGCCCCAGCAGGTTTCCTGCGTTGGCAATACTGGCACTATTGGTGTTGCTGTTGGCTGAATAACTGGTTTCAATACCTGCTTCAAATCCATATTTTTTGGCAGGTAGTAATTGTACAATCATGTTCACTTGTCCAAGGCTATCCTTTAGTTCATCAATTTGAATATTGGTATTTTGCCACACACCCAATTTAGAAAAGTTACCAATCGTTCTTGCATAATTTCTTTGACTGTATACCTGCCCTTTTGCCATGGCCATATTTCTCACCAATAAACCATTTCTTACTATTTTTTTATGGTAACGAATGATGTATCCACTCCGGGTAGTATCGGTACTATATGGAGCCTTGTTATCCATATCCTCCTGGGTAAAGTCGGGATAAATAATAACGTTATTGATGTGGTATTTTGTCAACGTAAATGAGTCTGCAGCAGGGTTTAGCAACATGGCTAGTTTAATGGTGGGTTTATCTCGTTTTTGATTGGCTTCCTCCAATAACAACAAACTTTCAAATGGATTGTCTGATATGTTGGTTAATGCGGCAATGGTAGAATCACCCCGAAGCTTAAGATTATCGGAAGTGAATTTATAATACCCATTGTTTCTGTACAATTCTACCAGTCTGCTTGTTTCCCCTAAAATGTCGGCTTTGGTTACAGGTTTCCCTTTTACCAAAAAAGATTTGGGTCTGGCATCCAACGCCAGTTGTTGAAGCTCCGGTTGTTTCAATCGGTAACTCATCGTATCAATCACGGTAGGATTGCCTGCATCAATCATATACGTTACATTCACCCGTTCCTGCTTTTCCCGTTTCAAATACAGCCAGCCAATTTTCAGGGCATATTTTACTACGGTATCTACTTTCACAGAATCTTTTGCCTGGTAATAGCCAAGGTGCAACAAAGACCCCTTCATGTTTCTTGAAGAGATGGCCGTATAGGCGCTATCGTAAGCAGGTGGCTTTACAATCACATGTCGCAGAAAGAGAAAGTCACGGACAACCACTTTAGCGCTATCATCTAATTGGCTATATAATTTTTGCTTCAGCGAATTTCGTTGATCTTTGGTGAAGTTTCCACCACTCAGTTCAATAGTGTTGCTAAATAAAAAGGGTTTATTTTGTTGGTACTTTTTTGGTACAGTGCAGGAAGAAAAGATAAGGGAAAATAAAAACAACTTTTTCAAGTGGTTCAACACATTTATTTTATCAGTCACACTAAACAATATAAAAAATTAAGAAATCAATGTTAAGCAAAACATATACCAAATATATCCAAAGTTTACACCATAAAAAATTTAGAGATACCGAAAATGCTTTTATCGCCGAAGGTAGTAAAGTAGTAATGGAGTTATTACAATCTTCTAAAATTGTTTGTGAACACATTCTGGCAAAGGCCTGGTGGCTCAATGAAAATGAATCAATCATCAGAAATCACTATAAAGGCCGTTTGGAAATAGTAGAAGAATTTGAATTGGAAAAAATATCCGCCCTAAATACTCCCAATCAGGTGTTGGGTATTTTCAAAAAGGTGCAACAAGGTTCTGTAAATGTGGCTGGGCAAATCTCTCTTGCATTGGATACCATACAGGACCCTGGAAACCTTGGCACCATCATTCGGATTGCAGACTGGTTTGGTGTTACCAACATCATCTGTTCAAACAATTGTGCGGATCTCTACAATCCTAAAGTAGTACAAAGCACTATGGGCAGTTTTGGAAGGGTAGAAGTAGTGTACACCAATCTGGTTGAATTTTTAAATCGCAATTTGTCTCTACCCTGTTATGCGGCGGCACTCAATGGTAAACTTGTGAGTGGCTTCAAAGGATTAAAAGAGGGCATTATTTTAATAGGCAACGAATCCAAAGGGATTAACCCGGAATTAATGGAAATGGCCACTGATAAAATTACCATACCTAAGTTTGGAATGGCAGAATCTTTGAATGCAGCAGTAGCAACCGGGATTATTTTATCACATTTGCGGTAAAGATTGTGTTAGCGCTTAAGCAGTGCAACAAGCAGCAATGTTTGGCTCCGCAACCATGGGTAGCGTTTATCTGGTAAGGGTGTAGGTGCATTTGCAATCTTTGGTGTAAAATGATCATCTAAACTGAATCGCCTTTACCGGCTGAATTTTTTTAACCAGCATCGTTGGGATAATCAGTGTAGCAAAGCAAATTCCCAACGTAATCACGTCCACTAAGAGCACCTGCCACCAAACCACGTCAGCATGTGCGGCCCGCATATAATAAGCTTCTTCATCCAGTTTAATAAAACCTGTTTTTTCCTGAAGCCAGCAAATGAGCAGTCCGAGGATGGTACCCAAAATAATACCGGTGATGGCGATGAGTGCGGTATTGTATAAAAATATTTTTTGAACATCCCAATCGCTGGCTCCAATGGCTTTTAGAATACCGGTCATTTTTGTTCTTTCCAATACAATAATCAACAGACAGGTTACCAGGTTTACGATGGCCACTACCATCATGATGCCGACTAATATTAATTTGATGTCATTCTGCAATCCAAGCCAGTCAAAAATGTTAGGGTAAATTTCTTTAATGGTTTTGCTATTCCACCCGATTGGTGTTTCTTCTTTTATCAGTTGAGCAATGGTATCTACTTGTTTATAATCCTTTAAGAATATCTCGTAGCCACCAATCTGGTCAGGTTGCCAATCGTTAAACCGGCGGATCAGGTTAATGTCGCAGATACCAAATTGCTTGTCATATTCATCAATGGAGGTTTTAAAAAGACCGGCTATTTTTAATTTCCTTGCTCGCTTGCTGCCATCTTGCTGTATAAAAAATGCCAACAGCGTATCATTCACTTTCACATTGAGCTGGTTGGCTATGTAGGTTGAAATATTTATTTCTTTACTATATCCACTATCTTCAAATGATGCCCACTTGCCTTCCTGCAAAAATGGATCAAGCCGGGAGTAATCGAACGAAGAATCAATGCCCTTCACCAGGATGCTTTCAATATCTGTTCCGTAAGTAAGTATTACTGATTTTGTGGCATATCGCTCAACTGATTTTACCCCCGGTATAGTACGAATGATATTTTCAACCGTATCATTTTTTTTGATGGGATATTCTTCTGCAATGCTTACCCGGCTCTCAATATCCTGCTGCACCCGGATATGCCCCCAAAAGCTAAATACCTTGTTGCTGATTACCTGTTGAAATCCATTTACAAAGCTCAATGCCACAATCATTACTGCCACACTGATAGCAGTTGCACCAATTGCCAGCCGGATGATAAAACGGGAGAAGGTATTTTCTTTGTTAAAGGCAATTCTTTTTGCAATAAAGGCAGAAATATTCAATGGCATAATTTTAGTATCTTTCAAAAGTAAATATTTTCATCGCTACATGTATCTTTTAAAATCTTTTCTGCCTGCCACGGTTATACTGCTGATGTCATTTGTTTCTTCTGCGCAAACAAATCCAGAGGCCATTTATAAAAGCAATATCAAATCGGTACGCTTTCACACTTATGGCGATCAGGAAGCGCTGCCAGTTTATAAACTCAATAGCAACGATCGTTTGGAGCTGCATTTCGATGATTTAGATGCTAACGTAAAAAGTTATTACTACACTTACCAGTTGTGTGATTACGATTGGAAACCGGTACGCTTAAGTCCTTTTGATTACATCAAAGGCTTTACACAGATGCGCATTTCAAATTATCGCTATTCATCGATCGCCTTCACCCGTTACACACATTATCAGGCAATACTACCCGAAACAAACAGTTTGCCCACCCGAAGTGGAAATTATTTGTTAAAGGTATTTATTGATGGTGATACTTCTAAACTGAGCTTTACCAGAGCTTTGTTGGTTTTGGATCCAAAGTCATCGATCATGGCGCAGTTCATTCAACCCTTTACTCCGCAGTTTTTTAAAACTCACCAACGCTTAAAATTTACAGTCAACCTAACAGGATTAAATGCCTTTAGTGCTAGTCAGCAAGTGAAAGTACTTGTGATGCAAAACAATCGTTGGGATAATGCACAAGGGAATTTGCCACCCACTTTTGTAAGAGGCAATGCGCTGGAATACAATACAGAGGATCATTTTGTTTTCCCTGCAGGTAAGGAATGGCGCTGGCTCGACCTTAGAAGCTTGCGCCTTCAAAGTGAACGGGTAGAGAAGGCTGACTATTTAAAGGATGCAACCAAAGTGTATGTGAAACCTGACATTGACCGAAGCAGTCAAAAATACATTTACTACCAGGATTTGAATGGATTATATCTCACCACAACGTATGAATCAATCAACCCGTATTGGCAGGGTGATTATGCAACAGTGCAATTTAGTTATGTAACTCCCGACAGGGCTGAGTATGCGGGAAAAAATTTATACCTGTTTGGACAGCTAACCGATTATAAATTAAATGATGCCGCCAAAATGCAGTTCAATTTTGAAAAAGGACAATATGAAACGCTGCAGTTTTTAAAGCAGGGTTATTACAGTTACGGCTACATGCTGGTAGATGAAAATGATTCGAAACAGAGAACAGCGCTGGAGGGCAATTACTGGGAAACAGAGAATAGCTATACCATATTGGTGTATTATAAATCATTTACTGACCAGTCGGACCAGTTGATTGGCGTTTCAAAATTGAATACCAGGAGCGACAGGCCCGGATTTAGTTTTTAAGGACATCACCCCTTCGCTTTTATATTTCAGGAATTATTCAACGCCAGCCGTTTCACCGTGTGCATATACGGTTTGTTAGAGGCAGAATCACTTCGCTTTTATATTTCAGGAATTATTCAACGCCAGCCGTTTCTAACTAACCTTAATGTATTTGCTTCCAATTGATGGCATCAACATTCGTGCTTTATCTTTCGTAGTTATCAATCGCAACGTATTCGGGAAATGTCGTTAAAATACTTACACAGCATGGTTCTTATTGAAATCGGATTGAAAAAAAGGAAGGAAAAACTGAAAGAATTATTTATTCGATAGAAAAAAATAAAATTTTATGGAGGCTTTTAAACTTGCTACCCTATATTTGCACCGGCAAGTCTTATACGGCCAGCTCCTGTTGAACTCCCCCAGGACCGGAAGGTAGCAAGGGTAGATGGTTGAGCGGTGCGATGTAAGTAACTTGCCATTTTTATGTCCGGTATTTTTTGAAAGACAAATTTGTTTTAATTTGAATTGCTTCTTTTTTGTTTTGTTTTACCTTTATTATTGATTTCGTCCATAATCTCATCTGCAGTTTTCAACCGCTCATTGTCTGGCTTTTTCTTAATGTAGAGGTCAAATTGCTTGAATAATGCAGGGTTGCTCCGGAGCATTACTTTAATGTTTACTTTTTCGTCCTTAAAACTGGAATCTACCCATAAACTGTTACCCTTGAAATTGCCCGCGGAGGCTTGAAAAATTAAATGGCTACTGTCAAGCGGCAAATAATTTCCGTTGGATAAAAGACCATCGATATTGATATAATTGAAAGTGCCTTTCTTTAAACTATCTGTATATAAATTAACGTGAATACTTTCAATTTTTTGTGCCTCTGTTGTAGCAACGGATGAAATAAGTAAGATAAGTAATAATTTTTTCAAGCTATATGTTTTTTGCAATAATTGAAAATATTGTGCCAGAGCATGGGATAGGCAACAAAACAATATGAATTGTTTTTTATTTATGACTCCAAAAAATATACGTCTGTTTTTATTTATTGTTGTCCTCCCTAAATTCGTCGGTAAAATGCGCTCTATGTTTAGGTGCTGCAAATTTTGATGCATTGTATGCTGTTGAATTACCCTTTGGAATCGATAATGATTTCCATTTGTCGTCGCAAATCATTTTTGCAATAAATACGATCTGTCCAATGTGATAAGGATAATGCGCCAATTGCCGGTTGATGGCTTCCACTACCGTATGGCCCATGTTACGGATAAAGATTTCTTTTTCAAGATCCGATGTGGTTAAAGGATCAAGGGCATCAAAAAGACATGTCCAACCTTCGTTCCATTTGGCCATTACTTCCGCTTTGCTTTGTAAGTCATTGTCAAATTCTGCCTCTCTATTGCGCCATTCTTTTTCGCCGTCCGTGGTTATAAAATTGGTCCAGCGGGAAAGCATATTTCCCCAAATATGTTTTACAATGGAGGCAACACTGTTACTTTCGGGATTATACTGCCAGAATAATTTTTCTTCCGGTAATTGTGCCATTGCTTTTTCACCCAGCATTTTATAATACTCCAATTGTTTTCTAACACTTTCCAGGTAATCATTGTTCATGGTCGCAGATTTTCATTTTTTCAATAATAACTTTCTTTCAGCATCAGTATTGGTTTAAACCGTTGGTATCAAATACATTTTGTCAACTCAGGTCGCTCTTGAGTTGCGATCCGCTTCTCCCAAAGGCCTGCTGGGATAAATAACATATACTTCATCCGTTGCCGGTGCGTTGATTACGGGATGATGCCCCGCGCCGGAATGCATATGAAAACTTGTGGAAATTGACGCTTTTCAAGCTCGTAAAAACCATTTGTTTTAAAAACAAAAGTACAGATTACTGTCTACTGGTTAATTGAAATTATAATACCCGGTCTATACAAAGTTAGCGAGTAAGTTTTTATGGCTTTAATGGATTGCTAAACTTCTACCAATACGCATCTGTGAGGCGCTTTGTTAGCAGTACAAATTAAAGCGGGAACAGTGTTTACCTGGGTTGCTCCAAACATCGGTTGACCATCCTTTTTGATAATGTTTATTAATATTAATTTCTTTGCTGTTGATTATTATTTTTCCATTTTCGGTATAAAGAGGAAATCCCCAAAAAATTTCTTGAACTTTATCAATATTTCACCCTGCTTTTAAGTTTTTTTGTACTTGAAAATATCCTGACCGTACAGCAACAAAGCCTGTAGCTATCTTATCTGGAAAGTTACAAATATTTATTTCTACGCTACATTTGCAGGATGGAAAAAATGGATAAAAAAAAGTACTTCATCGAAGAGGCAGACATTGAATTAGATAAACTTGGCGATGGCATTGGTAGAAAAATAATTACCTATGACGAAAGCCTGATGCTCGTAAAAGTAATTTTTGAAAAGGGATCAGTTGGAGCGATTCACCAACATTACCATACCCAGATTTCCTATGTTGAAAAAGGGGTGTTTGAAGTAATGATCAATGGCGAAAAAAAAGTAATGGGCATCGGAAGTTCATTTTATGTTCCACCCAGTACGCCCCACGGAGTTTATTGTTTGGAAGAAGGCGTATTGCTGGATATGTTTTCTCCGATGCGGGAGGATTTTATAAAGTGATTTATTTTATTATCAGGAAATCTTTTCCCACCATGCTCCAAATTCGTTGTTGCTTTTCAGCAGTACCGTTTCTGCAATCATCGGCGTAATGACTGGCTGGTTTTTAATCTTGCCAATGGCAGCAACCGCTTTTATAGGATCGTCCCATACATGATTGACCAAAGAAAATTTGCCCCAATGAACCGGTAACAATCTAGTGGCTTTTAAATCGACGGCCGCAGTAATAATCTCTTCCGGCATCATGTGAATGTACTTCCAGCTTTTGTCATATTGTCCGCATTCCAATATGGCAAGATCGAATGGGCCATATTTATTTCCAATTGCTGCAAAGTGTGTATCATAGCCACTATCACCTCTCAGGAATATTTTCATTGTAGGCGTTATTAAAACAAATGATATCCACAAAGCTGTGTTTCTCTTAAAACCTCTGCCGGAAAAATGTCGGGCAGAGGTAATGTTTATTGTAAAGCCATCTTGTAATACCACTTCATCTTCCCAGTCTTTCTCAACCAACTGGTTGGGATGAAAACCCCAATGCTCCAGGTGTTGACCGGTACCAAGGCCACAAATGATTGTATTAATCTTTGGTTTTAATTGTTTGATGGTTGCATAATCCAGGTAATCCCAATGGTGGTGCGAAATAAAAAGATAATCTATTTCAGGTATGCCTGCTGCGGTATAAATATCACTGCCTCTAAAACTGCGAATAATAACTTTTAACGGACTTGCTGAACCGCTTAACACCGAATCTACTAAAATCTTTTTACCATCTATTTGAATGAAATAGGAAGAATGTCCAAACCAAACCAATACATCCTGATCGGCTGGCAGTTTTATTAAATCTGTTTTTTTTGACGGTATTGTTTGGCTGGGTTTCCAACGTTTGCTTTTAGAGAAGATCAACTCTTTTAAGACTGTATAGTAACTTACACCTTCTGTAAGATTGGGTGTATGACTTAGGTTTTTAAATTTACCATCTTTGAAGTTAGGTGAATTTATTATTCGGGTCAGTCTTTCTCCAACAGGTGTTCTACCAAATATTTTCTTTTTCATAAAAAGAAATACAACAAGGATAACGGTAATAATAATATAAACTATGATCATGAAAGGATAGTTTCGATGCTAATTCAATACTATCGTTAATAATTAAATATTTAGAGTGAGAAAATAGCCGTTTACCCAAAAAGGACTTGAGAAATTACATAATTGATTAGTGATGCAGCATTGTAGCTGACACAATTAAAACGGTACCTATAAATTTTAAGTTGAAAATAACAATAATAAATTTTGGTTAGGCTCAGTTAAACAGACGAATGGGACAATCAATTATTGTTTAAAAACAAGAATATTTTGAGTACTTTTTAAACATAGCTTCAGAAAGCTATCAACGCTGTACATTTAGGATGTTTTTGATTAACGAATGAAATACAGCAATGCTTTTTTTGGTTGAGTACATCCCTCAATGTTTAAACAGTGTATATTTGACAGTAAATTTTAGTTATATTCTATCAAGTAATTTAAGTATATGGAAGCGGTTAAGCAAAAAGGCAGTTCGGTTTTAAAAAAAACGCTGGTATTAATTGCCATTTTGGTAGCGGTAGGTGGTGGTGCTATCTGGTATATCTTTAATTTAAAATTTTCAGACACCAGAGAATTAAAGGCAGATTATACAGTAAATGCATTGGACTTAATTCATGAGTTTGAAAAGAACGACAGTCTATCGAATAGAAAGTATTCCGAGAAAATTGTAGAGGTGAAGGGTATGGTGTCTGAAGTGGAGGCCGCTGACACAACCGTAAATATAAAAATGGCCGATTCAACCTCTGGTTCTTATATTATTTTTGCCTTTCAACAACAGCATCTTGCTGAGGCAAAAAATATTAAGCAGGGGGATAATGTTTCGATCAAGGGGTCCTGTAGTGGTGGAGCTTATAGCGAAATTCTGGAAACGGAGTTTATCACTTTTAAAAGATGTGCACTTAATAAATAAAAAAATAAAAAAAACTACAAAAATGAAAAAAACAATTCTATGTATTGCTTTGGTAGCAGCTACCGGGGCAATTTTTGCCCAAAAGAAAACTACTACATCTGGTACCATTAGTTTTGATGCAACCACCAGCAAAGACGCTTTACCAAAAGCTGATAACAAAACGGTCATTGCTGCCGTTGACACAAAAAAAGGAACCATTGCATTCGAAGCTATTGTGAAAAACTTTGCGTTTAGTAATCCAAAAATACAGGAACATTTTAACGGTGCAACATGGATGGATTCTGAAAAATTTCCAACTGCTACTTTCAAAGGAAATATAACCAATTTGGCTACAGTTGATTTCCAAAAGGATGGCACCTATACTGCAAATGTAGCAGGTGATTTAACCATTCACGGTGTTACAAAACCAGTAAAAACTACCGGTAAAATTATTGTAGCTGGTAAAACAGTTTCTACAAGCGCTGACTTTTCAATTAAGTTGGAAGATTATGGTGTAAATGGTCCCGCAATTGGAGCAGGGAAGGTTGCAACTGAACCGAAAATTTCTGTATCTGCAGATTTACAATAAGCAAAATAAAAGATTAAAATAAAAAAGGCTTTTGCCCAAAGGGCAGAAGCTTTTTTACTGTTTGAAACTATTAAATATTCGCTGTTGGAGTTGTTTTTAAAAGCCTCGCAGATTATGTTCAACCGGAAAGGTTGTAAATGTTTAATAACATAAAATTAGCTGGATTTGAAGCATGACTTTTGTTCAGCTTTTCGATGTAGGCGTTGCAGAAAACTAAGCAGCAACTTTAAAATTGGGAAAGCTTAATAAAATAGAATTGATCTTATTGCCGGTGTTACTTACAGTGATTGCGCCATTCATTTTCATGGCAAGTATTTTTATTGCTTCAAGATTAAGCGCAACGGTACCGTTCGCATTACCGCTATTTTCTTTAACTGTTAAAAAAACAACATCATCATATTCCTTTGCTTCAATGCGAATGCAGCTATTCTTGGTATTGGTGACTACTGCACTCAGGAGCTCATTCAACAGGGTTGTTAATATGATTTCGTTGGTTTCAATTTGAAATTCGGCTGATACTTCATTTACGATAAAGCTATGTCGCTCTGCGGCGGTTAACCTTAGGTTACCTGCTGCCAGGTTTACCATTTTTTGTAAGCTTTTGGTTATTAAAACCGGTATAGGGCCACTTTGTGTGTTGGTACTCATTTTATTATTTTTTTAAAGATTAAAAAATCTGTTTTCATAAGGTGTTTTAATTGATAACGCCATTGTTATTTCCCATCGAACCATTAATGATCGATTCCGAAAGCAAAATAAATCTAATTCGCTCTGTTGTACTGTAGTTTAGATGCATCGTATTTTATCATGTTTTTATTCTTTTCTTGTAGTACTTTTTTGAATTATCCCAGTTTTGTGTACATTAATTTTAAGTCATTAGATCATCAAAACTACCGTTGAAAATTAATTGATTCCTGTGTTGTTGAAGCCATGTCTACCACGAAGATTGCAGTGAACAACTCTTTACCATTTACAAAAACACTTTTTAAACGATAGTATAAAGGGTTGTTGTTTAAATTATTGAAAGTCACGGTAGTTGAATAACTGTTGTTTTTCATAGAAAAGCCTTTTGCAGCAAGGGTTTCAATTGGCTCAAAGTGCTGTCCGTCAATACTGCGCTGTAGTTCAAAATGACTGGTATTTGTTTCAGCCTTTGTTTGCCAACTAATCTGAAGCATGTCGTTTGCAATTGTGCTTTCCAGCATATTTCCGGATGCTCCTGTTTTTTCATACTGTAAATAATTTGGAAGTATAATTTCGTTGTTGTTGTAAATTCGTCGGGTGGGTTGCGTATTGGCAAACATCAACTTTTTAGTCTGTGCTTCTACTGTAGATATTGATACTGATAACATAAATCCTAAAACAATTTTATTGAATGCGGTCATGGTATTTTTTTTAGTGGTTAATTTTGTTTGATAATTGCAGTCATCGTGCCAATTCACATAACCCTTATCCAGTAAGTGTTACGAGAAAATTGGTTGCTATTGATTTCCATATAATGGACAAAATTTTTATTATCTGTACAATTGGATGCCGTCCGCCGCAATTTCTAAATGTCACCCTTGATAGTTGCTTTGAAATTTCAGCCAATCTAATGCTGTGTTAACTTTAAATTGGCGTACTATTTATTCTACTATTCGAACTTTAAAACTCTCATTGATACAGTCTTTAATGCTTAATTCGTGTAATTACTGCCTAAAATTCGTGTGATCACTTTGAGACACTTTAGGCTTTACAGAACACTAGTTCATGTGTTTCCAAATACCTTCAAAATAAATTTGCGGTAGTTCCTTAAATCGTTTTCCCTGCTAACTCATCATATTTTTTTATAAAAATTGAGTTACTGATTATTTTATTGAGGCTAATAACGGGCAATTTTTAGCAGTTAACCTGTTTTCGTTGGTAAAACCCTATATATTTGCGGCCTTACCAATTTTAATTGAAACAATGTACAAAGCGGTTTTTTTAGATATGGATGGCACTTTATTACGTAAGGATCATACCATTAGTGACGTTACCAAAAAAGCTATACAAGATCTGTTAAACAAAGGAATCATCATTGTACCCATTTCTGCCCGACCACTGCATGGCATACTACCCATCACGCAGAACGTGTTTCCTGAAAGCATCCCTGTTGTTAGTTTAAATGGCGGGTATATTTTGCAGAATAAAGAAATAATTTGCCAAACTGGTATTGCTGCATCAGAAGCAGCCCTTATTCACCATGAACTAAAGCGCTACGATGTGGCAGTGATGTATTATTGCCAGATGGAATGGTACGCAACTGTTGACAGGGCAGAAGTGAAAAAGGAACAACGGATAACCAAGGTTAAAATAAAAATTCAACCATTTGAGCATTCCATGAACGAATGGCATGCTGTCAAAAGCGGCCCTAATAAGATATTGATTGCTGGAGATAAGGAGCTAATTATTGATATTGAAAAAAGGTTGCTCGACTTGCATGAGGGCAAATTCAATATTTATAAATCGCAGCCACGTTATCTTGAAATCATGAACCTCAAAGCGTCTAAAGCCCGGGCAGTTCAGTTTTTAGCAGCGAGGTATGGTATTCAACAAAATCAGATCATTGCTATTGGGGATAATTACAACGATCAGGGAATGATTGAATATGCCGGTATGGGGGTTGCAATGGGCAATGCTCCTGATGAAATAAAAGCTGCTGCCAATTATGTAACCGATACCAACAACAACGATGGCGTGGCAAAAGCACTGGCGCATTTTTTTAAATAGTTTTAGGGAAAAAATACAGCCACGCACGAGGTCGTGCATTAAAGTTTTTTATCAGGCTGTTGGATTCCAAGTTGAAGATTTTTGCCTGAAAATAAATCCCCTTTCGCTACTAATCGATGCATAGTTGCAAATCAACTTTTTAATTTCGTCATGATGGTTTTGATAATTTCATCCGGGGTTTTTTGTATGTCTATCCGGGTTGCATCCTGCGGTATTTCTAACGCAGCAAACTGAGATTGTAGTAGGGAAGCAGGCATATAATGGTTTGCCCTGTTACGTAATCGTTTAAGTATCGTATTAAAACCTCCCTCCAGAAAAATCCATTGACAGTCATCTTCAATCGATTCGCTGAGCCTTTTCCGATAGCGTTGTTTCAAGGCGGAACATACCAGTATAACGGGGTGCTTCTTATTCGCTTCAACTACAAAATTATTTATGCGATCAAGCCACGGCTGCCGGTCTTTATCCGTTAGCGGAATGCCTGCATTCATTTTGGCCTTGTTTTCAATAGAATGAAAATCATCTGCATCATAAAAAAGATATCCTGTTTTTTGGGACAAAAGTTTTCCAATGGTTGTTTTACCACTGCCCGAAACGCCCATGATATAAATTACCGGATAACTCATCTTAATGCAACAGTGTTTTCAAATACAATTTAATGGGATTGGTTGAAATTTCAAATTTGTCATCTCTTTAAGAACATTACAATGGCTCCCATCAAGGTCAGTACAATCACTACTTTCCGGTAACTGTCATCCTTTATTCTTGAAACTATTTTAAGACCGGCCCAGAAACCGCCAATCAATGCAGGCAGTAGCAACAGATCGGTTTGAAGCGTGACCAGGTTGATGTTTTTCCAGTAAAAAATCTGGAAGGGAAGTTTGAATAAATTAATGACCAGAAAAAGCCACGCTGCCGTGCCAATGAAATCATTTTTGGGCATCCGCATCGCCAGGAAATAGATATTTGAAAATGCCCCGGCGAGATTGCCCAACATGGTAGTAAAGCCGGCAATCAGCCCCATGTTGACAACAAATAATTTATTGGCAGGCACCGTTACAGATTTCCGAAATTCAAGTACCAGCATAATGATGACAGTTGAAATAATGATGATGGCCATCAGCTTTCTAAAAATCGCTTCATTCAAATCCTTGCCCACATAAACACCGATTAAAATACCGATCATCATCCATGGTATTAGCTTCCAGAAATGTGACCACTGTGCATGTCGATGGTAATATTTTACTGCCATTATATCTGCCATACAAAGCAAGGGCAGTACGATACCCGTAGAAGCTTTACCGCCAAAAACGATGGCCATGATGGTTACATTCATCATGTCGATGCCTTTTAATCCGGCCTTGGAAAGCCCAATGATAAAGGCTGCAACAAGTATAAGGCTCCAATCTAACAAAGAATAAGTATTGATAAAGTCCATTATTTGTTCCTGCTCTTTCTCTTCCAAAAAACAACAAGGCCGATGAGTAAAATAACACTAACTGATAAACCGATTAGAAAGTAGGGAGTGTCTGGCATAGTGAAGTTATTGATCAGTTATAAAAAAATATTTCACTAAATTAATCTAGTTTTTCAATTAAAATTCGTTTCGGTAAAATCATTTGCGGTATCATAAAAACTTAGCTTTACATGCAACAACATAAATTAGATATCATGAGACAACAGAATTACAAAAACCACAGTAAGTTTTATTACCCCCACCATTTTATCTTTTACCCGGTGGTTACTTTTCTAATTGTTTACAGTATAAAACATGCGTTTGATAATCCGGATCGATTGCTGGAATGGATGGCTTTTGCAGCAGTCTTTTTCCTACTGGCCTGGTTGTCGTTTATGATGCGGCAACATTATGCACTCAATAATCAAAACCGGATTGTACGGTTGGAGATGCGTCTGCGCTATTATCAACTAACCCAAAAAAGATTGGAGACCATCGAGTCAAAATTATCCTTTGGTCAATTGGCCGCATTGCGTTTTGCTTCGGATGAAGAATTGCCTGCGCTGGTGCAAAATACGCTTGACAATCATTTATCTGCAGACGCTATCAAACAATCCATCAAAAACTGGTTGCCAGATTTGATGAGGGTTTAGTTGATTAGGACGCCACGATTGCTTTAGGTGAAAATTTGACTGCTGCTGTTGTATAAATTTACACAAGCAATCAACAAAAATAGCGTGGAGGTCAACCAATTACTTATTGCATCGTTGCAGGCGTTGGATAAGGCGGCCTTATAACCGGCCTTACCGGCTCCTTTTCCAACAGCTTCAGCGTTTCTTCCACTGCTCGTTCAAGCTGGCTATCGATGCCCTTTGATACAGCGATGGCCGATATGGTTTGTTCTATGTCTGGGGCAATGCCGATATTCTCTGCAATCCATTTATTTTGTGCAGGATCAAAAATAGCGTTGTCTGGTGCCGTCATCGATCCCCCATCTATAAAGCCATAATGCGTACTCGATTTTACCAGGCCGCCCCAGGTTCGGGTACCAATCAATGGACCCACTTTTTGCTGTCGAAAAACCCAGGGAAAAAAATCGCCGCCCGAGCCCGCCAGTTCATTGATCAATAAAACTTTCGGACCTAAAATACCTGCCGGTAATTTCATTGCCTGCCCGCCGGGCACTTCGTTGGTAATGGCGGCACGCAATCGCCGCACCATCAGATCAACCATGTAATCATCTAATGAACCACCACCATTGAATCGCTCATCTATCACCGCACCAGCTTTATTCTGCTGCGCAAAAAAGTAGCGATTAAAACTATTGAAGCCAGCTCCACCGGTGTTGGGCACCCATACATACGCCAACTTTCCTTTTGATAATTTATCCACCCGTCTGCGATTGTCTTCTACCCAGGCAAGTTGCCTTAACGAACTTTCGCTCTCTGTCGGTTGCACAATAATGGTCCAGGCTCCATCGGTGCCGGGTTTATCATTTATCAGCAAACTGGTTTGTAGTTTTGCAGTGCCGTTCAGCAACTCATAAGGGTCTTGTTTGGCAGTAACCGTTTGTCCATTTATCGCCAGTATATAATCGCCTTCCTTCACCTTTAAATTGGGTTGTGCCAAGGGAGCAATCAAACCAGGGTTCCAGCTTTCTGTGGTGTAAATTCTTTTGATCTGCCACTGTTCATTCGATGCGATCAAATCTGCTCCCAGCACACCAACCAGTGGGGTTTCAAGTTCTGGAAAATCGCCGCCATTTACAAAGCTATGGCCAACGGAAACCTCTCCGCCTAACTGATCTAACAGATAACTAAGATCGGTTCGGTGCCGGATAAACGGAACCAGTGGTGAATAGGCTTCCCATACTTCCTGCCAGTTTCTGCCATGCATATTACGATCATAAAAATAATCCCGCTGGTAGCGCCAGGCTTCTGTAAAAATCTGCTTCCACTCTTCCAACCGGTTCAGCTCCATTCGCAGTGTAAATGCAACGGCCCCTTCCGCAGCACCAGGTGGTTTAGTGGTGGATACTACCTTCCAATCCGGACCTGATTTAAATAGCAACTTTTCTCCATTTGCCGATACCGCATACTGAGAGCCACCCTTCACCATTTCCTCCAGCTTTTTATCTGCAACATTGTATTTGCTAAGCGTATTACCCGCAACAATAAATACCGTGCCTTTTGGGCCGGCAATCATTTCGTCATATTCGCCCACAGTTATCGGCATGGCAATGATTCGCCTGTCCAACTGTTCCCAATCAATCCGCACATCTTTTAATTTACTGGTGTCTTTCGACTTTGGTTTACTGCTGTCCTGCTCCTCATCGCTTTTTAGCGGAAAGGGATTGGGATCGTCTTTTCTTAAAATGGTCAGATAGGCACCAAAAGTTGGTTGTGCCTGCCGGGCACTGGTATTGGCCCAGCCCGATCCCAGGCCCACATTGGTGCTTGCTAAAAAATAAAGGTATTTTCCATTGGCATCCCATGCGGGTGAAACCGCATCCGCCATCGGATCGCTCAACGGATTTGTTTTCTTTGCCTCAACCGACCATACCATAATGCTCCTGAAATTATTGGGCGCACTTTTGCAATAAGCCAGCCATTTACTATCCGGAGACCAGGTAAGTCCCGTATTGCTGCGATCTAAATTGTTGCCGCCGGTATCAGCCGTAAAAATTTTTCCGGTAAATAATTCAACTACTTTAATGCGTACGGCATTATCCGTAAATGCAATGTATTTTCCATTGGGCGACCAGGTGGGATTCCATCCGAGCTTACTTTCGCCAATGGATATTTTACGGGGTTCTTTTGTTCCTTCCTGATCAGTTATAAAAATGGCATAATCCTGCGATGCCTTGTCAGAAAACCATGCGATCTCTTTGCCATCCGGCGACCAAATCGGCCTGCGGTCTGCTGTGCCAGAACTATGCGTAAGGTTTCTTGCATCGCCGTTTTCAACCGGCACGGTAAAAATATCGCCTCTTGCTTCCAATAAAATTCGTTTGCCTGTTGGCGATAAACTTGCGTTTGAAATATTACTGGTTACATTTTCAGAACGGCTTTCTGCCCATGGGAAATCGCCCGTTACGGTAATGTCCAGTTGAATGCTTTTGCCACTGATGGGATCCAGCAGAAACAAATATCCCTCGTGCTCATACACCAGTTCTTTACCATTGCCCTGCAACCATTTAATGTCGCCTTTTTTTAATTTGGTTACCTGTCGCAGTTTACTGGTGCTGGCATTATAAGCCCACACATTCATTATAAAATCCCGGTCAGACAGAAAATAAATCTCCTCATTCATCCAATAAGGATGTATATCCATACCGCCTTCTGTAGGGATGGATTGCTCTTTTAAAGTTGACAGGTCCAGTACTTGTAAAGCCGTATTCTGACCGCCCTTGTAATGCCTCCATTCGCTATCCCAGCGGCTCACCCGATCTACAATTAATCTTTTTCCGTCGGGCGAATAATTACCATCATAACCCCAGGGCGCCGGTAATAATTTAGATGGGCCACCGGTTGCAGCTACGGTCCACAAACGGTTGTAAAGGGTAGGGGCAGTCTCTCTCCCTGAGGCATACAGAACTTGTTTGCCATCTGGTGTCCATCCCCGTGGATAAGCGTTTGAAGGGTACCAGGTAAGCCGGGTAGGAGCGCCACCCAGAGCCGGTACAACATACACTTGTGTTAGGCCTGAACGGTTTGAACTAAATGCGATCAACTGTCCATCGGGAGAAAAGTAGGGATTGCCTTCTACTGCTGCTGTACTCGTTATCCGGCGGCTCTCACCGCCGCTTTTTGCCGTTACCCAAATGTCACCACCATATTCAAATGCAATTTGGGTAGGGCTAATGGCGGGTTGCCTAAGCAGCCGGGTACCTTGTGGAAATGATTGATGGCATGCCACCAACGCAAAGAGCACCAGGCAGATGGGCAAATTTTTTTTTGTATGCATAAACATGAATTGAACTGAGGTGATGTATTGACTTTGTTAAGAAATATCTTGAAATGCCGGTTGAACCAGGTCGCATTTAAGTGGCTTATCATAGGGTAACTTACTTTTTTAAAGTTAGCAGATAATTATGTTCGAAACTTAAGTTCAGGATGAGTGGGTTAAAGCACTGATAAAAAAGCATGGTGTCGGGCTTTGTCAATGAATTTATAACGGGCATTCTGCAAACATTCACCAGTTTCGTTTTAATATTTTTTGAACAGGCTGTGAAGCTACGGTCATCATTGTTGTGTCAGCCGATAGCTATCGGCTCACTTGTACGTTTACAGCTATTGGCACCACTCCTTATAAGCCCCCGTCTTTTATATGCAATTGGCGAAGCGCTGTAAAAAAAACGAACCCCGGTGCCATTATGTAGCATCATTTTTTTGGACTTGATTTACTTACCACATTTTGATATGCCAAAAAAATACCAATCATCGCATTTAAAAGCTGCATGGGTGCAATAAATACTTCCTGCAATTTATAATCATCTTAATTTTTACGCCCGACCGGTGAACATCAGCTCTATCACGTAAAAACCTGGATAGTAATAATGGTTGAATAAAAATCGCAGCGATAATTTAAAACCTGATTCGACTCTCTCAAAGTATTGATTGTCAGTATAAGTTACCTTAAATAGCAAGGTAGTTCACCTAATTTTTCAATTAACCTGACATTTTTTCTGTGGAAAAGTTAGTTAGCTGATAATCAGTGCATTAACCTGTCAGCGTAGTTTTACGTACCCCGTTTTTTAGGTTTTTGGAGCAAGTAACCCTATTTTTGCGCCCGCATCTCAAATACAATGATGCTTTGCAGTAGTAACCGCATTTTTCAGCGGTCATCACATTACAGAATCAAAACTGCATAAAAACCTCCAATACTATATTTAACAACTGTTGTAGCGATCCATTTCCTATGAGTATTTCTTTACGTAAAACAGTATAATGAAACTGAATTTATTAAGTCAGATTGGTTTGTTTGGCATCCTCGTATTTTTTTTCTACCAGGTAGTTGCACAACCACAAAACGAATTATTGTTACCCTATTTGCCGAATGATACACTTACAGCGAAAGTAAAGGTTAACACCGAAGAAGCTATCAGTATTCCCTTGCAGATTAATCTACACAACTATGTGGATCGTTATCTGGACGAAAATGCAGCGTTGCTGGATCAGATTAAAGAGCAGAACAGCGATAAGCTAAAAACCATACAGCAGATACTGGTTAAACAGGGGTTACCAGAAGGCTTGAAGTATTTGGCAATTGTGGAATCAGCATTAAAGAACCGGGCCACTTCCCGTGCTGGTGCTGCTGGTATTTGGCAACTGATGCCCGAGACCGCAAGAGCATTGGGTTTAAAAGTAAATGCTACAACCGATCAGCGGCGGCAGGTTTATCAAAGCTCCCAAGCGGCAGCAAAATATCTAAAGACCTTGTATAAAGAGTTTGATGATTGGTTGTTGGTAGTTGCCGCTTACAATTGTGGCTCAGGCAATGTTTACAAGGCAATTAAAAAATCGGGTAGCCGTGAATTTTGGAAAATTCAGCGTTATCTGCCAGCAGAAACCAGGGGTCATGTAAAGCATTTCATCGCTATCCATTTTTATTATGAGGACAATGGAAGTGTGTTAACACTTACCAAAAAAGAACGGATAAGTTACCTGGCAACATTGAATAAAACAGTTCAGGACGATGCAAAACAAAATAAAAGCGTTCTACCAGATTCGAGTAAACAAACAACGGTTGACATAGTCGTTATACAGCAATAAGATTACTTTAAGAAAGTAATGATTATTACAAAACAACAACTATAAAAAAGGAGCAATTGCAAAAGTGCAATGCTCCTTTTTTAAAATTGAACGACACATGATTAAGTGCTACCAACAATCAAACGATCCAACAATTTAACAATCCGGCAATCCGGCAATTCAATAATTTAACTACCAACTACCCAACAATCCACCTCTAAGCCAGATTTCTTACCAATACTTCCCGCTCAAAAAAACGTTTGGCCGCAGCATCAATAAAGGGTTTGCTCACATCTACCACACCTGCATCTGTCACCACGCCTGCCTTATCCAGCAATGGCATTGCCTCTTTGGTAGCAGCAATAGCTTTCAGGTGACCAAATGCATCCATTACCCATTGCACCGCAGCGCCTTCTTTCAATAGCATCGCCGTACCAGCGTCAGAAAGTATTACAGCAACTGCATCAAACAATTGCGAAGGTGTGCCTGCAAGCTGTCCATCCGCTTTTATGGTTGATTTATCAGAAAGTACAATTCCATTCAGTTTGGGGGCTACCATTTTATAGTTACCGCCTGCCTTTGCAATGTCTTTTTTAAGTTTATCAATTGCTGAAGCATCGCTGCCATCTGCAATTAAAATGCCTACACATCTGCCCTGCAAAATCGTTTTCATATTTTTTTGAATAGAGAGCGCTGGTGATGGTTTGAAATCCTGCACAGGTGCAGCAGTTGGAGCTTTTGCCGGAAGAGGAATACCCAGCCCTTTCGCCACTCTTGCCGCCAGGTCCTCAGATATATTCCGAAGGTTAGCTACCACACGAGGAGGTATATGCGCAAGGGTTACTTTCGATAATTCAAACACCAGTGCAGAAGCAATATGCGCCTGTTCATTTTCGGTTTGTGAAATAAAAAACATTCTTGCCTGGCTGTAATGATCCGCAAATGAAGCCGGACGAATACGTAATTTATCGCCTTGCTCTTCTTCCTCCGCACGTCCTTTAAAACTACTGAATCCTGTAACGGGGCATTCCCTCGGACCAGCTTCTTCCCCTGCCATATCTAGACTGTTGGGTTCATAATTTGAACGACCTTTTGGTACTTCCGTTTGCATCATCCCATCCCGCTGAAAATTCATAAACGGACACTTAGGTGCATTGATCGGTATCTGGTGAAAATTGGCTGTTCCCAATCTCGACTTTTGAGTATCCAGATAACTAAACAATCTGCCTTGCAGCAAAGGGTCATCGGTGAAATCTATCCCCGGTACTACATTGGCCGGACAGAAAGCCACCTGCTCTGTTTCTGCAAAGAAATTATCAGGATTTCGATCCAAAACCATGCGACCCACAATTCTTACAGGTATTACTTCTTCAGGTATAAGTTTGGTAGAGTCCAGCACATCATACGGTAGTGAGTCTGCTTTTTTCTGATCAAACAATTGCATACCCAGTTCCCATTCCGGAAAATCACCCCGCTCAATGGCTTCATGCAAATCACGGCGGTGATAATCATTATCGGCTGACTGTAATTTGGCTGCCTCATCCCACACGGTGGATTGCAAACCCAGTTTAGGCTTCCAGTGAAATTTTACAAAAGTTGATTTTCCTTTGGCATTTACCAGCCGGAAAGTATGCACTCCAAAACCCTCCATCATCCTCAACGAACGGGGGATTGCCCGGTCGCTCATGGCCCACATAACCGTGTGGGAAGTCTCGGGCATCAGCGATACAAAATCCCAAAAAGTATCATGCGCACTAGCCGCTTGCGGGTAGCCTGTGTTGGCTTCCATTTTCACCGCATGTATCAGGTCAGGAAATTTGATGGCATCTTGAATAAAGAAAACCGGCATATTATTTCCCACCAAATCCCAGTTACCTTCTTTGGTATAAAGCTTTACTGCAAAGCCCCGCACATCCCTTGGCGTATCCACCGATCCTGCTCCACCTGCCACTGTTGAAATCCGGGTAAACAGGGGCGTTTTTTCACCGGCCCGCTGAAAAATATCTGCTTTTGTAATGTCGGCTAAAGATTCATACAATTCAAAATAACCATGAGCGGCCGAACCTCTCGCATGTACAATCCGCTCTGGTATGCGCTCGTGGTCAAAATGAAATATTTTCTCCCGTAGCACAAAATCTTCCAAAAGCACAGGTCCACGCCGGCCAGATTTTAAACTATTCTGATTGTCCGACACATGCATCCCCTGGTTATTGGTGAGGTAGGGATGCTGCTCGTCAGAGGTTTGATGTGTTTCTCCACCCGGTGTTTTTTTGTTGGTGCTTTTCATTTTGATCATTTTTGTTGGTTAAAAAATTTGGCAGCAGCCTTTGCATTCATAGCATTCATGTGCCAGCCACTTTATAAAGCGTAACCAAATTTTCATCAAACCCTGTTCCGCAATCATCCCCGTGTATCGTGCAAGAATGGTTCGCTTAAACGGGTAAAAAATTACACAGCTTTTTTGGTGATGTGTGAAGAAGCCTTTGATGAAAGCATTTATAAGCCATCTCTTAGCCGTAGCGTTCTGTCGTAGCAGAGGATTGTTGGGAGATTGATTTAAATATATTTTTTGTTCCGGCGATTTGGCTTTGGGTGGCATCGTTGTGGCACTGTCTGCCAGCCAAAAGGAAGAGGTTTCGCTTACGATATACCTGTGTGCGTACTTTCCCATGTCCGTTTTAGTTTGTTTTTTCCCTGTTGCTACCTTGCCTCTAACTTCTTTCAGACAGGTTCGCAAATTCAGCAATTTGTTACGAAGGAGAGACGAAGCAGAGATGAAGGAGAGACAAAGCAGAGACAAAGCAGAGACGAAGGAGGAATCATTTTAATTTTGCCCAAATTGGAACCAATCGGATCGATATCTAAAAAATAATTGGGTAAAGATTAAATACATCAAAATCGAGCATTTGGTAAAAGCGAATACAAACGCAGAAAAACTAAAGAAGAAATAAAAAAAGCAGGCGTCTTATTACCTAACCCGGACAAGCCAGAACCAAATAGGCAATAGGCAATAGCCAATAGGCAAAAGGCAATATGCAAATATTGAGTTTTTAATTTTTCCTCCCAAAGCCTTATCCATGTGATGTTACAGCGTGTAGTGAAAAATATTTTGCCAAAACATAAGAAGATTTAAGGGGTTACCTGAAATATTTTTTTGTGGCACTTTAAACACCCTATTCCCAACAACGTTTCTTTTGGTGTCGATCACTAAAGCGTGGTCTTTGCGCAGGTAACTGAAAAGCGATGGCAAAACAATACCTTTGAACAATGCCGATAAATAATCCGCAGGTTTAGTAGGTAGGAAAGCGGATTGAAAAGACTTGTAGTAAGTGGGATAGGCGCAACGTTTTCAACCATTATTGTTGCTCGTTGATAGGATGTTCCGGGAAAAGACAAATGATTATTATTCAAAAGAAACTTTAAAAAATGTTGAATGTTATTTTCCCAACCGCCACCTTTGCTTTTTTTCCGGCATTTGAAGATAATGTTTAGGTAAGCCTGGAAGAATGCAATCATGCTGGTTGGTAAATAATTGCTTTAAACACCACGAGTAAGCTCACTTTAGCGAAATAAATCCAGGGATAGTTTATTTCCGACGAACTTCATCAAGAATTAATAGTGAAGTGGAAAATAAAAAATGCACATTTGAGCTTAATTTATGTGCCAAACCACGACTAAAGCGGCGACAAAATTCAAAAAAATTAATAATATGGAAACATTTGTAGCATCCCGATTATCTGAAGGAAATAAAACATTCCCGATAAAAATTGTAATTGACGAAATTGGAATCACATTAAAGCATCCGGGTATATTTAGCGGGAAAGAGCAAACAGTTCCGTTCAGCCGCATATCTTCAGTAGATGTTGATAGTCCCCTGTTTGGCTATTCAACAATAATCATTCATGCTACCGGTCAGGGTAAAATAGAAGCTCATGGATTTACAAAGGCCGAAGTAAACCAAATGAGAAAAGTGATTCTTGATAAGATTTGATAACAAATTTGACAGGTTAAGTCATTCCCTGCAATTCATTTACGCGGCTATTAGCAAAGCAAGGACGTTGCGTCGCCAAATAAAGTGCATCGTTAAAATTATATCGATGAACAATACCGGTTAAAAAAAGCCAGATGTATGGAGGAGGTGTATGTTGCTATTAATTAAGGCTGGCGTTAAGCGGGTTAGGTCGAACGTTCCCGGCCATGTTCAATGATGTTCATTGCTCATAGAGGTTGAATTGCCTCGAACAAGTTGAAATTTGCCAACTGGGAATAAGTATCATTTCTGCAAAGGCATTTGCCACAAAGGCCACCCTGTCATAAAAGTCACCAATGTCCAACAAAAAATTAAAGAAGCAAACCAACACGTGGCACAAAAACGCCCGTCCAAAAAAAGCAAACTCCACAACCCAATCAACGCATAACAACAAATCTTAACTTTGCTTCACACAAAAAAGTATTTAAAAATGGAAAAAGCAATTCTTGCTGGTGGATGTTTCTGGGGAGTAGAAGAACTCATTCGACAGCTCCATGGCATTCAGTCAACAGTAGTAGGGTACACCGGAGGCGATGTTCCCAACGCAACTTACCGCAATCATGGCACCCATGCAGAGGCCATCGAAATTATGTTTGATCCTACCGTTATTTCGTATCGCTCACTGCTTGAATTTTTCTTCCAGATACACGATCCTACCACGCTTAACCGGCAGGGAAATGACAGAGGTTTATCTTATCGTTCTGCCATCTTTTACCTGGATGAAGCGCAGCAAAAAACAGCGGCAACTTTGATAAACGAAATGACGGCCTCCAAAAAATGGCCTGGGGCAATTGTGACGGACATTGTACCTGCTACTGATTTTTGGAATGCAGAAGAAGAGCACCAGGATTACCTGCAGAAAAATCCTTACGGCTATACCTGTCATTTTAAAAGACCAGATTGGGAATTGGGGTAACCATTGGTTTTGCAAACCAATTAACGTGGGTAAATATTTGTGGGACTTTAGACACCAACTGGACCAACAAAGTCTCGGACGTGCCTAAAGTACCGCAAAAATGAAAGCAAAAACCAGGTGGTAAATTGGTTTTAAACAATGCCTTTTTTTATGAACACCATAGAATTAGAAAAAAAAGTTAAGCAAATCGTACACTCCCTGTCTTATGAAAAAGGGTTTGTATGTTCGGTTGATGTCCTGCTGAAATTGGCTTATTTGTCAAAGGATGATTTTGAATCCTGGAGATTTGGAAGGATTGATTATTTAGAAAAAGTATGTCAGGTAAATTTGAGCAAGCTTTCTCTGATCAATAAAATAATGCGAAAAAATGTCAATGAATTAGGGTTGGAAAGATCGTGGACGGGCTATAACAAATACGGAAAAGGAGTGAGTAAAAGATTGATTTTTAGTAAATCAAGGGACAGTAAGATTGAAGATGCTTATGCAACGCATTATGTAAATAAGAAACGAATGCTTGAACTTAAAAAAATAAAGAGCGCTACCCATCAAAATAAGAACGAAAAAGCGGAGGAGTAGCTATTCACATTGATTTAAGGCCTGCTACATTGTTTGGCATTTTTATTAAACATCAGGTTTATGGACAGTTCATCCGATCTGAAACGAGATGCAATGGTATGGACTTTATGGCTTGTGTGCAGATTGACTGCGATATGGTGTAACCGGCAAAGGGGGCCTAAAAGGCGAGTATACTTTCCCGGAGGACTTGTAAGGTGGAAAATGAGCTGAAAAACTAACGAAAGTTCTACCGCTGCAACAACTTACCTGGAAGCATAATAATGCCCTTTAGTAATCCAAAAACGCCTTCCACTGCAATCCCAAGCAAGCGAAAAGGTAGGGTGAGTATCCAAATAAACGGATATAGTACCAGCGCCAGAATGGCTATTGGCCAGCAAAGTATAAAAAGGATGATCCAGGCGATAAGTGTAAACATGTTTTAAAGTTAATGGCTATCTGTTTGTATCGCCTTTGCGATTATATGAATGGCTAAAGTGTAATGGGTACGGTAATGATCCATTAAAACAGATGCCAAAAAGGTCTTTTATCAAGCGTGTTCTATTTTGAAACTAACAAATGTTAGAACTTAAATAGTTAAATCAACGATTTTAATTAGCAGTTACATTTAGCGGCCATCAAAATAAAGATTGTATCCGAACTCCCAAATCATCTTTTCGGCTGGTTAAGGCATCTGGCATTGTGCTGTTATGTGTAAAAATGCGGCTAAATTTACCGAAAAAAATCATGTTACTTTACAACCGTAATGAGCGGAAAAATTCCAATCTAAAAAACGGTTAAATTCTATTCGGTTTTATGCACTTGGTGATGGTATATTTTGTTCATTTCACCAACCTATACCTTTCCGTTTTTACAAAAGAAACAGCCATCGCAGTATCAACCATTCTTGCAGTACATCTTGTAAGTGCTGGCTATATTTTTTCTGGCATTGGAATAGCAATAGCCAATGTATTCGATAGTGAAGGCAGTACCTACATGCGACCTTTATCAATTTATTCAGCTTGTGGTTTTTCAGATTCCTTTTGCATGGCTTAGTGCTGAAGCAATAGGGACGGGGCTAACGGACGTTTTATCGCCGGAATTGTAAGCGAAACTGCCATCACCATTGAGTTGATTGTTCTATTTAAAAATGGCGTAGGAAAGTTGAAGAAGATTTAAATGAAATCAACAAGTGTTTTTGCAAACACTTACAGAACTTGTTGATGCTAATACATAAATAATATTCCGGCAAGCTATCGATTACTAATTTTATCTCACTGCTCATTTTTAAATTTTGTTTTCTGCCTGGTAAACGTTTTTCCGGAAACGATCAATGAATTCCCTTGCCATAACAAGCGTCTCTTTTTCCTTATTCATTCGGTTCAATATGTATCAACACATTGCCTAATTGTGGAATTTCCCGGCGCAGGGTATCTTTAAGCAGATGGGCAATCAGGTGGCCCTCCTTAACAGTAATGCTACCCTGCACTTTTGCATGAAGATCTACATGGTATTGCATTCCTGCTTTACGGATAAAACATTTTTCAGTACCTGTAACACCATTTACAGTAAGCGATACTTTCCTGATTTTAATCACCACATCTTCATTCAAATGTTCGTCCATTATTTCACCCAGGGCAGGTCGGAAGATAAGGTAGCTATTGTACAAAATAAAACCAGAAGCAAAAAGGGCCGCCCAATCATCAGCGGATTCGTAACCTTTACCAAAAAAGAGGGCGATTGAAATTCCGATGAACGCCGTAACAGAGGTAATAGCATCGCTGCGGTGATGCCAGGCATCTGCTTTAAGAGATGAGCTGTTGATTTCTCTACTTTTTTTAATAACCAACCGGTACGAAATTTCTTTCCAGATAATGATTGCTCCCAACACAAACAAAGTCCACGGTTTAGGAAGATCATCCGGTATGAGGATGTTGCTGATACTTTCGTAGGCGATGATTACTGCTGAAGTAATTAAAAAGCCAACCACCAAAAAAGTAATCAGAGGCTCAGCCCTCCCATGCCCATAAGGATGATTGGCATCGGCAGGCCGGTTGGAATATTTAATCCCAAAAAGTACCATTAAGGAAGAAAATATATCAGTAGTAGATTCTATAGCATCAGCTACCAAAGCATAAGAATTACCGAAGTATCCAGCGATCCCTTTAATGAGCGCTAGACAGGTATTGCCGATTATACTAAAGATGGTGGTTCTGATGGCTGTTTGTTCATTTGTCATTCTATTGCTTTTAAGGATTCATAGAATGTACAGTATTTTGAAAGGCGTAAAAAGTATTGCACCTGTTGTAAGTACAATTGGATAATTTGGTTGAAGATAACAACTAATTCATAAACAAATAGTGGCGATCAATGAAATAGAAAATTACGTTGCGTAACAGCAAAAGATGTTTGAGTAATTAGTTTACATAAGCATTGTGCAAGTTGAATCAGTGATTTAAAAAGGTGTCAGTAAAATCCATTGTAAAAAAGAATATATTATAAAAGCCTTCAAATCTCAAAGGAAAATCAACTCAGCGTAAATGAATAAATACAGTAACATGCAACCGTAAATCAATAAAGAATATTGATATCTTTTATGCCTGCGTAACAAATCTGCTGAGCTATATTGCGTTTTTTTATGATAGCGCTTCATTACATTTATGATAGCTTTTTCTGATCTGTTAGTGGTGGAAAAAAATATCGGTTATTCCTATTTAATACCTGATAAATCAATTTTAATTATTTATGCCTACATTGAAGGCTAAAGTCAAAAACAACTCACATGAAAAAAAATCAGAAACGCCCGTGGCATTCATTTTCAGTCAAACTGCTTCATTCGTTTGTTGTAATGTTAGTCGCCGGCAGCATTACCGGTGCAAATGCCATAGATTTAAATAAAAATTCCGATCCAACGATTGAAGGAAGATGGGATATTACAATTGACGAAAATGGGAAAGAAATTCCCTCGTGGCTCGAAGTTCGTCACTCTGGACACCATACACTCGTTGGACAATTTGTAGGGGCCGGCGGAAGTGCAAGACCAATTTCAAGGGTAAATTTTAGCGACGGAAAAATAAGTTTCTCACTACCACCACAATGGGAGCAGGAAAGCAATGACATTTCAGTGGAAGGAACCCTTACCGGACAAACATTGGCTGGTACCATCATCGGCAGCGATGGTAAAACATTTAGCTGGGTAGGTGTAAGAGCGCCTTCATTGCGCAGAACGCAAGCACCTGTTTGGGGAAAACAAATAGATTTATTTAGCGGCACAGATCTTAAAGGATGGCACGCTATGGGTACCAACCAATGGGTTGCAAAAGACGGTATTTTAAGTAGTCCCCGTTCGGGAGCTAATCTGGTATCGGATGAAAGTTTTACCGACTTTAAACTACATATAGAATTCCGTTATCCCAAAGGCAGCAACAGTGGTGTATACCTGCGTGGCAGATACGAAGTGCAGGTGAGTGATAGTAAAGGAAAAGAACCGTTGAAAGATGAGCTGGGTGCTATTTATGGTTTTATCTCTCCCATTGAGCAGGTGGCAAAAGAACCGGGTGAATGGCAAACATACGATATCACTTTGGTGGGCAGAATTGTAACAGTGGTAGCGAACGGCAAAAGGATTATCTGTGAACAGGAAATACCCGGCATCACTGGCGGAGCCATTGATAGTAAAGAAGGTGAGCCCGGACCTTTGTTGATTCAGGGTGATCATGGTCCGGTAGAGTATCGTAATATTTTATTAACGCCGGCTAAATAATTTTTTTTATTTCTACTTAAAATAATGGCCGATGAATTCATCGGCCATTGTTTTTCTGGAAAATTAAATTAGGTTTGGCTGATGGATCTAACGGGTAAATTGTATTTTCTTTTGAACAACACGCTGTTAGTGACATTGGGTGAAGAACGGTTGACCGGGTTATCAGCCACCGTGAGCTGTGGCCTCTTATTTACGCAACGAGTTAGCCGGTCTGGCCTCCGGTAACGGCCCGATGGTATTGCCGGTCAGACCGGTTGTAATATAAATGCAAGATTAATTGACTGCTCTCGTATCGTAGAATATTTTTACGATATTTTTCTCACCCAATTTGGTTTCCATAGCATAATATTTCCTGCGTTTTCCATCAATGATTTCAAGAGCGGAGGTATTCGGTGGAATCGATCCAAGATTATCTGCCATAAATATAAAGGTGTTGGCACCGGGTTTTAATGTGACCGTAATAAACCGGGCACTGTTCATTACAGGACAGCCTCTTACCAACCAGTCGCCATTAATTTTTATGGAAATACTATCACCATCATTGATCACTTCATCCCATATTGCAAAGGTTAGTTGCTGTGTAGTAGAGATGATGCTCCCGATCAGCCTTTCATCTTTTTCCAGCTTTTTATCTTCGCCTGTAATGGTATTTTCCAGAAAATATCGTTCTTTCGACTGGTCTGGATCACACACCAGTTTTGCTACAATAAAAGTCGCTGCGCTATCCTTGCGATTGGCAAAGTCAAGAATGAATTTCTTTTTCCCAAATTCAAGATTTAACTTGCCGGTATTAGGCAGCGCATTACTAAAATTATCTGCAAACAACGTAAGGATGTTTAGCCCCGGACTCAACAGAATATCTTCTTCATATTTCTTTTTATGAATCGTCACTTTATCCATTACAACCTGCCCGTTTAGTGTTACGGTTACAACATCGTTGTCCTTTTTTTTGATACCTGAAAAGGTCGCTTTTCCGTCCCGTGTCGGCAAATAAATGGTATCCTGCAAACCAAAATAAGCCGGTGATAAAGCCGGCTCAATGATCTGGTTCCGGTCTTTACCGTTCCATGGAATGCCGCTAACTTTTTTCAGACTGATATTAGTGTCCCGTAGAAAGGTTTTCAAGCGTAAGGCGGTGGACTTATTTTCAAGACTAACCCCCATCGTATCGGGCATTGTAAAATCAATTTGTTTGGATGGAAGTTTAATGGAGTTTAAGATGGGCAATCCTTTCAGATCTTTACTCAAATCAAACGTGCCATTTAAAAGCCAGATCCATTTTCCAAGTCCGAATACCGATTCCTTTACAGGATATTTATTCCGGCTAATGCCCAGCTCCCGGGTGTTTTTTTTAACCAGCAATAAATCATATTCTCCTAAAAAGCTGTCGCACTGCAAGGTTAAATGTGCCGGATACAATACATTCCTTTCAGGATCAGCGATGGATAGTTCAAGTTTGATCGGCGACTTTCCGTCGACAGGTAAATACTCCATTTGCCAGACACCACAAAAGGCATCAGTTTGTGCCCAAAGACCGAAAGTAGTTGACAGCAGGTAAAAAAACAATATCAACAATTTTCTTAACATCGGTGGTTTACGATTTGTGAAAGTGTATCACAAAGGAAACGAAAAAATAATGATGTAACCAATAATTCACATTGGATGAAGACATAAAAACCGCAGCCATTGAATAGCACCCGCATCAAAATATATAACAATGTAACGCTTTAGGCTAATTACCGGTTTTCTTTACATACTTTGTAAGAATAACAATTTGCGAACCGTTTACCTTTCCTTCTATCTGTTCGTTATTATCAGCAACCAAACGAATATTGTGTACCACAGTTCCAACTTTAGCACTAAAGGTGGCGCCTTTGACATCCAATGTTTTTGTCAATACTACGTTATCGCCCTGCTTTAATACTGCGCCAAAACAATCCAAATGTTTTACCAAATCATCAGGATTGATATCATCGCCGGAGGCTTTTGCCCATTCCATTGTTTCCTCATCCAGGTAGGCTATGTCCAGCAAATCGTTCACCCAATCCAGTTGTTTTAATTTATGCAGCATACGCCAGGAAACTACTTTTACCGCAGGCTCTCCGCTCCAGATACTATCGTTCAGACAACGCCAGTGATTGGCATCGGCTGTTTCAATATTTTCCATTTGCGCAATACAGGTTGCACATATCCAGATATGGTGTTCTAATTTATTACCGGGGCTGTAGGGTATTGCATAGGATATGGCGTTATCATCCGAGGCACACAATTCGCAACGTTCATTGCTTCTTTTTTGTAATTCCTTTTCAAAATTCATAGTGATGGTTATTTTAACGGCGGCGAAGGTAATAAAATTAATTGCCTTGGAATGGGTAACTTTTTTATACCAAAATCCTACTGTTTCTTCTATGCACAGCCGCTATCACAATTATTGCGAAGACAAATTTTTCTTCGCCCACAGCAGCGATCAGGTAGCTATACAAGTGACAAATGGAATTCATTATTGGCGGGCAGTATTTTCAATATAGATTTAAAATTCCTTTTTTGTAAAAGCTTCTAACAGGCCAGATAAATACGGTAATTAATTCAATGCCGTTTAGTTAGGAGTTTAAGTGGCGGGTGGGTACACCCGCCACTGCTCGTGGCCGTGGTTCGTGTTTCACCAACCAGCCTTAATTTAACGGCATTGGTAATTGATTTATAAAAATCTGTGTAGGTTAAATGTCAAGGACAGACAACTCAAAAAAAATCTTAAAAAAAAAACGCATTTAAAGGACATAAAAAAACTCCGGATCATCTCCGGAGCTTTTCCTTTAAACTTCACAGGGATTATGAAATGGTACCATTGGTAATAAATTTAACTTGCACCTGTTTCTCGGGATCAGTTGCCCCCGGCAAACCAATCAGAAGTATGGTATATATTTTTGCCTTTTCTACCGTAATTGTTCGGGTAGCTGAAATATTAGTACCGTTGGCAACCTTGATTGTAAGCTCACCAGGATTAACACCCGAGAAACCGGAGATGGTTGCAAAACCAGTACTGCTATTAGAGAGATCTGTACCGGCAGCCGTAAGAGTTACCAGCAGCTTACTGGAATCCGGTATGGCATTGATGTATCGAACGTAAGCCTGCCCCGTAGCAGCCGATAAACTATCCAGTTCATCCCTCACCACCAGGTTCTTATAAGTTCCGTTTGCACCCAATGTAAAAACAGAATAATAGTGACTGGTATCAAAAACTGCCGTGGTAGCAGCAAAAGGAGTATTGCTGTTAAAATCAAAAGCTGCCACTTCTCTTGCTCCCGAAAAAATCGCCTGATAAAACCCGGTAAAACTGGTGTACGACAAAGGAGCATTGTTAAGTCTTGAACCACCTATCGTTATTCGAATGCCTCCCTTATCCGGAGCCAGATTAAAGGCCATCAATGAGGCTGTTGGAGGGTTATAATTAATGTCGTCGCCAGACTTTTTACATGATGTAAACATAAAAATCATTATTGCGAAACCCATCGCAACAAGTAATCCGTTCCTCTTCATAATTCGTTTCTTTTCCATACAAAAAATTTAAAATAAAAAAATAATTGAACGCCTTTGTATAGAAAATACAATGCCAGTGAGGGCAACTAACAGTTAAAATTGAAGAAAGAAAACAGCATTAACAATTACTTTAAATTGGCTGGTTTGGCAGAATTCAAAAAAATGAAATATTGAAAAATGACTTACATTAAATAGTGGCCATTATTAACGTCATTAGTTGCATTTATAAATTACTTTTTTAAGTTAAAACAACTTTATGGGAGGCGAAGTTCAAGCGCATCAATTATAAAAAAAACATTTCATTCATGGTTATATTTATAATTCCAGTGGATGACAAAAAATTGTAAAATCAGAATTTTCACAAAAAAGTAGTACCACGTATGAACGTTAGGAGCCAGGCGCAAAAAACATCCAAACCGCATTCCCGTTTCAATTCCTTTTCGACAGCTTCGTCATTACAAGAAATCAATTCCAATAGAATTTTTTTCCAACGCTTACCTTTGCAATTATTAAAAAATAACAGGCAATGAGTAAAGCAAAGCAGTCCGTTACCCTTACACAGGCTTTCAAAGAATTTATATGGCCACGCCGAAAGATCGTATTTGTAGGATTGCTGCTGATTGTAGTCAGCAGACTGGCGAGTTTGATATTGCCCGGCGCTACAAAATACCTGCTTGATGATGTAATTGTAAAAAAGGATCTGCACATGCTAAAAGTGTTGATAGCAGTGGTTGCCGGCTCCATCATCGTGCAGTCAGTCACTTCATATATGCTTACTAAAATATTGAGTGTAGAGGCGCAGCACCTCATCTCTCAACTAAGAATTAAGGTGCAGAAAAAAATCCTCTCGCTGCCCATTAGTTATTTCGACAACAACAAATCGGGTGCGCTGGTGAGCCGGATTATGAACGATGTGGAAGGCGTACGCAACCTCGTAGGCACGGGACTGGTTCAATTGATTGGTGGCTTAATCACAGCCATTATTTCGTTAGTACTGCTGATACAAATCAGCCCCATGATGACTTTTTATGTGTTGGTGCCGGTAGCGATATTTGCTGTAGTAGCCGCAAAAGCATTTACCTATATACGACCAATTTTTAAAATGCGGGGCGTCATCAATGCCGACGTAACCGGACGATTGACAGAGTCTATCAATGGCGTACGGGTGATAAAAGGATTCAATGCAGAGGAACAAGAGAACAAGACTTTTGAAAAAGGTGTGGAGCAATTGTTTTTGAATGTAAAGAAAAGTCTGACCTCTACCGCCATCATCACCAGTTCTGCAACGCTGTTGTTGGGCCTTGCATCGGCAGGCATCATGGGCATTGGTGGTTACATGATCATCCATAACACACTCACTTTTGGCGAGTTTATTTCGTTTACGCTTTACCTTGGTTTTATGATTGCGCCCATTGTGCAGATGAGCAATATCGGCAGTCAGTTGACCGAGGCATTTGCCGGGCTGGACCGCACCCAGGAGATCATGAATATGGCCCCTGAAAACAATGACCTAACCAGAACCATCCAATTGCCCACTATAAAAGGCGATATCAAATTTGAGCAGGTTACCTTCTCCTACGAGCATGGAAAAGAAGTGGTAAAGGGAATCAGCTTTGATGCTCCTTCCGGCTCCGTTACGGCATTGGTAGGCAGTTCCGGTTCCGGCAAAACAACCATCGCCAGTCTTGCCGCCTCCTTCATTACGCCCGATTCGGGTACCATCACCATTGATGGAATTGATTTAAGTAAAATAACCTTGAGCGAGTACCGCAAAAACCTGGGCGTTGTATTGCAGGACGATTTTCTGTTTGAAGGTACCATTCGTGAAAACATTTTATTTGCCCGTCCGCAGGCTGGCGAAGAGCGATTGGCGAAAGCCGTTAGCTCCGCCTACGTCAATGAATTTACCGATCGTTTCGAACTCGGACTGGATACCGTTATTGGTGAGCGTGGCATTAAACTCTCAGGTGGTCAACGCCAACGGATTGCCATTGCAAGAGCGATACTAGCCGACCCAAAAATCATCTTGTTAGATGAAGCTACCTCCAGCCTTGATACCGAAAGTGAAGCCCTGATTCAGGAAAGTTTAAATGCCTTGATGCAGGGCCGGACCACCTTTGTAATTGCCCACCGCCTCAGCACCATCCGCAAGGCCAACCAGATATTGGTAATAGAAGGCGGCCAAATTGCAGAAAGAGGAAACCACGATGAACTGATTGCAAAGCAGGGGAGGTACTATCAGTTATTTACCTACCAGGCGAGGATATAAGTGCAGGCAATTGATCTGGAAAGCCTTTGGCTGTTTCGCCTTCAGAGAGCATGCATTATTCGGTTCTAATTGCCTGGCAAGAAATGGTGATGCCTAGCGATGTGTCGGGCAACAAAGAATCATAGTAAGGTCCCGTTCACCCTTCACATTTTAAAGGTCAAATCAACGAACATCCACTTGGCTCTGGCTGCGTGCGTAATAGCGAAATAGAAATCGAAATGTCGATGGCAGAGTGATTCATTATTGCTTGCTGTCGCCCAAATGCCAATCTTGCCTAAAGTAGTTCTATCCTAGTATTTTATAGCTGTCGTTGATACTGTATTCTTCGCCCCTAAACCCACGATTATGAGTATTTAGGGCAATTTGATTTATAAGTGGCAAGCCCTCATAAATAGATAAAACTTTTGGGAATAATCTGATATAGTCTGCTATAAATACACTCAATAAAATTAATAGATTTTGTAAATTAAAATTTGTCATACCTAAAAAATCATTGTCTTTGTAAAGACTGCCAAATTGAAAAACCGAAACATTAGAAGGATGTGAATACAAAGAAAAGTAAGTATATATTTTGTCTAAACTCCCGTTTTTGATTCCCATCACATTTGTTAAATCCTGCCAGCTTAATAATTGTATGTTGTTGTAATTAAAGGCAATTTTGTAGTCTTTATCTTTAATTTTTCGCTTGATTTTCTTTGTATTGGGTTCTGTCAAACTCTTATATAAAAGCGTGTCTTCTATTTCTTTTATGAGATTTAAAATTTGGGTTTCTTCATTTTTTATTTTGTCAATACTTTCTTTCGAATTGGCGATAAAATCAAAGGTTTGTCTATATTTTAGACCTGCTATAACCCAAAGATTATACACGATAGTTTTTTCATCTTCTGTTTTTGGCGATATATAGACAAGATTAAACAATCCAACGGTTTCATAAACATTTCTAATCAATGCTGCTACTACTGTTGGATCAATTAAAATAGGTAACGTAATTCCTTGAATCGATTGGTAACTAACGCCGCAAATTAGTTGCTTTATATGAAGAACTTTAGTGAGTATCATTTGATTGATTAGCCTCCTGGCTTCATTATCAGAAACACTCTGTACGGTAGCTATTTCAAGATTCTTAATTGTTAGCAGTAAATAGTCAGCAAAAAAGCTTAATAAATCAGAAGTGTCATCAATTGATTTGCAAACATATAATCGTAAAGATTCGTCTCTTAATTGCTCGAGTGTCAATGGGTATTTATTTATTATTTCAGCGATGGTGTGCGAATTTTTTTATTTTGAGTCGAAGGCGTCATTCATCCTCATTAAAATTCTTCCTCTCAAAAATTTCTTGAGTAGTTCAATATTTTCCGATGTCATATCAAGTTTCAATGATTTTATTTCGGCTCTTAAATTATTTAAGTTTCGAATCTTTGCTAATTCATAAGTAACAGCTAAATGGATGAAAGCTTGTTTTGCATCTTCTTTTGATAGTTTGCCTATCAAAAAATGATTGATTATATCTGATCCTTGGTCTAAATCTGCATTGCCATTTGGAAATATATTTTCTTTTAAAAAAACGTTCATCTTATTCGCATCATCTTCATTATCCGGGTTTAAGTAATATTTGTCTAAGTCAAAATTTAATTGCTTAGAAATGGAATCAATGATTTCAATTTCTTTTTCATTAGCTTCATTGTCGATATTAGCCATTCCTCTAAATATAAAGATTAAGGCAGCTTTTTCAGCATTTGAGCAGTTTGCCAAAGGGGCTATAAGATTGAATATTCCTTTTTTATGTAAGTCAGTTGTTAGATTTTTTGCGTCAACATTAAGTTGCTTCCTGAAATATTCTGTGTAAAGTAATTCCGTATTTTGGTCGTCAGCATCTCCGTCACATACGCCTATGAGGCTCAGTGATGCTATTATTGCTTTTTTTTGATCAGTTGAAAATCTATTAAAGAAATTGCCTATGGCAGTTTTCTTTTTAAAAATGTTGAACATATTTTAATGTTTGGTTAATTAAAGTCTAGTTCGCGGCTTTCGTATTTTTTTGCAAGTTCTTGAAAATAGCTTCCTTCATCAAAAATATCTTACATTTTGTTTTGTCAAAGTTAGATAGTTCGGTAATTCGCAATCATATATCCATGAAGAATTTGATAAAATATGCTATCTCCAATTCTTTAAACCGAAAAGGATGATCGGACTGTTTATCCAAACAATTAGGAAACAAGAAGTTTACTGATAGGTCGACGCATCTTGAAGATCCTTATGAATCGAGAGGTTCACGTGCGGTTCTATGAGGGGCAGGGGGGATTATCCTTGCTTACTCGAGTGTGGGCAGTTTTGCCATACGCTCTTTTTTAATATGCTATTTCAAAATTGAAACTATCTATTACTCTTGTAAATACTGAATTGTACTTGTCATTATATAAATTAAGAGGAATATTAAATGTTATTTGATATAATTTAGAATCGCAGTAAGTCTTTATTTGCTTAGTCAAATATGTGAATTCTCTATCACCAGATAAAACTTTTTGGGTCATCGAACTAATATATGCTGGAAAATTATTTAAATATCCCTTTTTTATTTCAATATTATCAAATTTTTTGTTTTGTAATGGAGCTAAAACTTCAATTGCATTTTTCAAATCTGCTTCTGATTCATTTTCAAAAATATTATTTGGACTTGTGAGATTTTCAGAAAGATGTTCTACTAAAATTGAAATTGTTACTCCGTCCGGTTTATTAATAGCCCTGACAATTGTATGTTTGGTAGTACCTGCATCATACACCCAATTATTTGGAAATTCAACACGAAATTTATATTTTTTATTTCTATAAACGTTCTTATTCCATTGACTATTTTCGGGTGCCTTGTCAGTTTCAGGAATAGTTTCTTTTATACTATCAATTAAATTTTGAATAACAATTGTTTCAGATTTAGTTGATGCTTCTTTGGGAGGGAGGTCGGCGTTATTTGTACAGCTAGAGAAGAAAAGGAGAAGTATAAAGTATTTCATTTTATTTTTGATAATGTTGTCAGAGTATAAGTAAGTCTATTCTATAATTTCGATTGACTTTGCAAGGTGATGATATAAGATTCTAAAATCGATTATGTTATCAATAGACTCCTCTTTATTGATTTTAGCATTGGCATAAGTGAAAATTATTAATTGCGTTTTATGAAAGAAGACAACAGTCAATGTGTTAACATAGGATGTTGCGTTGTTTATTTGAATCGTTCGTGCATGATTCATTTGAAGCGCATTTTTGCCTGCAATTTTTATTCTTCTATCATAAAGAAAACCTGGGTAAATGTCTTCTAATTTATATTTAACACGTTCAGTAATATCATTATCATCACTAGGTGGAGATATCCCGATTTGTAAATCAGTATTTAAGTTTTTATTGAAAAAATGATAAGCTATTTTCGGATTTGTACTTTTTAATTCTGTCCAACTTAAAGGAACCTGAAATGATAATTTAATTCCTCTCATTTGCGAGCGTTTATCCGTAATTATCTTTTGAGTTTTCTTTGTGAAACTAAAAATTTCAGGGTTACTTATATCAGATGAATCGCTATCTGGGTCGTCGATTTTTACCGTAGGAGCTTTAGAATCTTTAAAAGATAAATCTTTTAATTTTTCATTATTAGTGTTGCAACTAATAAATAGAGAGGTAAAACAGTAGGAAATAGATTCTCATGCTCTAAGTTTAAATATGTTTAAGGTAGCACGGGCAAAACTACCATCTCGGCCATTTCAGTTTTATTGTGAATTATTTGTTGAACTATCTCAATATATTTAATTCTGTCTTTTTTATCCCAATTCTTTGCTTCTAATTTTAAGTATTCATCAAGAACATTATTTATATTGTCCCCAAAGTCTGAAAATTTCATTGAAAGTCCCAGCCCAACCCGAAATTGAAAATAAACTACGTATTGGCAAAACCTTTCTATAAAATAAAAGTTTTTATTTTCTTTCACTAAGGTGGATATTGCTTCAGCCATTTTTTTGCCTGACATTGTTTCAAAGTTTTTCAAGACCAATTTTTGGTCAACAGTCATTCCATGAATTATATTATTCTTTTCAATTATTTTATTTACAAAAAAGTTTTTCATAAATTTCTTATAATACAAAAATAATTGTTTTCCAATTGGCTTCAACTATTGGCTGTGAAAAGTATGAATTTGAATTGGTCAATTGTCTTGAAAAATTTCTACCAACGTTTGTATTTTCGCTAATATACGCTGCATTTTCGAAGCTACAATTTTTGTGAAGCTTTGTTTTACAATGCTCTGCATAAAAAAATGCAGGTTTATTTTTACACCGTAAATACGCATTCAGTCAAATTGAATTTCTCGCCTCGGTTCGGCTACAAAGCCGGCTCTTGAAGGGTTTTAGTGCAGCTTGTCGTTGCTCATTTGTCACTACTGCCTCCATAGTCAGTAGTCTCAGTAATAGAGTTTCAGCCAGGTGTTGGTCAACAAAGAATAACCGAAAGCCAGCGGTTAATATCTTTTTTATGCGGGGCTTTTTCGTGGGGACTTGCGGGTATTCTTCCTAATGTTGTGTGCAGTGCTGTCTTAGGTAAACGCTTTGCCTATCATTTCTGTCAACAACTGCATATCTTTTTTAGATACTAAAGTTTTTCGATACTCTCTTTCTGTTAGCGATAGATAGCCTGTGCCTTTATATTCATTCTCCAGTTTAATGCTTTTGTTGTTTAAAGCCCTTTCCTTAACCAGAATATTTAACTGTCGTTCAAGTTGGTTAATTTTATCTCTCTCTTGTTTATTGCTTTCTGTATATTCTCCAAAAGTACCAAAGTGAATTTTGTAGTCAAAGTCTGTGGTTGCGACAAGTTTATTTCTTAAGGTCGAAACAATTTTATTATGAGATAGATGATTTCCAATTCGAGTAATTATGGGCTACAACCGTCTCGGTTATCACCAACTTTTCCAACATATACGCTTTTGATACTTGTCTTGCTCAATGTTGCTATAACAATATAAACACACCATTGTCTTTGTGAAGCAAATCCAGGAATAGTAAATTCAAATAACCGAGAAGTCTTCATACTACAAGTTTTAACGGTTCAATTTTAAGTTCTATGTAGGAAGATTTGTCGTTTGTGTAAATTCTACGGATATTTAATTCGTCCACCTGCTTATCATCTTTCCAAACCTTTTTTGTCGTTGTTACTCCATCCAAAATGGCTTTGCAATATTTATCTAAATCGGCACCTCCTAATATATCTTTTCCATTGTCAACAATGATGTCAACCTTATATTTCGTAGTCGTTGGCTTTGTCTTTATCTTTTGAAAAACGTATTCGAAAAAAAAGTTTTGTCCGACCGAAGCTTATATTTTGTTGAATTTTTTCTTGGCAGTCGAGAATTTCTTCCGTCTAAATATTCAAAAGGTTCAATTCTCAAATTGAATGTTTCAGATTGAAATTTTGCTATTGAAAATTTTGATTGGTTTAAATAATCCATAAATTTTGGGGTCGCATTGTTGGCTGCTGTACTTTTCTGGTCACTATTTAAAATGTTCAATTAACAAGTTAATCTTTTCAAGAATTGGCGGAGTAAGTGCGTTTCCAGCAACGCCCATTAGTATGCCATTCATAATTGTCAATGCCCCATTAATAATTGGATACTTTGGTTCATTTCTTACAAGTTGGGTTTCTATTCTTGATATCTCATTAGTAATATCTTCTTTATCATCATTTGAAAGCCCCAGTTTTTCAATCTGCGTTTTAAGCTCCGTAATAAATGCCACCAGATCCTGACTTGCCTCAATCTTTATAGACTGTTCTACATTTATGCCTTTCGCAACATTTACTTTTGCGTTGGTGCCAGTATTTATGCTTTGAACATTGTCGGTACCTATTGAAATATTAATTGTTTCGCCAGTCAGGTTACCAATTGTTTTATCGAACAAGTTGTCTATTTTCTTTTTATGTTCCATTATATTTATATTTTCTTTTTCGCCGATTTCTTCTGCAAGTTCGAGTAGAAATTTCAAAAGATTTGATTTTATTGCACTAATAATTCCCTCAACACTGCTTAAACTGATCTTTTGCCAAGCGCTGTCAACTATCCAACCATTTGACAAGACATTAGTAATCAAACTGTGGATTGCGTGAGGGATGTTTATTTGGTAATCACCATTCTTGTCCATCATATGTTCAAGTTCCGAAACAGGCAAATTCATCGCCACGAAAATAAGACGTTCGTGAAATGCTTGATCTATATATTCGATCGGCAATGGTTGATTTCTACGAGTTATTGTACTTCCGAAACCTCTGTCCTGCATCAAATTTCCGAATACAACCGCTGGTATTTTTCTGTATTCCGGGACAATAAAACCAGCATATCCATTGAGTTCTTTTTCAACCCAATCCTTTAACTTGTCGTTTTTAATTTTAAATGCAAGTACTTGAACTTTTAAAAGAGTGTCCTTAAGTCTAGCCTCCGGGTCGACGAGTTCATTAGTGACTTTGTTTATCCAATCAATGGTCTGGTTCATCAAATAAATTTATTTGGTACATGAATATTTGAGTGCGGTAGTATAGCAGCCAACATTTGTTTTTGCACCAATATCCGCTGCATTTCCGAAGCGACAATTTTTGTGAAGCTTTGTTTTAAAATGCTCTCCAGAAAAAAATGCTGGTTTGTTTTTATAGCGCAAATACGCCTTATATCAAATTTAAATTGTCGCCACAGTTCAGCTACAAAGCTTGCTCTTGCCCGTTTTTAGTGCATCTTGTTGTTGCCCATTATTCACTATTGCCTCCATAATCAGTAATCTCAGTAATAGAGTCTCAGCCAGGTATCGGTCAACAATGAATAACTGAACGCTAGCCGTTAATATCTTTTAAATGCGGGGCTTTTTCGTGGGGACTTGCGGCTATTCTTCCTAATGTTAGCGGTGGTTTTATTCCTGCATGCTACTTTTTAAATCCATTCTGCTGTGCAGGATTCTGGCGATTTCAATTTTACTGGCTTTTAATTTTCTATAGAAGATGATATGTTGACCCACTATAAAACCTAAAAGATCCTGACTCACCTCATGATAGCTTTTGCCTGATAATTTTTCTTCTGCTAATTCCTGACAAGCATCAAGAAGCATATAATAATATTTTTCAGCCTGACTTTCTGACCAAACTTCAAATGTGTAGTGCCAGATTTTTGATAAATCTTCGACTGCTCTATTTGTAAGAAAATAATTAGCCATTTTTGCGTTTGTCGGCCTTTAGTTTTTCCAGGTGCTTTTTCGCATTGAAATTTTTAGCTATTCCACTTTCAAATCCTTCCCCGATAGCCTTTTTTAATACTACAATCTTGCTCTCTTCTTCTTCCAGTAAACGAAGCCCGGCACGGATAACTTCACTGGCATTCTTAAAACGTCCAGTTGATATTTTGTCGCCTACAAAATCTTCAAAATGGTTCCCAAGTGATATAGATGTGTTTCGTCCCATGACTGTATTGTTTTTTACGAAGTTACCCAAAATTGGTAATTTAAATAACACGGTGTTAGAATTTAATGGAAAATCACCGTTACCGTTTGTGCCTCCATAATCAGTCATCTCAGTAATAGAGTCTCAGCCAGGTGTCGGTCAACAAAGAATAATCGGAAGTCACCATTAATATCTTTTTAATGCGTGGCTTTTTCCTGGGGCCTTGCGGGTCTTCTTCCTAATGTTGGCAGCAGTTTATTATTTCTGTCGTTTAGCTGACGCCCCACGGACCGTGACAGTAGCCGAAGAAGGCTTAACAGAAGAAGCAGCATGGTGCACAGAGGAAACTTGAGCGACTTTTCTGAAATCATATTTATCGTACCGCTTTTCAATTTTTTCTGTTCTTAGTTTAATAAGATCATTTAGTTGATACACTTTCATCCAGGTTATTGGAGAGATATGAAAAAAGCGTCCAAATTTCCTTGCTAAGTCAGGATTAAACTTTCGTTCACCAGTAATATATTTTTTCAAGTTAGCGTCATTCATATCAATTGCTATCGCAAATTTTCTGAATGAAATGTTCAAAGTTTCCAGGTACTCATGCAAAAAAGTTTCCAACGGAATTGACTTTGTTATGTGTTTTTCATTCGCTTCCGCATATTCCTCCATTTTATATTGAATTGCAAGAAATTCATTTTTTAAAAGCCGCTCAGGAGACCTCTTGGCTGCCAGCTCTTTGATGAGCTTTTTTGTTTGGGTTAACTTATCAGCACTCCATTCTTGTCCATCTTTAAGACCGATTTCAACATTGAAATCATTTTCTTTTACTGTTTTTTTTGTAGACATACAATTTCAATTTTACAATTTTCAATTAAAATGTTCAATTACTTCTTTCTAAATAATTTTCAATCAACGCTTCTCCCGCATCGTCCATTATATACATTTGGGTTTCATCAACCCGCACTGCATTGTACTTTTGGCTATACATTCCCATAAGTTTAATTTGATCTTCTTCTTTTTCTTCCAAAACATCAAAAGATAACCAACCTTTATAATCTCCTTTTCCTTGAATTATACTTTGCCTAAAAGCAAATGCTATCAAGCAACCAGCGATATAGTCAAATTTTTCGCATCAGTCTTATTATGTGGTGCCACTTCAACAAAAGCCATATAAGAATAACTTTATTCTTCATTTGAAAGATCAGGCAGCCCTCAATAACGTCTGGAGTGTCTTCAGTTACTAAAACATAAGCCGTAGCGTTAGGTAATTTCTTAATCTGTTTGTCAAAAGCAAAATGCCAACCTTCATGTAAACCTGGGAGTGTCAGATTTTTTGTTTGAATGGATGCATCCACCAATTTTCCTGAAGAAATTTCTACTATCTTAACCTTCATAAATGCTTATAATGTCGAAGGTAAAGATAGGTAAAATATGGTACAGAATGTACCATATAATGTAAAAATTATGCAAAATAGATTTAAGTAAAATTTAGATAATTGAGAACTGCGCTCAAATTGCCGCTAACGTCTGTATTTGCACCAATATCCGCTGCATTTCCGAAGCGCCAATTTTCATGAATTTTTGTTTTGCAATCCTTTGCAAAAAAAGCGGATTTATTTTAATGGCGTAAATCAGTCTGAGGTCAAATTGAAATTTTCGTCACGGTTCACCTGCACACCCTGCTCTTGCCGGGTTTTAGTGCAACTTGTTGTTGCCCATTTGTCACTACTGCCTCCATAATCAGTCATCTCAGTAATAGAGTCTCAGCCAGGTGTTGGTCAACAAACAATAACCGAAGGCCAGCCGTTAATATCTTTTAATGTGGGGCTTTTTCGTGGGGACTTGCGGGTATTCTTCCTAATGTTGACGCCGCTAGGTCAGAAGTCTAGATTACAACGATAACAATGTCTACTAGGGTTGCACCATTTATCTGGCGAGCATCCTGCTTGATAATATTTACTAATATCAATTTCTTTTCCTTTTATGATTAATTTCCCATTTTCGTTATAGAGTGGAAGTCCCCAAAATATTGGTTGTACTTTATTTATTTTTTTACACTTAGGACAAAAAACTTGGTCTTTGGTTATATCATAAGGGCATGTAACCATTAGATACATTCTTTTTACGGTAATCTCTTTCCTGTCAACTTTTATATTACCACTAATTGATGCTCTTAAAGGCGTATCATATTCTGAGATTACAACATAGTTTCCTGGCTTTATATTTTTAAAGATGTATTGTCCATTAGAATCAGTAACTGTATTTGCCAGTCTTAAAAAGTAATTGCCTTCATACCAATAACACTTTTCCTGTACATCCGGTAATGCCTCTTCAAAATTGAAGTCAATTAGAGGGGTAGCTAAATAGACTTTACAATTACCAAGATTTTTCTTTGTTAAACTATCTAGAACAAGGCCACTTAATTGTTGACAAAAACCCCCAAATGAATTCAGTAAGACAAAAAATAAAAGAAAGGGCTTCATTTAAAGGAATTTAAAGTGGCGTACAACATTTGTATTTGCACCAATATACGCCGCATTTTCGAAGCGCCAATTTTTGTGAAGCTTTGTTTTACAATGCTCTCCAGAAAAAAATGCTGGTTTGTTTTTATAGCGCAAATACGCCTTATGTCAAATTTAAATTATCGCCTCGGTTCAGCTACAAAGCCTGCTTTTGCCGGGTTTTAGTACAGCTTGTTGTAGCACATTATTCACTACTGCCTCCATAGTCAGTCTTTTCAGTAATAAAGTCTCAGCCGGGTGTCGGTCAACAAAGAATAACCGAAGGCCAGCCGTTAATATCTTTTAATGTGGGGCTTTTTCGTGGGGACTTGCGGGTATTCTTCCTAATGTTGTGTTCCGTTCTTCATCGTGTTGGTCTGCCATTTAGTCTCAAAGCATTGTTGTTAGCTTAAGAAAGATTGTTGTCTAAAAGCAATTTATCTAATTCTTGATTGTCTGCCCACCCACCACTTTCTTTCATCGCAATTAAAAGATATTTTTTTGCATCAGTCAAAGTCTGCGTAACACCTTTTACAGTTGCATAGTTCCACGGTTTTTTATCGTCTGTCATTAAATACTCAAAATAATATTCATTACTTCCAATGCAATTAACAATTACAAACCATTCAGCGTTCCATCCATCTTTTGTCTGTAAAACCAAACGTGAGTGAGATGTCAAACCCCAAATTTCAGTCTGTCGAAAGGTTTCATTTATCATTTCAATGAATGCCAAAATATCATTTCCTATTTTTTCCCAAACGGGATTGCTTTTATCTAACTTTAAATCGTGATAAAAATCTTGCAGGGATTTATCTTTATTCTGTTTTGAGTTTCCTAAAAGAGGCATTGTATTTTATTTTGTACTGCTAAAGTAAGTTGTCATACCGAGTGTTTATAGAATGGCCTACAACTTCTGTATTTGCCCCAATATAAGCCACATTTTAATAGCGACAATTTTTGTGAATTTTATTTTTTATTGCCCCGGTAGGCGAAGACTCCGTCCTGTGTCTGCCCTGTTCCTACTGCTTTAAGTTGAATACTCTTTGAGCTACGCAAGTTTAGTTATAACGATTTAAATAAAAACACAATGAGTACCCGGTATAAATTTGTTGATAACAGTGCAGTATATTTTACCACATCAACAGTAGCGGGTTGGACAGATATTTTTACAAGAGAAATGTATAAAACAATCCTGTTAGATAGTATCTGGCATTGCCAACAAAGCCAGGGTTTAAAAATACATGCGTGCCTGCCGAACTGAATTATTCAGTCGGGGGTGTTAATGACCAATCATTTGCATACCATCCGCAGTTGCAATGAAGGACATGATTTGGGATTGATGGCGAAATATAAAAAGCTTTACCGCCATGAAATTAATAGACGCAGTAATCAATAATTCAACCTAAAGCAGAAAAGAATACCTCCTGCCTACTTGTGCCAATGAAGGCAGAAAAAGCAGCAGTAATTTTAAACACAAATTTTGGGAGCACGGAAATCATCCGTTGTTATTAGACAGTACAGAAATGTACAACCAGCATTTAAATTATATTCATTGGAACCCAATAACAGCAGGTTTTGTCGCAGAGCCGTGGCATTGGATATATAGCAGTGCGACAGATTGTTTTACAGAGAAAAAAGGGCTGCTGGATGTTATTATTTTGGATGCCCTTTTAGGTTCTTAAATTAGTAACAGGGAAGACACAGGACGGAGTCCAGCGCCTGTGGGAAGATTCCGGATGTCAGCGTGGCGGGCTTACACAGCTATTACGATCAAGCCAATGATAATAATTCTCGCAGCGAACCACGCTACCTAAGATCAATGTTGATAATATGCCGTAAGAAATGTTGATGGTGC
>JBGSMI010000201.1:0-12694 GCA_041740215.1 Ferruginibacter sp.
TGAAGGGGCGAAATATTATAGCATAGGGCACCGCCCTATGAATAGTTTACATAGACCAACAAGCCCTGAAAGGGCGCAACAGATCAGCACAGGGCAACGCCCTGTGTAAAGATAAAAGATGTATTAAAAAGCCCTTAAGGGCAAATAAAGCCAGTAGTATTTAAAACACAAACCCTACTGAAACTATCAACGTCTGCACGGCTGAAAGGCAAAACATATTGGTATGAAATTTACAAGATTTGAATGGGCACTATTGTTAAGAATTGTATTGCTGCTGGCAGTAATGACCGGCATTGCATTTTTAATTATAAAGCCTTATTACAGCGGCGCCGCATTAGCTTTACTCTTCCTGCTTTTTCAGGTGTATGATTTGTTTAGGTACACCAACAAAAGCAATGAAGAATTGCAGCAGTTTATTGAGTCGGTGCATTACCGTGATTTTTCAAGAAGGTTTGATGAAAAGCATGCGCCTGTTTCATTGCAGCCGATGCGAAAGGGCTTCAACGAAATCAACAGCACTTTTAAAACAATCAGTAAAGAAAAGGAAACACAGTATGTGTATCTGCAAAATATATTGGAGCTGGTAGATACCGGCATTCTCTCCTATGAGCATTCAACCGGCGATGTAATGTGGATGAATGAACCGCTGAAAAAACTGCTGGCCATCCCCTACTTAAAAACCATTCAATCGCTGGAACGCAGATCAGAAACATTGTATGCAGAAATAAATACCATCACACCCGGAGAACACAAAGTGGTAACCGTGAAAGGTGATAAAATATTCTTTAAAGTATTGATGAGTGCCACTGCTTTTCAAACAGATGGAAAAAAATACAAGCTCATCGCTTTTCAAAATATCAATGAGGCGTTGGAAGAAACAGAATCGAAAGCCTGGCAAAAACTACTTAGTGTAATGACGCATGAGATTATGAATTCTGTGGCCCCAATTTCTTCACTTGCAGACACTTTAAAAAATCGTTTGCAATTGGCCGTCCATGATCTCAACAATAAATCCGGCTCCGTAGAAGACCTTGAATTGGGCATCGATACCATCAAGAAACGAAGCGAAGGTTTGTTGAAATTTGCAGAAACCTATCGCAACCTCAACAAAATAAATACGCTTAGCTTAACGAAGATTTACATCAGGGATGTATTTGAGAGCATGCATAACCTGATGCAGCCTACCCTGGTCAAAAAAAATATAGAACTCGAAATAATTCTAAAAGATCCCGACCTGATGTTGGAAGCAGACGTCAGCTTAATTGAACAGGTATTGATTAACCTTTTGTTGAATGCAGCCGAAGCAGTTAAAGAAAAAGAAGAACCAAGGATTTTATTATCAGCCTACATCACACCCAATAATAAAGTGGTAGTAAAGATTGCCGACAATGGCAATGGTATGCCGGAAGAGTTGATGGAGAAAATATTCATCCCCTTCTTTAGTACCCGCAAAACCGGTAGTGGCATCGGTTTAAGCCTTTGCAAACAAATTATGTTGTTGCACAAGGGAACCGTACAGGTGCAAAGTGTGGAGGGAGAAGGGTCGGCGTTTTTGTTGTATTTTTAAAGCCCCCCTGCCCCCCAAAGGGGGTTCCTGGCTCTTTTATAATTTATCAACTTTGCTTTTCTGGGGGAAGATGAGTTGCTTTCTATTCTACCAAAACAAACTCAAATACTATGGGTTAGAAACCCATAGGTTGAAAACAGGACTGAAAGTCCAAATGGTGGCTTCGCCGATTTTTTTATTGATCATCTTCATTATTTGAAAACATTTGTAGAAGCTAAAGCCTTGGACTAAAGTTCATAGCTTTAACTACATGAGACCAGTGAAAAACAACTACATAAAACCAATTGACTTCTTATTGTCTCTTCCCAGTAATTGATCGTTAAGCTGCTCAAATTCCGCCTCAGAAAGCAATTCCTTATTTCTAAGAAAATCAAGATTTTCCAATTGATTTCCGATTGGTAAATCCTTATCAATTTTGCTAAACTTATTTAACAGGAATGTGTTTGTTGAGGTGATGATGCTATCTGCAAAAGCCATCACCTCTTCCTTATTGCGATTGGTGAAATACAACTCAATATTTTGTCCATCATAAGACTTGATGGTGATAACCCGAAGTCTGGTTGATAACGCTATAGTTAAAACAATAAGCGCTAACACGAAAAAGAAAGTTGCGACATCTGTTTGCCCATTCAAAAAAAACAATAGTCCAGTTATTGCGAAGAAAAGAATCAAGACTAGTAAGCCAAAAGTAAGTTTCGTTTCAACCGTTTTCTTTGTTTCAATATGTTCAAACGAGAGGTCGAATTCAGAAGATTCAAACGGAGTTTTTTTGATGATGTGTAACCCGGTTTTCAATATACCAATTGATACCTTTTTTAATCATCTTGTTGTTTGAAATGCAGGGATAAGCATAGAGTCGTGTATGTTGATGGCTTTAAAAATGTAGTGCTTTGCATCAAGTTCCCTTTACACTTTTATCAAGCAGAAACATAACTGCTTGCTTTCGACAATAATATTGTCTAACGAGGCTTCATAGTCGCTTTAACTTATTGAGCTCTGCAATACGCTTCTACTGGAAACTTGTGACAGCTTTTTCTTTATCCCAGCCTACAAAAGCATTCGGGCAGGCTCCACCGGAAAAAGTGTTTCCGCTTAAAGCAGCACAAAGTGATTTGGAGATGAATTCCCGCATACGGGACAACGCTGAAAGTCGTCTGCAGAGGTTCAATTTTATTCGTTAAAAAATTTCAACTCGGCCAGTTGTTTCGGGTGCATTTAAAATTGTCGGAAGGGTTGCCAACCTTGTTCGGGTTCTTTTCTACCAAAAAGCACTTAAAAAAGGTTGGCAACCCTGCGCCGAGCTTCGACAATTTTAAATACGCCCGTTGTTTCACTTAACCTCCGCACTTCTAAATCATTTCGCTGAAAAGTCTTCCATGTTTTTTTCAGCACCTGGTGCTAATATTACACCTGAATCAGTTCAAGAAACACACGTTTCTCAACCTGGCGATATTGCGGAAATCGAAGCACAAAACTTCAATTTTTCACTAAAGTTCAATTGAAAAATATATCTCGAATTTAACACTGAACCTGCTATATTGCCAAACTGGTGTCGGTAGTAGTACTATTTTGTTTGAAAGGCAGGCAGTACATATTTAATCATAACGTCAAATGGCAGTTTTGACTTATAAGAGTTATAACTATTTCCCGTAAATACTACTACCAAATTTAAATCTTTAACTACCATTATATATTGTCCACCATTGCCAGACGCAAAAATAAGATTGTAATCAAGTTTTTCTGTTTTTACTTGCTCGTTATACCACATATATCCATAATAGGTGGGTTGTGGAATAGCTTGTTTATTTTTTGAGATCCTTACATTAGAAAACTCTTCAATCAATGTTATTTTTTTGGTCATTTGCTCAATCCATTTGGCTGATACGATTCTCTTTCCATTATAAACCCCATTATTCAATACCAATTCGCCAATTTTAATCATATCAGTTGGCAAGATATAAAAACTGCCCGCAGTTGTCTCCTGTCCAAGTGGGTCTTTTGTCCATTTGTATTTTGTTATTTTTAAAGGACTAAAAAGATATTTTTCTGCAAATTCAGAAACTGACATACGACTTGAATTTGATATTATACCACCTAAAATCATTGCATTTATAGAAGTATAATCCCATTTACTGCCAGGACTATTTTTAAAATCCAAATCAAGGCAAAATTTTATCCAATCATTTGTAGTTTCCATTTCATCTTCACAGTCTTTGTCCCCATTCCATTCCTCACAATTAAAACCCGATTTCATTGTAAGCAACTGTTCAATAGTTAAACTATCCTTTCTTTTGTCCCATATCGTTGGTTTTAGATAATTTGGAAAAAAAGTATAAACTTTTTGATTTATACTTTTTATAAATCCTTTGTCAATAGCTATACCAATTAATATTGCCGTAATTGATTTAAAGGCTGACCTTGTATCGTGTAAGCTGTCTTTTTTTTGTGTGTTATGATAACTTTGAAAAACAATTTTCCTGTGCTGAGATATAACAATAGCGTCAAGATTAGGATAGATACCGTTTTTAGCTGCAATAGTTATGCTGTCCAACTTTTTTAAACCTGGTTGTGCCTTTGCGGTAACGGAAAAAAGAAAAATTAAACTTAGCATTATTATTTTCTTAATCATAGTTAAATCATTGGTTCAAAAAAGTATGAATAATAATTGTTTTGGCTTCGTTCTACGATGTCGTAAAGTATTGCCACCATCGCCTTATATTACCGAAGTTGAGTTATTTGAAAAATGTCAGCCCGGCTGCATTGCTGATTAGAAATACGATGATAAAATTACCGAAATGTTTATTGATCAACGGTCAGCCCATGATCGAACCTAAATTACAGGTGAAGCTGAAGTTACAATGTCTTGCCCCAATTTTGTCAATGCTTTGTATACGTCAGTTTTTTATTTTATGCAGTGCCTTCGTGTCCGTCCCTACTATATGACGAAGTAGTAATTGTGGTGGTTGTAATAACGTCATTGTTTCTTAAATTCCATTTTCTCAGTATCAGCATTAAAATGAATATACAGCTTATCACTTTGCCTTTCGTATGACGCCGCTGCATGTATCGCATCCCAAAATTTGTGACCCCAATTTGGTTCGCCAATTTTTGTTCCCCCAAAACTTAATGTTTTCATCTTATTGTTCTGTAACAGCTCGTATTCTCCACCAACAGTATTTGTAACGGTGTATCCATTCATATTTCCGTTGATTCTGTTGTCAGAAAATTCAATAACAATTGAACGAGAAATATTTGATGGTTCGGATTCAATTATACCAGTCGTCAAATTGTGATATTTAACCAGTTTCCATTTTCCGTTTAAGGTGTCAGTTGTTATCGTTGTGTTGTCTTTGTTGCAGGCAGCTAAAGTTAATAGCAGTATTAGGATGTAGTTTATTTTACTTTTCATTGTTTTGCAATTTATAATTTCAGTTTAAAAGTCATCCAAAGTTGCAAAAAGTTATCCATAAGAAACAAAACTAAATTTAAAAAGTCCTCCCAAACCGCCCAAAGCTATCCACGAAAATAAATGCAGATTTTAAGAAAGTGTTTTCAATTGTTTATTAAAAAAATCTGGGGAGGTTTTTGTTTTGTCAGGCTACGTCAATTCAACTGTCAATCCAAATTAATGGATTTGCGTGAATCGTCCAGAATATTCGGCCTGTTAACAAGGGTTTCATTTTCTGCGTAATCTAAATTTGAATACCGTACCGTTGATCTTTAGAATACTCGATTTCTGGAAGCAGTTCTTTACCTACAAGTTTTACTGTAAATAATAACTTCTTTGTACTGCCATTCGATACCAGCTTTTACAAAGATTCAGTCCTAGAAAAACGATCGGCAATTGTTTCATTTTTGCTTACAGCAAACTACCCGGTATGTTGGTCAATAAAAAAACCAACAGTTGTTCCAAATAGTTTGTAAATGCAGGTACCAGACTTCCAGTTGGCTCCTCTGCACTGCTCATTGCTTGTTGAGAAACACTTGTAAAAAATTATTTTTAGCATTTGTATTCAACCACTAGCATCCTAACGTTCAATAGCTAATTTGCATGTAACCCTTTTGTACACGCTATTTGAAGCAATTAAAATTTAAAACGATTTCAAAAGGATTTCACTTTTTAGACGCTCTGAAAGTATTGATTTTACCAGGTTTCTAAAAGCATTTTGAAAACGTTAGGACGCTAGTGGTATTCAACAGATCATCAACAAACGGGTCTGTCCGGATTTTTCTGTTGGTGCACGGTGAATGCAAGGAGCAACCTGACTTCCAGGATGATCAACCGCCAATTTCCACATGTTACCCTGGCCTAAGTTGACAATGCGGGCGTTGAGGTCTGCCTGATAGTGCAGATCAAAAAAATGTTCCCGTAAGAAGGATTCAAAACCTGCTGCTGCACCACGATATAATTTTTTGAGTTCATCCCGTATTTCCGGAACGAGCACTTTTTGTATGGCTTGTGAATTTGGTACTATATCACTTGAATCGCCATAATACGTGCATAAAAAAGTATCTGTTGGAACGGGAGACCGGTCGACATGAAAAGAATAAACATCAGTTGGAAAAAACGGGTAGCTATCATCTCTGTCATAGTGCCCGATCAAATTTAAGACTGGAGCTGCACCATGATTTTTCAACAATTGCAAATCATTTAAAATGATTTCACGGGCAAGCTGCCCTTGTTCACTCAACTGAAGATCACGAAGCTGATCAGGATCAAGTTCAACGATATGTTCCGTTAGTGCTACCTTTTTTACAATCTCCGAAAAATCACCTGCAAGTTTACGGGTCCAACAAATCGCATTCATTTCGCCACGAAATGGCGTGGATACAAGATCCTGAAATTTCAAAACACATTGAATTTGATGCTCATTAACAGATAGATTGATCATAGTGGCTAAGATAAGTATAAATACATTCAGGCAAAGTAGTGGTAATGCCTGTCATTTTTCGCAAAGGGATTGGCAATATTTCGTAAGCGGGCTAAGTGTCTGTTTCCAGGCAACGTCACCGCACGAGGCACAAGTAAAGTCAAGGAAAACCTTGCCGGGAAAAAGACGATTGATAAACCTGTTGCAAGCCATTCCAATATTTTAAGGGATATTTATTTTTATAGGCATCTGCTAAAGACAGAACGTTGAAAGAACTATTTTGCCGGTTACCTTTCAGTTGGGTGTATTTAAAATTGTCGCAGCTCGGTACAGGGTTGCCAACCTTTTTTAAGTCGTTTTTAGTAGAAAAAAAACTGAACAAGGTTGGCAACCCTTCCGACAATTTTAAATGCACCCCTTTCAGTTTGCCAGGTCATCCTTCTCAGCACTGCTCATTCCTCGATGAGAAATGTTGCCTTTAAACGGTATTTAATTTCTTCATCCAAAACATTCGGCATAAGCTCATCTGGTAAACATTTATTTTGTTCTGCTGATTTTTTTAACCATCCTCTACAACTCAATGTCATTTAGTTAAGACTGAAGACCTGCTCCACAGGGGCAATATGCGGGTAGTGCAAGTGTCTATCATTTTGAATTTTCGTTCCATCAGGAACGTTATGTAGATTGAGTTTGATAATATATTGCGCTCCTACGGAAAGCCTGTTCAATTGATCTGAATTTGCTACCCACATATTGTTCCGATTGAACAAAAAATGCCTAACTCAATGACATTGCCCTATAGCCAATTGTAATCGCATTTATATTTTTGAGCATTTGGTTTTAAGCGATGCCAGGCTTGTACTCCTAATCCTAAGTTAATCGGATTGTATGGCGCTTCAAGATGGCTCAACAAGATGATAAGTTGCCGGTTACAAAAATTTAAGCGTTACACTTATCGTTAGTTGCATTCGTTGTTGGATGGTCATTCTTTTGTGCGCTCTACTTTGGTGATTAAGATTTCTTAAAAAACAATCATTACTAACGGTGTACCAGCAAAAGCTAGCGAACACATCCGCCCTATCTTTACCAATAACTAAAAACGTACCTGTTGTAAATTTTGAACCTCCTTTCCAATCATTAAAAAGAAGCGTGCAACAAGTTTGATGAGGAAGGCTGACCGCTTCTGCCTCCAATTGGCACGCAATTATCACGCAGACAATTTAGCCGAAGACACCATAGGGTTTACTACAAGGCCGGCTACCATTGAAGTAATGGATATTACTTTTCGGTTAGCTTCATTTGGCCACACAACCTCGCAGGACTTTTGAAGCTTATCTTGTACATTTGTTTTTGAAAACACTACCGTTGCGGCGCCGGAGATCGTTTTATTGCACCAGCAACCGCTATAAACTGTAGTGTCGGCAGAGCACACCAAAACAAACGGGTATTAACAATTATGATTTCTAAATATCTGATAAAAAATACTACTGTAATAAACGAAGGAAAAAGTTCTGTATCTGACATTCTCTTTTATGACAACCTTATTCAAAAAATTGGCAACATAGCAGCATCACCTGACTTCATAATAATTGACGGAACAGGTAAATATTTATTCCCTGGAGTCATAGACGGGGCAAGTACATTTTCGTGAGCCAGGACTAACACACAAGGGCGATCTCTATTCTGAAAGCAGAGCGGCAATAGCAGGTGGCGTAACTTCTTTTATAGATATGCCCAATACCATTCCCAACGTACTGACCATTCAGGCTCTTGCCGATAAATACGAATTGGCTTCACAGCAATCATTGGCAAATTATTCCTTCTTTTTGGGGGTAAATGCCGATAATATTGATGAAATAATTAAAACTGATACATCAAAACTGATTGGCGTTTCAGACGACGGTTTGTATTTTACAAAAAAAGGCAATTTGCTTGCAGATAATCCTGAAACAATGGAAAAACTTTTTGCCAACTGCAAATCAATCATCGCCATTCATTCAGAAAAAGAACAACTGGTAGAACAGAACGAAAACAGGTACAGACAACAGTATGGTGAGGATGTACCGATCGAGTTTCATCCGTTGATAAGAAGTGAAAAGGCTTGTTACGAGGCAACCAAACGAGCAATTAATTTGGCAAACAAATACAATGCTAAATTGCACATCCTGCATTTGACTACAGCGGCTGAAACACATTTGTTCCGAAACGATATTCCTTTAAAAGAAAAGAATATTACAACAGAAGTTTCTGTTCATCATTTGTGGTTCTCAGACAAGGACTACCAGCGTTTGGGAAAATTGATTAAATGGAATCCGGCTATTAAAACAGATAAGGATAGAAAAGGTTTATTAAAAGCATTATTGGAAGATAGAATTGACATCATTACCACCGACCATGCACCACATACTTTGGAGGAGAAACAGAAGCCATATTTTCAGTCAATGTCCGGGGCGCCATTGGTACAACATTCTTTGGACTGTATGCTCCAGTTTTACAAGCAAGGACTTATTTCTTTAGAAAAAATTGTTGAGAAAATGTGTCACAATCCAGCCACGCTTTATCATATTGAGAAAAGAGGATTTATCAGAGAAGGCTATTATGCAGATTTAACCCTGGTTGATTTAAATACATCCTGGACAGTAGCAAAAGAAAACATTTTATACAAATGTGGCTGGTCGCCATTGGAAGGCGTTACTTTTACTACCAAAGTAATTAAAACCTTTGTAAACGGCAATTTGGTCTATGACAATGGTTGCTTTAATGAGCGTATAAAAGGGCAAGCTTTGGTTATCATAACAGAATAAAAAACACCTATTGATAATGTTTCAAGATAGAAAAATAATCATTGCCACAAAACATGAAAAAGAAAAAGTAATTGCACCACTTTTAGAAAAAGCTTTGGGTGTTTCTTGTTTTATAAATAAAAATTTTGATACTGATATCTTAGGCACCTTCACAGGCGAAATACAACGTGACCTCGATCCCATTGCAACCGCAAGGCAAAAATGTTTAATGGCAATGGAGCTTACAAACGCTGATATAGGTGTAGCAAGTGAAGGATCTTTCGGACCACACCCGTCCATGTTTTTCCTCAATGCTGATGACGAGTTAATAATTTTGATTGATAAAAAGAACAACCTGGAAATTATAGCAAGGGAATTGAGCACAACTACAAATTTCAATGGTAAAGAGATAAAGAATGAAGAAGAACTTTTGGCGTTTGCTGAGTTGGTTCAGTTCCCATCTCACGGATTAATCCTTCGCAAAGCCAGAGCTAACAACGATCACATTATTAAGGGAATAACAGATTTAAGCCACTTAAAAGAAGCATTCTTTACGCTAATGAACGCCTATAATTCCATTTATGCAGAAACTGATATGCGGGCCTTGTATAATCCCACCCGTATGAAAGTAATTGAAGCGGCTACGGTAAAATTAATAAATAAAATAAATTCCTTATGTCCTCAATGCAGCAAACCCGGCTTTGGAATTACAAACGCTAAAAAAGGATTGAGCTGTAGTTTATGTGGTTCACCAACCAATTCAACATTGAGTTACATTTATGTTTGCCAGCATTGTCAACACACAAAAGAAGAAATGTATCCACATAAAAAAACATCCGAAGATCCCACCTATTGCGACTACTGTAACCCCTGACACGACAAAAATTACAAACTGGAAAGGCATCTGTTATTGTATTTTACAAAGCAGGCACAGCAAAATTTTTAATGATATGGCCACAAACAATTTACCGTTAAACATGCGTTTGTGATTTAGAAAAGATAAAAATTTATAGCCCGTATATTTCTGATGAATTGGAGAAAGCAACTAACAAGCCGTAAGGCTGCGAAAATAAATAGCCTTTCATCTCTTTACAGCACTGGCTCGCATTGTCATCACACTCATTATCACAATATTCCTATCCTACCTCATCCAGCCATCCGCCGGTGAATCCCGCCTGTTGAAGTCCTTTTATTACATAGGGGCATTGTTTCATCGTATTCCATATTAATTGGGTATGATGGTTTTCAATCATAATTACTACCGGCCCCTGGTTTAATCCAAATTTCCATGGAGAAACCCAGCCATGAACATTCGCAATCTTCTTTGGAAAAGTTGGATTGAAGCTGGCATCAAATCCCTCTAATCTACCTGGCTTTAAATTTAATTTTTCGATGGCATTGCGAATGGTATCAATTACTATTTCAGGGGCAAAGGGCAGTGAAGCCACAACCGCCCAGGGGGAAACGGTACCATCATCCGGACCAAATGGAGCACCTCTTGCGATGTAGTTATAAAAAATTCTTTGCTTCCCACCAATCTTTAACTTCTTTTTTCCCGGCCCGTCACTTGCCGTCAGGCCCCAGCAATACTTTCCATAATTTTCAAACTGTAAGCTATTTTCAATCGCATACTGCCGGTGAATATAAGTGGCACGCCTGCTGTTTTCAAAATAATCAAACCCCGCTGTTTTATTAAATGAATCTTGTATACCCCGAAAATCTATCCACATGTGAGAGAACTGGTGAATAAACAAAGGGCCGGCATATAAATAATCCGTGTCATACACTTTGGTTACAGCAAAGGTATTGCTCCATTTTTCATACCCCGCTTGTTGGATGGGAAAAGTAGGAGAGCCTAATGCCAATAGGTACATAAGCATTGCTTCGCTATAATGCTTATCCCAACGGTAGCGCAGAAAACCTGACTTTGGTTTCCATCCGTGGCAAATAGTTTCTCCCTTATTCAATGCCCATTGCCAGTCTATCCGGCGATACAATTTATCCGCCAGATCTCTTATTGCTGATTCCTCACCGGTTGCATTTTTAAAATAGACGGCCGCAGATAAGGCACCGGCAATAAACAAGGCAGTATCGATTGTAGATAACTCGCAATTCCAGTCTCTTTCCCCGTTATTCATTTTTAAAAAATGATAATAAAATCCTTTATAACCGGTAGCATTAGCCTGTCTCCCCTGCTGGCTATCATAAAAGAATCGCAAAATTTTAAGTATTCTTTCAATCGCATTTTGTCTGGAGAGCCATTTTTTTTCTACCCCGATGATATAAGCGGTAATTGCCATCCCGTTAACAGCAATACTCGACGGAAAACCAGGCTCAGTTTTATCTGCAATCAGGCCTGTTACAGGATTAACTTCATTCAAAAAATAATCAAACGTTTCCCGTTGCAATGTATGCAGCATGTCTGTATCATTTCCTTGTGAATCTGTTACTGGAAGTTCTTCACATCTTTTACTGCTCATCATTTCTTAAAGTTACCGGAAGATGGCCCCATATGCTGTGAAATCATAGGCAAACAATTGTTTTTAAAATAAAAAGGTTACATCAAAAATAAAAATGAGATACACCAGACATAAGCATCAGCAGAAGTTTTAATACCCTTGTAAGAAACACAGGTGAACATATAGACAACACGATGCAGCAGAGCCAAAATACTGCACACAGATTTGAAAAAAAAGGTGGCCGGAAAAGATTGCCAGATCATAAGGATACCATTGTTGTAAAATGAACATCAATCAAACGAAAGAAAACCTAAAAAAATCAGTTGGTTTTTCGAAAAAATATTTATTAACGGATATCAAATACACCACACGCAAAGACGTGTATTTTATATGAATAAGTTTACGCTACTATAAAAAAAATTTACAAATGGCTGCGTAAGCGTTATAATAAAATAACAAGCAGTATGGCCTTTAATCCGGGTGCATTTAAAATTGACGGAAGGGTTGCCAACCTTGTGCAGGTTCTTTTCTGCTAAAAACACTTTAAAAAAGGTTGACAACCCTGTAGCGAGGTGCGACAATTTTAAATACGCCCTTTAATCCAGCCCTAATTGCTATCGGCTTTTTATTTTTGTCAGTATTAATGCCGGAGCTTGATTTTTCGGAAACCCGTAAACACATAAAATCTCAGTTAAATTGGTTGAGCCAGCGTGATGCAAGCGATGCACTTACTATCTTAGCAACCGGTGCCGGCGGAATCATCTACCTCACGGTCTTTGCAGCCAACAGGCAGTGCATTGTTGTATGCGACAACCACAAATTTTATTGAATCAATTTTATTGAATTGATCATAGAACAAATGGTCATCGCCATCCCGGACTTTTAAATCTGCGTCCAACCCGCCAACCAGTTTTTGAAACTGTTCATTTTCAGAATTTGTTTGAATGCAGTGAATCATTTTATTTTACAATTTAGTTTTAATTTATACCAATTATTTCATCCTCACCTACGGCC
>JBGSMI010000213.1:0-4970 GCA_041740215.1 Ferruginibacter sp.
CCCACACCAGGGGGCCAATGTACCTTTGGGATTGCAATACCTTATCCGTATGGTTGGCGGCACTCAATTGTTTGGCAACAGTATCCTTGACATATTTCCACAATATAATGATGCGATAGATCTGTTAAGTGCACCTGCCACAGCGCAATTACTAACATACCGTTCCTTAACAGCCAATACATTTACAACCAATAATTTTTTAGGCAGCACCTATCGTAATATGGTAACATTTGCCACTACAGGCGTACAACCGACTTATCGTTTTATTGCTACCAGTCTCGGTAACGAGTGTGCAAGGCCGGTTTATAATCCTTATACACAGTTGCTCAATGTAAGCGCAGATGGCTTTATCTTTTTCTTTCCATTGGTCTCTTACCGGCTCCGTACAATAGCAGAAACCTATGCCCTGCCAGCCACTGGCAACACCAGTAAAATAGCCCGGTTTAAACTCAGTAGTAAGTTTAAACTATTTGGGTTTATAACCACATCAAAAGATTATTATGATAACACCGCTTATGCGCCAGGCAACCACCTGGCAATAGATGGTGTACCCGGTGCAGTTACTGAGTATGCGTCCACTACCTTGCCTTCTATCAAACTTTTATTCCCAATACCCGGCATTTTTGGTTTTTTAGGTTATGTTAGTGCTAATACCAGTGGTACGCCAGGGAATTTCACTTTTGTATCTACTGCGAGTGCATTGGATGCAGGGCCATATACGACTCCGATTTTCTCACAGAAATATGTTAATGGAACTAATCAAAATTATCCCTCAACCGGCGAAACATTTATAGCACAGGAAACCAATAGTGCAGGCACTTCTAACAATGTTCACATCAGGTTTACTGCTAGAAATGCCAGGTTTCTTTTTAATGAAATGGAAAACAGACCAAATCTTGAAAACTGCTCAGGTGAATGTGCGAATCCTTATTCTATAGCAGGTACTGATCCAATTTGTACATCCGGTACTTTCACCATACCCGGTCTTCAGCGAGGTGTTGGCTTATCATGGAATGTAACACCGCAAAATATAGTAAATCTTGTTGCCACAGGAAACTCCGTAACCCTTACCAGGAATGGCCTGGCATCCGGGGTAGTTACCTTAACGGCCAATTTAGGTGCAGGTTGTACCAATGCAAGCACCATATCAAGACAGGTAAAAATTGGCCTTTCGCCACCAGATATAAGCATCAATGTACAAAGAAACAATACATTTCTTCAAAATGTAATGTATGGTACTAACGAAACAAACAAAGTGATTTTTACGCAAACAGGAAATTTCAGTTTAACTGCATCGTCTCCTTCAAGCGGTACCAATTCGTTCAACTGGGCTATTTCTACAACAGGTGGTTATGGCTTTACTAATTTTAACCCTGTTGGTGCCAATTGTTCATTTACGCTTACTGGTACCAATGCGCCCACTATTCCGTTATCTGTTACACTCAATAATACTCAAAATGGATGCACTTCTACTATTACCAACTATCTCGTAGTTGTGGGAAGTATCCCTGGTGCAAGAATGTCTGGCATAAGCGTATCCCCTAATCCTGCAACCGGTAGTATTAACCTGGTTATTGCGGAAGATGACAATGACGACCTAACTGCATCCAGCAAAAAAGAAATGCAAAGTCAAACACCTGTGCGTCCTTTTCCATCCACTGGCAAAACCATCGTTTCTTTATTTGAATTTAATACCAGCTTATTGGTTCGCCAATGGACACAAAATGAAGCAACCAGTAAAATGCTTAATTACAATATTGCCGGGTTAAGAAAAGGATTGTACGTTTTGCAAGTTGACAGAGACAATACAACTGCAACTACAAAACTTGTTATTGAGTAGATCATTACAACGAACCCGAATTGAAGGGAAAGAGAAAAGTTACCTACAAGAATATTCTCCAATCATGGGGCGCACGAAAGTCTGCCCCATTATTTTTACATTTTCAGATAGTGTTGCAGGCTCCGAATTAGTTACTTCATTTATTGTAAAAGACTTGCAGTAACTCGCTGTATTTAGACTCAAAATGCAAGCGGGTTGTTTTGTAATAAATCAGAATCCAGGCAGACGAATACACATAATATTCATGTTAAAAAAAATTGTTCGCAGTAACGCTGGTGAAATTAATTTTTATACCCAATACAATACTGCCCTGTGCTGTAAAATAGAAAGGTACAAGTGCAACAAGTTTAATTACTTTACAGCTATTTTTAATTACAACGATTGTTCTGCTAAGCCTGCAGTGACTCAAAGTGCCCACACAAATTATAGGCAGTAATTACATTAATTAAGAATTAACTATTGTATCAATGCGGGCTTTACAGGTGGTATATTAAAATAAATAGTGCGCCAATTTAAAGTTAACGCAGCACCAGGTATAATGAACACTGACATTTTAAAAGCAGCAATACATTTAAATGAGTATTAAACAACGATTCACCTTTCTAAATTACCACTCGCCATTAAACATCAATGAAACGATTTTTTTGCTATCTCTTTCTGGCAAAGGGTTCATAACAGGGGCGATTCTTCCGGCGATTGTATTAGCATTCCACGAATCAACAACAGGTACACCAGGCAATACCATCCCTAAGGCTACAGCAATGGTAAATGGTAAAACATACCCGGCGGCTATTGATAAACAAGGGCAGTTTAGTTTTAATTTCAACAAGGAAGTGCAGGTGAAGGAAGGTAACATTATCAGCATCAATTAAAATTATCCACATAAAAATTCAACATATGCTCATGAAACAATGTACACTTTTGCTGCTATGTTCAACGCTACTTCTTTACACTGCAAAAGCCGACAATTTAATATTGTATAATCCGCCAAAAGGAATTACACCGGCACCGGAATTTGAGCTGGAAGTTAACGGACAAAAAGTGTTTGTTTACAATACTCCATCGGCTGCTTATGCCTGCTTTTCTTTTGATGGCAAGGTAATGGTGAAAGTAACTTTTATGGCACCGGTTTACAACTATGATATTCGTCCAAAAAGCAGAAAGATTGAAAGTGTACTTTACCGGAATCAAATCAATTTCACATTAACCAAACCCGAAAACTTAAGTGTTGAGATCAACAAAAATTTAAAGCGGCCCCTATTTATTTTTGCCAATCCACCGGAGATCAATATTCCAAATAAAAACGGTGCCAATGTACGCTATTTTGAAGGAGGTAAAATTCATACGCCTGGTATTGTTCAATTAAAAAGCAATCAAACAGTTTACATTGCCGGTGGTGCAGTTGTGAGGGGTTCGTTTATTGCAGACAGTGGAAAGAACATCAAAATCATTGGCCGTGGCATTATTGACAACAGCATGTACAAAGAACAGGAAGCCCGGCCAATAGAAATTAACCAATGCGACAATGTACTGCTTGAAGGATTCATTATTGCCGATGCAAAACATTGGTGCTGTGCTTCCTTTGCTTCAAAGAATGTAACCTATAGGAATATGAAAATAGTTTCGGACAATGCGGTGGACGATGGGATTGATATCGTTGGCAGCCAAAACGTGCTGGTGGACAATTGCTTCATCAAAACAAAGGATGATTGCATTGCCATTAAATCCGGGGTAAATTATTTTACCAAATTCAACAGCAGTTTTACAGTTGATAATATTGTGGTACAAAACGCTGTAATGTGGAATGGCATCTGGGGGAACGCACTTGAAATTGGTTTTGAAACCCGGGCCGATACCATACAAAATATTACCTTTCGCAACTGCGATCTCATTCACGTAGAAGGGCCGGAAGGAACCTTCACCATACACAATGGCGACCGGGCGTTGGTAAAAAATATATTGTATGAAGATATCCGGGTAGAAGATGCAAGAGGATGGCTAATTGATTTTAAAGTACTGAAATCACGTTATTCAAAAGACACCCAAAGAGGTAAGATTGAAAATGTCCATTTTAAAAATATTACGGTAGAAGGCGATCAACTCCCCTACTCTCAACTGATGGGTTTTAACGATACTTTCAACATTAAAAATGTACTGCTGGAGAATTTTTATTTGCATGGCGTAAAGGTTAATTCAACCTACAATGGATTGATTGCAACCATTCATACAGAAGATATTGAGTTTAAATAACTGAATGTAACTTAGGGTAAGAGTAAATAGTAAACGCTGAAATTATATGCTTTGATATTTAGTTTATTCAAAGTCTTTAACATCATAAAAAAGTTTCTATACCAATAAAAGTACAACCAGAAAAGATTTCATTAATCTATCATCAACTATGTTATATAAAATTTTTAAAAAATCGCTAATCGTTGTTGCGCTTTTTTTGGTGATACAAAGCTGTTCTACAAACAGAGTGAACAAATCGACCATTGACTGGACAGATTTTTTGTCAACCCAAGATCCAATTTGGGATACCTTGACCCCTTATTTTTATGATGGCCCCATGACCGGCAATGGTTTATTAGGCACTGTGATGCACAAGATGGATAAAAACCGTTTTGATAGCGATACCAATAAAATGCTCTTTGAAATAAATCGTGCAGATTTAGTGGATAGCTGTAGTCGCAGACCGGAGGGTTATTATTGGTCACGCATGCAAGTAGGAAGATTTGAATTTAAGCCCAAGGGCATAATCAACAGTACGAATCTTCGCATTGATTTGCGAAATGCAGAAGTGGTGGGAAGCATCACCACTTCTGAAGGAGTCATTAAAATAAGGCATTACACACATGCCGATCTACCAGTTGTTATCACTGAATTAACATCAGAAGGAAATGAAAATTGTGACAACTGGAAATTTGTACCTGATATTTCTGGTTGCCTCATCGATTTAAAAGAACTGGATAAACAGGAAAAAGGAATCTACGATACCAATCCTGAGGCAACAGTACAAACGAACAATGGCATCATGCTTCACAAACAATTATTAAAGCATTCCGGCCGATCCTTTACAGTGGGTTCTACCTCAAAAAAGATTGGATCTAAAACAGTTTATTATAGCACCATA
>JBGSMI010000233.1:0-9730 GCA_041740215.1 Ferruginibacter sp.
TTTCGTAAAAAATAAGGAGGCAACAAAACAGGCAAATAATAAGCTTACCCAAAAAAAGGCTGCAAAGATATTTTGACGGCGTGGCAATCTTGTGCCCTATAGAAACACTATATTCAAAATAATTAATCCCTGAATTGCTGGATTAACCTGTTTAAAAATAACCATGCCACAAAATAGCTTATAGCCGAAGTTTACACCATTTTGTAGGATGAACTTAGTGAATTTATTGAACCGAGGAAATACCCGAAAAAAGTGTAGGGTGCTGGGTCACATTTTATTTTATTTTGGAAAATTATCAGGGCACTTGGTTTACGGCAAAGCCTCCCGGGTTACCGGAAAAACTTCTTTTAATTACCGGTTCAATTCTCAGCAGGTTTATATCAGCTTTGTAAATACCAGGCTCTATGTTTTGTATATTATTGCTTGAAAAATAAAATTCTCTACCGTTGATATCCCACATTGGTCTGAAGCCTTTTTGATTGCCCAGTTTCTTTAAATCGTTGCCGTTCGATTTCATTGTATGAATAAATCCATCAATGCTAAGTAACAAGGTTTTTCCATCAGGTGAAAAGTCGGGTGTGCAACTTGCCGCATCCTCTGCCGAAATAGTTTTCAGCAATACAAGGTTTTTTGTATAGACATTGATGGTGTAAATTTTTACATTCTTTTTGCCTGTGAGCGTTGGGTCACTTTGCGTAAATACCAATAGTGAATCATCAGGTGAAAATGAACCAGCATAGGCTTCCGTATTGATGGTTTTGCCTGGCTCAGGAACTTCAAAAGTTGTTAATCGATTTACACTTTGGCCACAGGGGCACATTTTATAAATCTCAATTACTTTTCTTCCTGTTCTTAGAATTTCCAGGCTGAAAATTACATTCTCATTATCGCCTGAAGCAGTGAGTTGATAAAAGTTGCGTAGCTGCGTATCGGTGTCGATATATATCGGTATATAACCTTTGCCATTGGGTTTAATGGCATAGACACCATTTACCCCATTAATGGTTCCTTTTTTAATAAAGTAGATAGTTTTTCCATCAAATGACCAGGTTGGATTATTCATACTGGTGCCAATATCATCCGGTAAAACTTTCTCAAATGAACTGCCATCTGCTGCTATGTACCAAAGCCTGCTCACATTGTCCTGTTCGATAAAAAATGCGAGCGCTTTCTTTACAGGTTTTTTATCTTCATCATCATCTTTGCCGCACGAAAAGAGAACACAACAGGATAGTAAAACCAATAAGGATTTTATATTCATAAATAAATTCTTTGCAATTGGAAAACCAAAAGGATTAATAAAATAATGTTTCAAAAGTGGTTTTACAGGATCGGGAGATATAATGCAGAGTTACGTCAGAACAACCTGCGAAAGAAATATTTACTATTATTATATTATTAATTTAATCTTAAATGGCATCTACATATTACTACATTCTACCGGCCAGTTTTATATAATTCCAGGCAATGATGAATAGCGTTATGATCGCCAGGTACAGTACATAATATCTGCGCAGTTTTGAGCCATAGTTAGTAATCCCGATGGATGAAAAAATTAGTAATATCGGAACAACAGGCATATGAAACCGCTCTGATATTGCAAAGCCCGAATTTGCCAACACACCCAGGTATCCAAATGCGAAAAATAATAAAAGACCACAATTGCGAAAATTATTTTTAAATATCCAGACAATACCGGCCAATGTAAAAAAAGCATAAACGTTTCGTATAAAATTGGCGCCAATAAACATCCATAGCAAATCCTGTTCGGGTACAAAAACCAAGGAAGGAAAAGGAGCAATAAAAATAATGGCTAAAAATAACGGAACACCTGCGGCCATTGCAAATTTGTTGCCGCCATCCCTTGATGCCCGGTATTGCAAATTGTCAGCTACGGCTGTTTCCCTCTTGGCAAGGTATTCCCCTATTTCATTTCCTGCCTGGCTGGTAAAAATCAGGTAGCCAAAAGCAATCAGGAAAAACCCTGCTGCTACGAAATTGGCAATTTTTGATTTAAGCGGAGCATGAAAAAAAACATATAAAATGAAACTTGCAAGCATGATGGCAGCCAGTACCGTTCGAAACATAAACAGTACGTAAAAAAGCGACAGTAGTGAAAAAATAACCCATGCATTTCTCTTTTGAAATTTTACAAATTTTACCGTTTGATATAGTAATGCCATCACTAAAAATACCATCAAAGATTCTTTCAGATGCGTACCCAGGTAAAGCAAAAAATTTGGCAGCATCAGAGAAGCAATCCCTGCAATGCGTGCTACATGTTCGGATATCAGGTTTTTTGAAAGCCGATAAATCAGGATCACTGTCAGCGTACTAAAAATGGCATTGATCAATCTTACGATCATTATCGACGGACCGAACATTGCATAGACTAAACCTAAAAAAATATTGTATCCCTGGTCTGAGAAACTAACTCCGGAAAGATAGCTGCTGAAGTTGAAATCCATTTGCCGCAGGTGTTGCGACACCGTAATGGCGGTACGGTGATAGAACAGGGAATCAACAGCATTGTACTCAAACGGCACTCCCGTTTCCGATAAATAGAAAAAGTAAAAGGCAACTGCTGCTGCAATTCGAATAAATAATGCAACCAGCAATAAGCGCCACTCATATTGTCTGGGTTGCAGGTTTTTCCATTGTTGAAAAATTAACCAGGTTCCTATAAAATATACCAGGATGGTAATAAATCCTCCGGTAATGTAATTAATGGGTACCAACTTATCAAAAAACAAAATGAAGATCAAACAAAACGTCACGATCGCCATAGTGATGATTTGAAACACTAACTTTTTATCCCAAAAACCACTGGTTATCATCACTACTTATTTTACTTTACGTTTATGAATAAGTTTATTAACACGGGTATTGATCTGGCTTTTTATGAAAGCATAATTCTCCTTTAAAAAAAAGGCTGATAAAAGGATATAAACTGAGAACCCAGTTATAAATGTTAACAAACAAATTAGCCATGTTGCAACTTTTTCATCCAATAATGATGAAGTGAAAAACATAGCAATACCCATGGGAAGACAGCATAGAAAAACCGGGCTTAAATTTTTGAGCATGGTCAGAACAGTTAGGTCAATAATCCGGTACGCAAAATACCAGCCCGGTATCCATAGGAAAATTAAGAATGACAAGGTATAAGCGATAGCGACCCCAAGAATGCCCCATTGAAGACCAATTATAATGGCGGCGATAATTACTATTGCGTTGTAGATGCCCCATTTAAACATGGTGCCTGTCCGGCCGGTTACTTTGTAAATCCAGGCCGTGGTAATACCAATAGTGTCTATTAAACAATAGATGCAAAACACCTGCAATAACGTAGCTACCTCAATCCATTTGTTGCCCAATAATAAAAGTATAATTGATTTCGCAGCTACGAAAGTAAAAGTTACAAAAGGAAATACTACAAATGCAATCAGCCGGGTTGCTTTTAAATAGATTCTTTTTATTGCAGCTACATCATTTTTTAATGATACCAGTAACGGAAACATTACTCTTGCTATTAACTGGTTGGTGATGCTTAATGGCTGCAGCATTAAGAAATAGGCCCTTGAGTAAATACCCAATGCAGCCACACCGATATATTTCCCGATTAAAAAATTATCAATGTTTCGGGATGCATAATTTAACAGGTCGGCACCCCACCAGGTTTACACTAAACTTATGCAATTCCTTAATGGAGGATGATTTGAAACTAAACCTGGGCTTCCAGGAGGAGGTTGCCCATAATACGATGCTGCTGATGATTGCAATCAAGAGGTATTGCCAAACAAGCGTCCATACACCAAAGCCATTAAAGGCCAGTACCAGTGCCACTGCTCCGCTAATAAAAATTGCAAAAGCCTCCATAAAAAACAATCGTTTAAATTCAAGCTTTTTTTGGAGCAATGTATCTTGTACAATATTAAACGAACCAATCAGGTAAACCAGTGAATAAACCCTTATGATGCTTTCTAAAACCGGCTGGTGATATACCCCGGCAACAAATGATGCCAGCAGTTGAAAGATGCCTGTAATTAAAAATCCCAATAAAACATTGACCCAAAATACAGAGTTGTAATGCTGGTTGCTTACTTCATCTTTTTGGATGAGTGCGGCACCAAATCCAAAATTTTTCAAAATGTCTGCCAGACCAGAAAACACAACGACCATACCTAACAAACCAAAATCTTCCGGACTAAGTATCCGGGCCAATACAACCTGGAAAATCAACTGAAAAAACTGTCGTAGAAATTTGGCAGCCGTACTCCAGCCAATTCCGCTGATTGCTTTTTGAGAAAATGATACTGTTGGGGTGGCATCCATTTTATAAAGTTTTTATTAATGGACTGTTATTTTTTGGTAAAATATTTATTCTTTAAAATGTCCACATCATACAAATCTTTTAGCGGCACATCGTTGTACACCAAAACCGGATTTCTAAATGCTTTTTGTTGAATGGCATCATTCAAATAATCAAGACTTTTTTTAGTAGTAACATTATGCCGGATGTTAATGATCGATAAGTCGCAATATTTTTCAAGCGCCAAAGGTTCTGAAAAAATCCGGTAGGGCAGGCTATTTAAAATGATGATTTCATAATTATTTTTAAGAAAGCCAAATAAATCATCCAGGTTTCTAAACTCATTTCCTTCTGCTTCATTTTTTGCACCGGCGTTCGAAATAATATGGAGGTTTGTTAGTTTTGCGTAAGGCACTGCCAATTGCCAGGGATCATTGAGGGTGCCTGAGAGATATTGATTAAAGTGATTGTTTTCAGCTTGTTCAAATATGGAATGAATTTTTGGAAAAGTAAAATCAAAATCAATCAAAACTGTCTTTTTTTGAATCATCGCAAAACTTATTGCCAGGTTAGTAGCTACAAAAGTTTTCCCTTCGGCATTTAAGCTGGAGGTAACTAAAATTGTTTGAGCGGTTTTATCGGTACTAAGTCTTTCAATATGCGTTCTGATTCGTCTGAGTTGTTCTGCATAAATATTTTTGTTCTTTCCGGCTACGAGGTATTCAAATTTTTTCATCGTTGCAATCTCTCCAATCAGTGGTACATGCAGTTTATCCGTTATCATTTTTCTAATAGTAACTTTATTACTAAAGCTACCTAACAGATTAATGACTAATGCCGGAAACAGAAACGCCACCAGCAATGCGGTGAGGAACACAACAATTTTATTTGGTTTAACAGGTTTTATGCTGCTATATGGATTATCGATGATGCGCATTTTTGAAAAAACTGCCGCATCTGCAATCGATGCCTCTTCTCTTTTTTGAAGCAGGTACAGATAAATACTCTCACGGATAGATTTCTCCCGCACAATGCTCAGCAACTTTCTTTCACTGACAGGTACAGATCCGATATTGGCATCAATTGATCGCTTATTGGTCATCAATTGACTGATGGTTGCATTTAGATTGCTCTTTTGCAATTCCAGGTTTTGAGAGATGCTGCGTTTAACTTCATTTATTTGCGCCAGCTTTGTAAGCACCAAAGGATTTTGGTTGCCGGTAGTTTTTGAGAGCGTTTCTTTTTCTAATTGAAGTTGATTTAATTTATTAACCATACTCAGCAGGTAAGGATCGTTGATACCCGGATTTGGAGGCGCAACTGATGTTGCTGTATTGTTTACGTATCCGCTTAATGTAGATAATATTTCCAGTTGAATTTTTGTTTCGCTGATATTTTTATCATTCTCTTTCACCTTATCGAGAAACATCCTGGAATCATCGCTTAGCGTGGTGATCCCTTTGTTAGATTTAAAAGCCTCTTCGGATGATTCTGCTGCACCTAATTGAAGCGCAACATTGTTTATTCTGCCTTCTATTAAATTTAACAGTGAATCGGTCTGCTTCTTTTTTTCTTCAATATTTGATTGATTATACTCCTTCAATATTTCAAATAGTATCCTGCTTCCCGCTTCTCTTGACGGATGAAGCATTGAAATATTAATTACCGATGAGTTTTTTGAAGGGGTACTAACCAGGATGTTTTTTTTAATGTTTTGGGTAACCAGATCCTTTGCGGAAATGGTTATTCGAAGTTTATCGGTGACTGTAAAATATTTAGTTGTCAGCAGAACAATATTCCCAGCTACAGTTTTAACGGTATCGCCAAATTTATAGTTTGTCGGGCTACCTGCTAACTGGTAGTGAGTCTTTGAAAGTATATTAATATCAATTGGTGGAGCATCTGTAGCATAGCTTCCAATTGTCTTCAACTCCACAGGTGAATGGTTAAACAGCGGGGTGCTTTTTAAAATGTTATGTCTAACAGCATAAGATTTATCCAGCGAAAGGCGCTCTACTATGGTACCAATGATGGTAGCTGATTTTATTATTTCAGCCTCATTGTCTACTATCTTTTGTTCATCTAAAAAATCAAGTTCTTTCAGCGTTTCACTGTTTGATTCGCCTTTTTTTTCATCTTTAATAACCAGTGTAGATTGAATCTGGTATAGGGGAGTTTTAAGCCACAGGTAGGCAAAGGCAAGTGCAACTGAAATTATTATCGAAAAAATAAAAAATAATTTGTTACGAAAATATTTTTCTAAATAGTTGCGTGCATTAAAGTCGTCTGTAAAAGCGGGGCCATTATTTGTCATTATTATTGCTTTACCCGTGTCGGTCGTTCGGTTTATTTCACTCTTAAAATCAATACAGTTACCAATGATAGGGTTGTTACAACAAAGGTCAATGCCTGCCATGTCCTGGTATCTGCCTGGGCAATTTTTGCTTTTGAAGGTTCTACGTAAACAATGTCATTCGATTCTAAATAATAGTATGGGGAAGTGAAAAGATCAGCTTTCTTTAAATCAATTTTAGAATAGGTACGGGTTCCATTTTTCTCCCTTATAATCGTAACGTTATTGCGTTTACCTGTAATGGTTAAATCGCCGGCCAGGCTCAATGCTTCCGGTAGCGAAACCCTTTCATTCATAATTTGAAAGGTACCAGGTTTTGCAACATCGCCCATCACAGAAATTGTGAAATTCATCAGTTTAATACTAATCACGGGATCTTTTAAAAAGGGAGCCAGCTTTTCTTTTAGCGCATCACGGGCACTGCTGGTAGAATATCCTTTTATCTTAAACAAGCCCAGGTAAGGGATATCAATATGGCCGCTGCTATCTACCAAATACCCTGTTTGAGAACTGTTATCTAATTTAAATCCACTTTTGGTAAAAGCACGGTCGGCCTCTTCATTCATTGTAATTACATTCAATTGCAAAATATCGCCGGGTACTATTACATGTACTTTTAAAGCTGTAATCGAATCGATTTTTTTAATATCCAGATTTTGAAAATAAACGATTTCTTTTGATGATTTGCAAGACTGTATTGATAAAATAAACACTACTATCATACACCAGCATAAGCACTCTCTCAATAATATCTTCATAAAACGTTTGTATGTTTACTTTACTGTTACCCCAATTATTATGACGCTGCGAAGGAAATGTGTTTTATTGTTTTTACCGGAATTCATCCCGTTATTAAATCATTAAGTTTAAAAGGTTAATATTAAATTAACGCCCCTTCTTTTTGCTTCTGTTACTTTCACCATCCTACCTAAAAATTTGTTGATGTGTACTAAACAATTTTATTTTTCCTATTCATTTTTAGTTTTCTTTTTGCTTAAGACGACTGTGCTTTTCAGCCAGAATAAAAATCATCAGTTTATTACACTGGAGCAATTTGGAGTAGCTGCCAAAGGCAAAGATGAAACAACGGCTATTCTAAAAGCATTCCAATATGCTAAGATGAACAAGAAAGCCATTCATTTATTGAACGAAAAAATTTACATTTTTTCGCCTGACTACACGGTTGATATTACCGGTATTCCGGCAATTTTGGGTAAAGGAACGTTTGATGTAAGCAAAACCGGAAAGAATGCAGGTAATCCTTCGATGACTGCTATCTTCCAGGTTACCGGTTCAAAAAAATTGCTTCAGCGAAGCGTGACTGGTATTCGGCAAAATGAAAGCAAGTTAAAATTATCCGCAGGATTGAAACTGGTTAAAGGCGACATTTTATTTTTTTCCAGTACAGAAAAATTAGCCAATACAAAGCGGGCTTATTATGCAAAAGGGCAACGGGCGGTTGTAAAAAGTTATGACGCAGCTACTGGTATGTTGATGATTGAAGATATTTTTTTTTACAACATACAGCAGGCATTTGTTTGGCTAAACAATGAAATGCCAAAAATTCAGGTTGGCACTGGTGTTGGCTTTATTACTTCACCCATGAATTTTATGACTTGTTTTAAACTACAGTATGCAGAAGGCAATATCTCGGGATACTACAGAAATTTTGCGCTTTCTGCCATCATGTTTAGTTCTTCGCAAGGTGTGGTTAACAATATGGAAGCAGATCTTCCGGTGACGGACAACAATGGATATAGTTATTGTATAGTTACAAATGATATGTCGGATATTACCATAAAGAATTGTTCGCTGACTGGCGGCAGGCATGTGATTTCAGGTGGCGGCGGTGGCTTGTGGAGACTTTCGGAAAGCAATGGTAGTGGCGGAAATGTAGCTTACCCATCAATCATTTCCATTGATGGCGGATTGTATAAAGGCAGTAAAAATGTTTTAAACATTAATGCAGATAATGCCACGATTGATTCACATGGGGTTATTGAAAAAATGGTGATTAAAAACTGCACGATATATGGGGGTGTAAACCTGGGGGCCAATTTTGTGGAGGTAGAAAATGTGACTGTATACGCCGACAGCAAAAGAGCTTTTAATGTAGGCAGCGATGTGTTGCCAGGATCAGATTGGGGTATATATAAAATTTCCAATGTGAAGATTATTTGGGACAAGGCAAACAAAAACAGTATGTTTTTGAGTAAGGCAGATGTGATAGAGATCGCTTTGGATAATGTTGTTATCAGTAATATTTCAATTGAAACGTTGCTGATGGATTTCGCATTAGAAGCGCCAAAAAAAATATTCATCAATCGATTATGTACGGGTTTGGTTGCTCCTTTAAAAGCAATGCGGATTAATAAAAAAAGCCATCTTGTAATCTCCAATTCAAAAATTTCCAAAGAAAGTATTCAAAGGACAGGGCAATAAATTTTCTGTGATATCCCTTATCGCTTCTAATAACATTATGACTCCATTGCCCGGTTTTGACATTGGGTTAAATAAATCATGCGAAAAAAAATAGTTTATTCCTGAACAGTCAATAGTCTGGCTAACAAATCATTTTCAACTTCACTGTTTTTACGTTTACATGTTGTTGTTTATTCACGGGGCATTTATTAAATGATTAAAACTTAAAGTTGAATTAACAATTTCAATACATAGGTATTCTACTTTTAATCTATCAAATCAGAAAAAAGTTGCACCAGATACATCTTCAGTTTTCGCCGGAAATCCCGAATTGTAATTCGAATATAAATGCTCGAAGCGCTTTTTCGCATCATTGGAATCACATGTTGGCCCAATTAATATTAACGAGTGAAATGCAAAATAAATACATCGATTCTACAAAGCAGTTGCAGGTTGTAACCACCAATTGTAATGAAGATATTAAAAACCTGAAAGGTAACAATCAACAGATTGTTTTAAAACCGGCTATTAATAGTATTCGTTTTGTAAATAAGTTTTTTGAAGAAATTAATGCCAGTCTTGACAATGATGGTGTTTTTATCGGAGCTGCAGAAACTGCGGAGATGCGTAAGAAACGGATATTC
>JBGSMI010000291.1:0-5254 GCA_041740215.1 Ferruginibacter sp.
TATATTTCTCTAATGCATCGGCAGTAAATGGCTGATTGGCAATATCTCCCGGATTTGCATTAAGGTAGGCTACGTTACGCAGGTTTGCGTACAAAACTGCATCAGCCAGTTTTGGAAATCTAGTTGGTGTTTGTACGCCAAAGTTGCTGGTAAAATTAATTTTAGATTTGTCTCCTCCCTTGCCTCTTCGAGTAGTTACTAGCACTACACCATTTCCGGCACGGGCACCAAAAATTGCAGCCGAAGCATCTTTTAAAATGCTTATTGATTCTATTTCATTTGGATCTATTTGATCGAAAGACTGTTGAACGCCATCCACAATAACTAATGCATTTCCAAAGCCTCTAATACTTATATCAGTGTTATCACTACCAGGCTGCCCACCCCTTTGTACAGCGATAAGCCCTGGTAATCTTCCTGCCAAAGTACTAGCTGTATTAGCAACCGGAATATTTACTATACTCTTAGTATTTACTGTTGATACTGCACCAGTCATTGTTCCCTTTTTCTGCTGCCCATACCCTACCACAACAACTTCGTTCAGATCGTTTACAGCCGTGTTCATTACAATGGATAAAATGGTTGCTGTCCCAACAGTAACCAACTGTGCCTGGTAACCTACAAGGGAAACTTCCAACACTACAACGGCCTCATCACCCACAGACAAAGCAAATTTACCATTTGCATCTGTGGTGGTACCTTTTTGGCTACCCTTAACTACTATAGATACGCCAGCCAATGGCTCATTTTTTGAGTTACTTACCGTTCCGGTAATTTCTCTATTTAAATTTTCGGAACCATTTACTAGTGTCTCTTTAATTGGACCTTTTGCATTTGAATTAGTTTTTGGGCTAAGTATGATGTATTTATCTACTACTTCATACTTTATACCAATCGGCAAAAGCAATCCATTTAAAACCTTTTCAAAGTTGTCGTTTTTTGCAATCAACGATACCTTCCTGGATGATTCAATCAACTCGGGACTGTACACAAATTTTGCTTTTGTAATTTCTTCAAACCGGGATAACACAGTGCCCATCTCTTCGGATTGGAACTTAACAGTAAGCTTTTTTCGGAGCAAATCCTGTGCGTCGGCATCGGTTGCAAAAGCGTTGCATGCAAATGAAATAAGCAGAACAGGAATAATTGTAATTTTCATAATAGCAATCATTACTGACGTTGTCAGATTTTTTTTCATAATTTACATTTGTTTTGGTTTATTAAATGAGGATCAAAACATTTTTGCAACAGTTGTTTTCTGCTGCATTTTACTTAAGGTTGGTAGTGCTGAAACACTATCAACCTTTTTTTATTTTTGTGTTACATGGCTTAAAGTATTTTGTGTGAACTAATAATATTAATAATATTGCATTTTCTATTTTTTAAAACTGATTACCACTGTTCCATCAACAATTTCATAAGATGCGTTGATGGCTTTACAAACGATCGTTAATTTTTGATAAAAATCTTCTTCACCAAATGATACAGAAAGTGTTTGATCTGTTACCATTTCCGTATCATAAATGATATTTATTCCGTAAGCTTCTTCTAAACTTTCAAAAATGTCGTTAACTGGTCTAATACGAAAATTAAAAACAGGCCTGGACTTTGGAAGTATAACAGGTTTTTCAATAATAGATTTAGTCAATTCGTTATTTGCAATTGTATATGTCAATTGTTGATTGGGTGTAAGAATAATACCTGTCAGTTGGTTAGAACTAGGGTCATATTCCGTATAGTTTTTTTCTTTAAATACAGATACTCTTCCTGTTTTTACTACGATGCTGGCTGTTTGATCGTTATTAAATTCTTTTACTAAAAAACTTGTACCCAAAACTTTGGTTACCATACTCTTAGTGTAAACTGTAAATGGATGAGCAGGATCTCTGTGTACATCAAAAAATGCTTCACCTTGAAGGCTTACTTGCCGGTTTGCAGAAAAGTTATTTTTACCATACACCAATTTACTTTTGGGAGAAAGTATTACCTGGCTTCCGTCTGGTAGCAAAACTGTTTCATTAGTGTCTGTTTCGTTGTTTCGAATTACCGAAGCAAAATTTATAATACCCTCTTTTGATATTTGCTTAGCATTTTGAGAAGATTTTATTTTGTAATTGTATTCTACCATTAAATAACCTGTCCCCAGTAAAATTGCAATAGTTAAAACAGCAATACATATAGATTTTTTATACTTTGTAATTAATAAACCAGTAGCATTCACCTCCATCGTTTCATCGTCTACCATATCCATATCCATTTCACTTATCACTTTATTAATCTCATATTCTATTTCTTCTTCAGTAATTTCTGTATTTCTTACAGAAATTGTATAAAGTATAGCCTTTGCATAATTTATAATATCAGATTTTTCTGGGTTATTCTTCGTCCATTGCTCCCAAAAATTGTTAGCATCCGTACGGTTCAATATCCAATCTCTGAAAGATTTATCAAATAAAAGATCTTCGATTGTATGGTATTCATTGTTCATCATTGTATATATTAGGGGCGTGTTGATTAAAATCTACTGTTTTTTAAAAAATATTTTTGACTACTTGTAAAATCCAGGCTCATTTTTTTTGAAAAGCACCGATACTGATTTTTGGGCGGTCTAAAAGGCTATGATGCCAATAGTCCCGCCCCCCATTTTTGTTGATAAAACTGCCGGCATTAGCAGCAGGCGAGTTCTTTTTCAATTTAAAATATGGGATTGAATTTACCTTCCTGATATTTTTAACCTGTATTGAATCGAAGCGGTTTAAGGCCAACAAAGGATCTGCAAGCAAAGGTTTTTCTTCAAAACGTACTACAGGCTGCAACATCCCTTTAGCAGCATGAAACGAATTCCAGTATAAATTATTTACAAAGGAGGCACCTGTAAATTTGCCAGCAGTAAACTCGTCTGTACTATCGGTTACTAAAAATATATTGTTTTCGAAAACAAAATTTTCATAATGACCGGGAAGAAAATTTACACCATGCCTATATTTATTTACGATGGTATTATTGTAAGCATGAAAATTTTTCATTGGAAGGGCTTTCTCATCGCACCACATTAAAATACCGCATTCCCCATTTTTAATTCCGTCGTGCAAGCTGATATTATACCGTACAATATTGTTGCTCCAGGCTGTAGCACCATCATATTGAAAAATTCCATATCCTGCCCCTTCATTATATGCAGACAGATTATATTGCATGATGGAATTGGTAATACCGCCATCAAAATCAAAGCCACCACCATCTTTTCCTTTTGCTGATGTTTTATTGTGATGGCTGTAGCAATGCTGTATCGTAACGCTATCTGAATGGTAAGCCCAAATACCAACAGGGCCATTGCCATCTCTTGGCATATCCCAGCCGTTGGTCATGGCTTCGCAATATTCGATCAGTGCATTGGTAACTCCTCCTACTAAAATACCATTACCGCTATGATTGTTTTTGATTGCTGAACAGCCTGGATTATTTTCCGCCATTGAATAACCTATATAAACATTTCGAACAGTTTTATCCTGCGAATTGTCTCCTCCCGCAGGTTCGGAAGTAACATGTATCCCACAATATCCGTTGTCGTGGGCATAAACATTTGCAATATGGATATCCCTTCCTCCATTAATCTGTATGCCGGAAAACAAGTAGCCAGTTGTTTCAACCCGGTCAATTGTAAGGTTGATAGTTTGAATAAATTCAAGCCCGTTCGAATTGTTGCCCGCTAACCGGCCATTGCCTTTGCAAATTAAATTTTGAACTATCAGGTATGCAGCATTTACTGAGAGCAAGGCTACCGAGTCACCCGATTGTATAGTTGCCTTCCCTTTTCCAAAAACTGAAATAGTAATTGGAAAATCAATTGTTCCAATTGCTTCTCTTAATTGTAAAGTGCCCTGAAATATTTGACCAGCCTTTAGTAAAATTTTATCTCCTCTCTTCAATTTTAGACTGCTTGCTTTGGCGAGTGTTTTAAAAGCATTTTTTGGACAAGCCATTGCTGTTATCGTTGCCAAAATTATCAATATAATATACGTTACCGCTTTCTGTTGCATTTGCCATCAACGATTGATCTAAAAAAATTGCCATTAAAAAGATACAGGTGGTTTTAAAGAGTAACTTCATTTGTATGTTGAATTTTAGATGTAAACAAAGGGATAACAAACCGCTTTAAATTGATGCCGCTGATTTTTAAATATTTGTCAGGATTAAAATTATTGACCATTCAGCTTCGGGCTGAATAATTAATAATATACTTTATCGAAGCATTTATGGGCTGATGTTAAACGGCTATAAAAAAGTTAATTCCTTTTTACTAACCGCAACTGCAGGAGTTGAACCCGAAACCTTTATTTTTATTTAGCTTTTACAATATTATTTTTTAATAATTCTTTTAATGAATTGTTCGTTGCCTGAATTTACTTTTATTATATACGTTCCTTTTCGCAACCCAATTGCCTCAGCATTTAAACTTATTTTGCTTACCGATTGGTATGTATTGTTAAACAACATTTGGCCTTGTATTGAATACACGGAAACTTTTATATCGGGCATTTCCGAACCAAATTGAATAGTAACAACATTACTTACCGGGTTTGGGTAAATCACGACAGAAGATTGAGCATTGTTATCAACGTACATCGCACCGAAATTATCATTTTTCCAAACCCAGAAACGAACTTTAACTGTATTTGCCGGGGCAGTTCCTGTAAGGCTTTGCAATGTATAGGCGGTATTTGTTACTGTTTTTGGAATTTCTGTCAATTCAGTTCCGGCCGCATTAAAGAACGACAAACCAGCTTGAGCAGAAATAGGACTACCCGTTACTTTTGAATAGAAGCTTAAAGTAAAGCTTGTACCTGCTGTTGTAGTAACATCTTGATAAAAACCACCCGACCAAGTTCCAACATAAGCAGCTTTTGTACCGTCTGAAGCATCGGTAGAGGTGGAGAAATTACCATAACTAACCCAACTGGTTGTGCCGCCTTCAAAACTACTGTTCAATAACGTATTTCCAGTACATCCGTTATTGGCGGCAGGTACGGTTATTGCGCAGGTGGCAGTTTTGGCACCATCATTAGTGGTTACGGTAATAGTTGCCGAACCTGTTGCTTTACCTGTTACTACTCCTGTAGTGCTTACAGTTGCAATAGCCGTGTTGCTGCTGCTCCAGGTTACGGCTTGATTGGTTGCGTTACTTGGGGCAACTGTGGCCGCTAAGGTAACCGTGCCATTTACAGCTACACTAGCTGTGGTGGGGTTTACGGCA
>JBGSMI010000298.1:0-11125 GCA_041740215.1 Ferruginibacter sp.
ATCCTGCGGGGAGCGACTTCGCTTTTTTCCGGATTATATTAAGAAAAGAATTGCCTTAGGTTCAGCAATCATTGCAGACGCCGTTTTTGCACATGGTTTAAAAGACACTGCGTTAAATAAACTTGAGGCAGTAACTACAAAATAAGTGTCATGTTGAGCCTAAAATGAATCAACCCGAATACAGGAATTTAAGGTTCAAATAATGACATAGATGCCTTGATATTTCTTGTAGTTCCATTGCTATAGGATCGTCTTAGCATTAATTTCAGCTTTCTCGTTTTACTGGTCTTTTTTGGTCCCGTTCTATGTCGGTTAAAACAATATTTTTTTTAACCTGCAAGTCGTTAGCATCTATTAAAATTGAATTTCCTTTATCATTATGTAAGGAACGGCCGTGTTAGCACAGATATAGGCGAGGTGATTTGAATCTAATTTTACTTCGTGCAGAAACCAGGGACGGCTTTCCCATATAATTCGGTTATTTTCAATTTCCACTTCATTTAATGGCTGGCTCAATCCGCAACCCACCGCTTTTAAGAACGCTTCCTTTTTAGTCCATAAAGTGTAAAAAGCATACAGTTTATTTGTCGCATTGATTACCTTCTCCCACTCCTGGTTTGCAAAAAGATTGGTAAAATCGTGTATCGGAATATCTTTGATCGCTTCCACATCTACACCTACTTTATGGATTTCACTCAGTGCGCAAATTACATATTCACCCGAGTGCGTAATATTAAAATGGATGGTATCATCAAAATAAGGTTTTTGAAATTCGGTGTATTTTAAATCATCTAAAGAATATTCTTTTCGTCCAATAGATGCCAGTCCTTTTATTAAAAGAATGTTGCCTGCCAAAGTCCGTTCTGCATCCTGCCAGTTGCGGTATTTTAAAACTTTATGTTGAAGTGTAACAGGCAGTTGTTGCAGCAAATTATTAAACACGGCAGTTTCTAATCTGTTAGTCATTTTATAATAAAATAATTTTATCATGATTAAAGGAAATACAAATAGGTAAAAAAGAAAAAAGAAATTCTAAACAGTATTCCTTTTGTTAAACTATCGCTACAAAACTCAAACTATTTATTTTAAGCATTTAAAAAATGTGTGAGATCTATTCGCAACAAAATAATGAGAATTGATATCCAATTCGATCAAAACCCAGGCATCAAACGATCGTAAACTTTATCCAAACATAAAGTGCTTCCAAAAAAAATAAGCTGACGGATTTGCTTTGCGCAGCGTATCGGTCAATTTTACTCAGCGAATTGATTAAATTATTGAATGGGTTTAAACGCTATCATTTACCGGAGATTATAAAAAATATGGAAACGCCGGCAATGGTCATCCATCTGCTGAAAGGCTAAGTCAGGAAAATTAATACAAGCCCTAATAAAAATATTTATTCAGTTTAGCAAATGGGATAATGCAAGCAAATGGGATAAAATAAAAAGAGGAACTCATTAATGAATTCCTCTTGTGACCCTATTGGTACAAAACTCGAACTTTTTACTGAAAGATTTACAGCTTTTAGTACATATTTTGGCAGCTTGACATAAGTAAGAGGTTAATATTAGTTTCGCAATGCCTATTAATTCGAATTTTCCCGAGTGAATAAAATGCCTTCTATTAATGCATATAAAAGAAAAGTCCATTCAAACCTCCATTTTTATTTAGGTTTTGCAAACTCAAATAGAAAAGTTTACATTCGCTATTTACTACACAGTCCGTAGTTAATCGCAAACCGGTATTTATGCCCAAAGCTATCATACAATATAACTATCTGGAAGATTTTATTAATAAAATACGATCTGTTGGGAGGTATTCGTTTTCACTCGCCGAAATTAAGAAGCAGTTTGATATATCTGATAAAGCCATTAACCAAAACCTATACAGGCTTAAAACCAAGAACCAAATAGCACAAATTCGCAAAGGTTTTTATGCAATCATTACTCCGGAGTACTCACACCAGGGAATAATACCTGCTCCCCTTTTTATTGATGATTTAATGAAATCGCTCAACAAACGATATTATGTTGGGCTCCTATCAGCAGCAGCATTATATGGAGCAGCTCACCAGCAGCCAATGGAGTTTTTTGTGATAACAGAAAAGCCAGCGTTGAGAAAAATCAATACCCGTAAACTGAAGATTAATTTCTACGTAAAAAAAGATTGGGAAGATGAAGATATTGCAAACAAAAAAACTGATGCAGGAAATATCCGGATAAGCACACCGGAACTTACAGCATTGGATTTGTTGTATTATACCAATAGCATTGGCATTAATTATACTGTTACAATCCTTAAAGAATTAGTAGCGGAAATAAAAGCTGCTGAATTAACAAAAACTGCAAAACGCTATCAGCAGGTAGCGGCAATACAAAGGCTTGGGTATTTATTAGACAAAGAAATTGGAGATGAAAAATTAGCAGATGCTTTACGTAAGGCACTACATAATAAAAGCATATTTCCAGTTGCGTTATCTAATCAAAAAAGTAAAAATGCAGTGATAGATGAAGAATGGAAAGTTATAAAAAATGTAACCATTGAAAGCGATTTATGATAGCAAGGAGATATATTGAAGAATGGAAAGAAAAAGCACCATGGCCGGATAATGCCCAAGTAGAGCAAGACTTAATTATAGAAAGGGCATTGGTAGAAATATTTTCTGATGAGATGTTGAGTACGCATCTGGCTTTTCGGGGAGGAACAGCCTTTCATAAACTGTATCTTACACCACAGGCCAGATATTCAGAAGACATAGACCTGGTGCAGATAAAAGGAGAAACCATAGGGCCGATATTAGACAGGCTGCGGAAAAGGTTAGCCTTTTTGGAAAGCAAACCTAAAATAGAACAGAGCAAACACAACAATACTATTACCTACCGGTTTGCATCAGAAATAGCACCTGTGATTAATATGCGATTAAAGGTGGAAATAAATACCAGGGAACATTTTAGCATACTCGGTATAAAGCTGATGGATTTTAAAGTAGAGAACTCATGGTTTAACGGAGAATGTAAACTGCCCACTTATGAACTGGAAGAATTGTTTGGTAGCAAACTAAGAGCACTATACCAACGCAGAAAAAGCAGGGACTTGTTTGACATATACTGGGCTTATACTAACCATGCAATGGATACTAATAAATTATTAACCTGTTACAAAGAATACATGGAGTTTGTAGTTGATAAACTGCCTACACAAAAAGAATTCATCCTGAACATGGAAGAAAAAATGAAGGATAAAGAATTTACTGGTGATATTCAAATGATACTAAGACCAGGTATTGAGTATGACAATGAGAAAGCTTATGAATTTGTGAGAAAAGAAATATTGGAAAAATTGTAAACCTAAAAGAGACCGGATGCTACATTTTGTATTTCATGTATTTATCACTTCTTAATCAATATCTTCAGTGAGTAATATTATTATTAAAATAGCTGCTAAGCTGCTACGTCTTTAAAAAATATAAAATTCGACGATGGGCACTCTAGGCATGACATTGATTGTCTGATGGAGCAACATAATTGTGTCACAAAAGAGTAATTAAAATTAGTTGCAGAAACTATGTATCGTTTACGAATTTAAATTCTTATGTGTTTCGAACCCAATTGAAAATAATTTAAAGTACCAGAAGGATACAATAAAAAAACCACTGAAAATCAGTGGTTTAAAATTTTGTGAACTGGCTGGGACTCGAACCCAGGACCCATACATTAAAAGTGTATTGCTCTACCAACTGAGCTACCAATTCTGCTGATTTGCTTCCTGCGAAGCAGCCCTTATTAATTCGGGAGTGCAAAAATAGGGTAAAAAACTATAGTGCCAAATTTTTTTAGAAATCTTTTTAGGGATATCCCTTTAATTATCATAAGATTGTTGATAAACAGCGGATGAACTCTCTTATTTTTGCTTATAACTTTTTTTATGAGTGAGTTTTTTAAAAACAAGGTAGTAGCCATTACCGGTGGTAGCGAAGGAATCGGAAAAGCATTGGTAGATGCCCTTATACCCATGGGCGCAAAAATTGCTACCTGTGGTCGCAACCAGGATAAATTATATAATCTGCAGGTACAATACTCCAATCAATTACTGCATACCATCGTTGCCGATGTAAGCCGCTATAATGATTGTAAAAACTTTATTGACTCTACCATTGAAACCTATGGTGGCATTGACATACTGATTAACAATGCAGGCATCAGCATGCGGTCTTTATTAAAAGATGCGGATGTGGATGTAATCAAAAAAGTGATGGACATTAATTTTTTTGGAACGGTATATTGCACCAAGCATGCGCTGGAATCTATCATAGAAAGAAAAGGTACCATTGTAGGCGTATCGTCAGTTGCAGGTTACCGAGGCCTGCCCGGACGAAGCGGCTACTCCGCTTCTAAATTTGCAGTGAATGGATGGTTGGAAGCAGTCCGCACCGAACTACTGGATACCGGTGTAAATGTGATGTGGGTTTGTCCCGGTTTTACCCGAAGCAATATCCGTAACGTAGCACTCAACAGTACCGGTAATGCACAGGGCGAAAGTCCACTAAATGAAAGAGACCTGATGAGTTCACAGGATTGTGCAGCTCATATCATAAAAGCCATCGAAGGAAGAAAACGGAATTTAATTCTTTCGTTTAGTGGTAACATGACCGTTTTTTTAAACAAAATATTTCCATCGTTAACAGATAGACTCGTTAAAAAATTCTTTTATAAAAATGGCGTACTCGTCAAGTAGGTATTGTTAAATTGTTTACCTGTCTTGCACATCATTACCTCTTTTTAGTTTCATTCATACACTTACTATTTAAAAAAATCATCTACCAATACAATGCCGATACTTACCCTTACATCTGATATTGGCCAGCACGATTTTCTTGCCGGGGCAGTGAAGGGACAGTTACTACAGGCCGAAAAGTGTTTCACCATCATTGATATTACGCACCAGCTTTCGCCGTTTAATTACCCACAGGCGGCCTACGTCTGCAGAAATGCAATGAAAAGTTTTCCTACAGGCACCTGTCATTTGATACTGGTAAATTTATTTGATGAAAAGCCGGAACACATGCTGTTTGCAGAACACAAAGGGCAATACATTGGCTGTGCCGACAATGGATTACTTACCATGATACTGGAAGAACTTCCGCAGAAAGTAGTTGCCCTGGCACTTGATAAAAACAATCAAAAAAATACGCTTTATTGTACCTCGGTTTTTGCAAAAGCATTTAACGATGCACTCGCCGGTAAACCATTGGATCAGATTGGAGATCCTTCTGTTTCAATACGGGTAAAAAATCCGTTGCGCCCTCAGCTTGGCAATAACTGGATGGAAGGCCAAATTATTTTTATTGACAATTTTGAAAATGTCATTGTAAACATTACCCGGGAAGAATTTGAGGAACAGCGCAAAGGAAGGAGCTTTAAAATTGTGTTTAAAAGGGATGAGGTAATTGAAAAAATCAGTGATACGTATGCCGATGTGCAGGAGGGCGAAAAACTAGCCCTCTTTAATTCTGCTGCCTATCTTGAAATCGCCATCAACAAAGGAAATGCAGCCGGACTTTTTGGCTTGCAGGGGTTTTCAGAAAAACAAAACCAGGGTCAACACCAATACCTCAATAACCGGCTGTTTTATCAAACGGTAAAGGTGTATTTTGAGTAAAGGCCCCCTGGCCTGAAGATCGCCCCCCTGCCCCCCGAAGGGAAGCCCCCCTGCCCCCCGAAGGGGGGTTCTGGAACTCAGATGGCCCCCCTGCCCCCCGAAGGGGGGTTCTGGGACTCAGAAGGCCCCCCTGCCCCCCGAAGGGGGGTTCTGGAACTCAGATAATTCTAGGTGCTGTGCTGAGATAGCCATGGGCCTAACTGAGGGATGAGGATAGTTGGTAATTTATCATCTGGTGTTATGAACGGCAAATTCGCCATTCACTATTTATTTTTCATTTTTCATCATTCATTTTTCATCATTCATTTTTCATCACTTATTTTTCATCACTTATCACTCATTATTCATCACTCATCATTGACCTTTCTAAAAAACATATCATCTCCCGAGGTATCGGACAAAGAACTGGTTGCTGCTTTCAAAGAAAGTGGTGACATTAACCAGCTTAGTATCCTTTACCAACGTTACATGGACCTGGTGTTTGGTGTTTGCCTGAAATATTTTAAGGATGCAAATAGCAGCAAAGATGCCGTAATGGATATTTTTGAAGAACTAAATAAAAAATTAAGACTGCATGAAGTAGAGAATTTTAAAGGATGGCTGCATGTGTTGGCACGAAATTATTGCCTGATGCAATTGAGGAGTCCGAAAAACATTAAAACCACTGAATTCAATGCTGATTTTATGCAATCCACTCAATCGACACATCTATCCAATGAAGCACTTGAAAAAGAGGCGGCATTTAAACTTTTAGCCGAATGCATGGATACATTGCCGGCAGATCAACAACAGAGCATTCAGTTATTTTTTGTACAAAAAAAATGTTACAATGAGATTGCGGAAATTACCGGCTACGAATGGAATAAAGTAAGAAGTTACATTCAAAACGGAAAACGTAACTTAAAGATTTGTATGGATGGGAAGGAGGATTAAATTGTTACATTGTTACATTGTTCTATTGTTACATTGTTTCATTTGTTAGATTGTTTTATCGTAAGATCGTTTTTTGTTAGTGTTCAATTGATATTGTTTTAATTCTTCTTTTTTTAGTTATTTAAAATATTTTAGCATATTGGTACAGGCTTTTATTTTTTTATGAGTTCAGCTAAAAAACATACAATTTATACCGCGGAGGATATCCAAAAATATTTTTCCGGTGCGCTTGCGCCTGCAGACATGCATGCGATGGAGAAAGCGGCCCTGGATGATGCTTTTTTAGCAGAAGCAATGGAAGGATACGACGGAATGCAGGACCAGGAATGGGAATCGCATTTAAGCCTATTGAAGGCCCAATTTGCTCAGGCACCAAATGCTCCGGTAGTTTCCATCCAGCCTGTTGCCAAACGTTTTCCCATTTGGAGAGTAGCGGCTGCTGTCATCCTCATCTGTAGTGGAGTAGCTGTCAGCTATTTTTTAAAGACAAATGAGGCAAACAAGCCCAACTCGATTGCGGCTACTCATCCAATAAAAGACTCCGTAAAAAGCACCAATAGTGAAAGCATTGTGGTTAATGCTGATTCCAATCTGTTTTCACCGGTTATTCCAAATACGGCCAGTGAACAACAACCAGTCATTGCAAAAGCGAAGCAAAAAACATTTGTAGACAGTAGTTTTGTTTACCAGCCAGAACAAGACAGTAAAAAAGAAGTGGCCAAAACGGCCGGTGGCGGCTACGTAGACGATTTGCAAAAAAATCGGTCCGCCGATATTGCCAATAACAATACTGCACCCGTAAACACACAAAATAATGCTGAGCAAATTGACACCCGAAGTAAAAAAATAAGCAACCAGCCAGCAACAAGAGCCGAGGAAATAAAGGAATCACAGGCGCCGTTAGATCGAAAATTTATGGCACAGATTTTAGCCCCGGATGGTTCACCATTGCCTTTTGCAAACGTCAATATCCCCGATCAAAATATGGGAACCTATGCAGATGCAAAAGGAAATGTTCGCCTCATTTCTTCTGACTCCGTGCTACAGGTGGAGATAAAGTCTGCAGGGTTTATTTCCAAAAATGTTATCCTGAAAAGTGATATTGCACAAAATAAAATCATGCTAACAGAAGACGTGAATGCCCTGAAGGATAAAACACAAGTGGCAGGGAAACTGTCTGCTTTCGGCCCCAAAAGACGGGCAGTACTTGTACCGGATTCCGTAATCGATGTAGAGCCTGCGGATGGATGGAATAATTATGATACTTACATCACCAACAATTTGAAATTAACAGAAGATATCGTTCAAAAAAAGATACATGGTGAAGTAGAAATATCTTTTGAAGTGCAAAGTAACGGAGCGCTTGCAAATATAAAAGTTGATAAATCGCTTTGCGAAGAATGCGATGAAGCAGCGTTAAGGGCTGTAAAAGAAGGGCCACGCTGGAAAGTAAAAAAAGGAAAAAAGGCTACCGGTAAAGTAAAAGTTAAGTTTTAAAACTCACTTCCATTTTTGTTTAGGTTAGACCCATTTCACCGTTTCGTTTTTAAACTACCTTATAAGTTTTGCGCACTATAAAGTAATATACTTTCTATATACCTTTTTACAAAATGGTTGGCAGCTTCAGGACATAATTTAAATTACGAACTGGCAATTTTCAACTTTCAGCTTGAGTGCCTAACCGCTATATTTGTATAAAATAAAGCGTATGAAAATTATAGTCTTCACCTTCTTCGGACTTGCTTTTTTGTTGACACAAAATATCACTGCACAGGTTCAAATTCCATCAGCATCCACTACACAAACTATAAAACAAGAATTTGGAATGGGCACCATTGAGGTCAGATACTCCAGGCCAGTGGCAAAAGGCCGCAAAGTTTTTGGCGATCTGGTGCCTTATGGTAAATTATGGCGCACCGGAGCCAACGCTGCAACAAGATTAACCTTTTCAGAAACAGTTGAATTAAATGGCAGAAAAATTGACGCAGGCACTTATGTATTATACACCATTCCAGGCGAAGAAAGTTGGGAAATAATCATCAACAAAGGAATCAAAAATCTGGGAACAGAGGGCTACAAGGAAACAGAAGATGTTGCAAGGTTTAAAGTAGAACCTATGAAAACAAAAATGAAAACCGAATTATTTACCATTCAGTTTGCGAATGTTGAAAGTACACTTTGCGAACTACAATTATTGTGGGAAAAGAAGCTCGTAACAATTGTGATTACCGCCAATGTAAAAGAAAAAATACGTTCGCAGATTGATGCTGCTATGCAGACGGATAAAAAGCCCTACTGGGAAGCTGCCCGGTTTTACTATGAATATGATATCAATTTGAGCAAGGCACTTGAAAACGTAAACAAGGCATCAGATGCCAATCCAACTGCTTACTGGATTTACTTATACAAAGCGAAAATTCAAAAAGATCTGGGCGATAATGTCGGCGCCCTGAAAACTTCCCAGACTTCAATGGAATTTGCAAAACAGGCAAAGGCAGATGATTATATAAAAATGAACAAGGCTTTTCAAAAAACAATCAAGAAACTATAAACAGCCCTCTAAATAAATAAAAACGAACAGCGCAAACTCGTCATTTTTGTTGTGGAAAATTATAACAGATTCTATCTTTCCTGCTTTATTAAAACATGAACCCAAGGTTAAAACCCAAACCTCTTAGCCCGGCCCATGGTCCTTTAGCCTTAATGATTGCACCGTTGCCATTAACGGAGTAAGCGTCCTCCAGTTTATCAAAAGGAGCATTTGCTACCAGGTCATCAATCTGGCTGCTAAGATTAGTTTGCTCAATTGGAGATAATGCAGTTACAAGATTTAAATCACCTTTGGCATTGCCGTAATTTGGACCAATGATCCACCAATCGAGATAAACGGATTTGCCGGGTTTCCATTGGGCACCCAATAAAAGTCCGCCGGTAACAGTGGAAATATTTCCGTTAAAAATTCCGGTTTTATCAAAAGCACCATTTGAATATTCAATGGGGTAAGTCTGCTTTGTAATTGGATATATTTGCAAAAGGTGCAAGATAAAAACCTTGCGGCGCCCCTTTTTTACCTAAATAAAAACGCACTTCAGGTGTTACGCCAAGGCCGCCCCATTTAATCTGATTAGCAGTAACGCCCGGATCATCTATTGTATTCTCAATTGTAGTTAAAAAAGGTAATTTTCCAAAAGGCCGGCAATGAACATTGGCCGCAACAGCAATACGTTTCGCCACTTTCCGTTCATACTGCACCGAAATGTTTTTAACCACAAGGGATGACAGGTTAATTTTTACAATATTGTTTTTAGTACTTTCAGTTGGCTCATCCTCCTCCTCGTTTTGAGCGAAGGCTGTTACAGACAAGACAAGGCATAAGAAAGCGGCTGGTACAATTTTGGAAATTTGCATAAAAGAATTTTAGGAATGTAGAGAGAAACTAATAAAAATATTATTAAACAGGTAACGTATTTGTGGCTTATTTATTTGGATAAATCAGGAAAAATTCAATTGTTGACAACGCAAAGCCGCTATAAGATGTAGCAAAGAATTATACTGCGCAAGGGATAAAACAGTGAACTGTAGATTTCGAATTGATATCCATTGTAATCGCAAGTCGCAAAAATAGCCTCAACTAAAAAGTGCTGGAAAAATAGCTCAATGGGCGTGAAAAAATCAAGGCTGCCTGAGCCGGCATGGTCTACAAATTATTAATCACTTCCGCAATTCGGTGCAAAGAGACGTAGCCTCGGTTAATATTGTAACAACGGGTTTCAACCCGTTGATAAACTATGAGACAGAATATTGAGAACCGTAGGTTCGGCGCATCTAAAGAAAGCCGCAACAAGTAACCAAACCTTTTGATTTTACTAATATCTACTATTATATGTGCCGAGCCTAAGGCTCTCGACCAGAAGCTTTTTTAAACACAATGGGTTAAAACCCGTTGTTACAAAACGTAAACGAGCCTACGGCTCTACAGTTTTCTTTAAATGAAGTTGATCCTAATTGCGGATAGTCGTTGAATTATTAAGCTACTTGCTCTGCCAGCCAGCGGATTGATTTTAGCTCATTTAGCTATTTTTCCAGCACTTTTTAGTTGAAGCCTTGATTTTTTGTTTCTTTTTGAATCAATGCAAATAGAAAATAGGGTAAAGCATTTGCAGAAAAGCTCTTTCAATAAAAGCCCAAGCTGTTTCTAAATCAATATTTTACCCTTTGTGAAGTATAATAAAGATAAGGGGAGTATGCTAAAATCTTATGTGTAAGTAACCCGGTAATTTCATCGATCGGCATGTACGGCTAGTCAGCTAAGGCGGCTCTATCGACTTCCCCGACCGGCATCAAAAGCTGCAACATAAACGCAAGCGCAATCACCAATAACGCACCGATAACATTCAACCATAAAAAAGAAATAATGTTCAGGTTATAAATGAGTATCACCAACAATTCCGAAATTACTGCAGCTATAAAAACAGCATTTGCCTTTATATGTTTTATCCAAAATGCCACCAGGAAGATTCCGAGGATCACC
>JBGSMI010000314.1:0-44026 GCA_041740215.1 Ferruginibacter sp.
GGCGCCATTGCGTTGCAGTTTGCCATAGACAATGCTGAAATGGTTGATAAGCTTGTTTTAGTTGATTCTGCAGGTTTAGGTGCAAAAGTTTCTTTTTGGCCTTTAATTGGAACAATATGGATGAATAGTTTTCCATCATCATTGGCAAGTCGTTTTAATTCGCGTTATATACTTCATAAACCTATAAACAGAGACCCGAACCATAGTCGCTACTCAATAGCCGTTCTCAAATCTACAGGAGGAAAAAATGCATTTAAGCAGGGACGTGGAACCGCAGTATCAAAAATATCAGCAGAATTATTAAAGCAAATAGAAAATGAAACGCTGATCATTTGGGGGAAAGATGATAAATTATTTCCTGTTGAATATGGTGATGCAGCAGCTAAAATTATCCCAAATGCAAAGCTTCATTTAATTCAGGATGCCGGACATTTATCATTAATGGATCAACCCAAAATTTTTAATAAAATTCTTGATGATTTTTTAAAAAGCGAATAAAAAACGGCATACTACAAGCGTATTGCCGGCAGTAGGAGTGAACGCTGAAGTAATAGGCTGCATTTCGTTTTCAGCTTTGATTCTGGCAGAAGCAACTCTTTTGAGCCTCAAAATAAATTATTAGTCTTTCAATAAATAATGAACTGAATTTGCCAGGCAGCCGTTTTTTAATTAGCCACCATAGGAAATACTTGTTTGCGAAGCTAAAATTAACTACCACTAACAAAAGTATTGCCGTCAAATGGGGCTTAAATTCTGCTTGGTAGTCGGTTGTTAACTTGTACTTTTAATTACTTTATTCGGCTCCAGTTGTGGGCAGACACAGCAACAAATATCCTATTTGCGGCAATACTACGTCGATATGTCAAAGAATGTAATTACTTATTCTTTATGGCTCATGACTGTATTATTTTTATTAAACACATTAGGGAATGTAACTTCAAAAAATAAAACTTGAAAAAAGACTTTTTACCCCAGTTAGAATATTGTTGGCTATATTTTCATTATCCTTAGCATTGGTAAACTGATTTGAAACGTTTCCCTTATGATCATGCTCCTTAGTATTCAACTTTGATTTAAACTAAAATCTACATATTGATTTAAAAGACAGATATCAAACATCTTTGTCGCTTCTGTGGCCTTGGGATAACTTCCAGACTAAAAAAATCTCGTATCCCTGCAAAAAAACTACCATCATCGGGCGGAGCTATGCAAGGTGCTCAAAAACGGAAGCAAAAAAATTGGCATCTCCTTCTCAGACAACTGAATTGCTTCCCAAAACCGAACTGAAAAAAAATGAGTTGAAAAACATAAGCATATACAAAATAAATGCAATGTAAAGATGGGTGCCAGGCAATCATATATTTGTCTTCGGAATTTAGGATAGTAACTACGCTCACTGTTATCTTAATAAAGTATTGTTGCGGGTGACGTCTTTTATTCGCTGCCTGTCTACAGAATTTTCATCAACATTTATTTGCTTATGGAGTATCAACTTAATAATCATGATGTTTTAGGAAATGAAATCCACTAAATAAAACGGAATTTTATAAACAATAACAAGAGGCTTACCTGCATGAAAAGTAGTTTTCAGATTCGTATCCATCTACCCCTCACCAGTGAAACAAACTGAGAAATTAAAGTTGTGGCAAAAAATGGAAGCTGATTTTACTGAAATTAGAGCTTATAAATTTGGAATGGAAAATTAAAAGTTTCGATTTTGGTAACTGGATAAAATCAAAAATTTTAAAAAAATCATTTGCTGAAATATTAAGGGAAATCGAATGTATTAAATCTTTTTTATGACTAGCCTTCGATAATGTCATCAGTTCATTTTTTGTAATTCCGTATAAACATACAACATATAGGCTTAAAATTTACGACTCATAAACCGTAAGGGTGCAAATTACTAAAACCCGGAATATAGAAACTAAAAGTGCTGCCTTTCAATTAGGAGGAAAAGATACATTAATCAGTGCAGGTAACGCTGTGTTAGTCCATTTCAAATATATGTTTTTGAATGCCATATGGGTAAGTTTTTCAACTAACGCTGTTAACGCACTACTGATCGATTATCATGATTGTTATTTTTAAGTGTCAAAAAGCATTTAAAAAGTGATCGCATTAAATTTTAATTAATTAATTGTAGGTTTGTAATTGAAACGCTTAAACAAAATGAATTTTAAACTTTGTAGATTGCGATGAACCGAATTAACAATCATTTACCCAACCTGGTTTCTCCTGGTTTATATCACGCTGCCGAAAACAGTATACTTCATTCTGTTGATTGCGTGATATTAGGGTTTCAGGGTACTGAGTTGCACGTGTTGCTGATTAGGTTTCCTTATGAACCATTTCGTGGGCACTGGTCATTAATCGGTGGTTTTGTGAAACCAGAACTAAATATTGACGAAGCTGCAAGGGTAACGGTAGAAACAATGACTGGTTTATCAAATGTATATATGGAGCAGGTGCATACATTTGGCGATCTTGAGCGGGTGCCCAGTGAGCGGGTTATTACCACTTCTTATTTTGCCCTGATACGGATCGAACCAACCTTGTTAAGTTTGATTAAAACCTTTGATGCCACGTGGTTTCCTGTTTCAAAGGTGCCCTTGCTGGTGTATGATCATTCCTTTATGCTAAACAAGGCTTTGAATGACTTACGAAAAAGAATTCGCTTTCAACCAGTGGGTTTTGAATTGCTGCCAGAAAAATTCACCATGGCAGAATTGCGGGATTTATACCAGTCAGTGCTAGGGAGAGAGTTGGAAAAAAGAAACTTTACCCGTAAAGTGATGCAGATGGGGATTTTAAAAAAACTAACCGAAAAAGATAAAGCTACTTCTAAAAAAGGCTCCTTTTTATTCAGCCTTAATAAAAAAAGATACCAGGTTCTTTTAGAAAAGGGTTTTCTTTTTGATATGTAATACTCTTTTGATTCCAACACTTTTACTAACACGCCTGTAAATCTTAAACAAGGTCGTGTTCTCTAAATAAAGTTTCAAAATAAAGTAAATAATACTTTGAGATTTCTTTTATAAAATCTATTTTTGAATTTAATAAGTGTAAAATAACACTTAATATCAAAATCAAACGATCACAAAAAAACTTACTGTATGAAGTATTTAATGCCAGGCTTTGCCTGCTTCTTATCGGTCTTCGCTTTCTCGCAGGATCGAATGCTCTAGGGAAAAATTATAGGAAAATCAAATGGACCAACGAAAGGCAGTGCCGGTATTATTGTGAAGGGAAAGGTAACTGATACCAAACCCGGTCTTGATAGTTCATCTTCTATGAAAGTTATTCCGGAGGATAAATTTATCTCAGGAACCGGAATACTGGAACAAGTAGTTGCAGTTGGTTAAGGAAAGGAAATATTTTTTTTCGATTTTATAATACCAACGAACAGTTTGTGTGTATTAGAACAATACACAAAAGATAAATTCAAAATATGGCCGCAGAAGAAATAGAATCATTAGCGGATAAATACCTTAAAAACAGGTATACTCCCTCGGAAGCTGAACTGGTGCTGAACTGGTTCGGAACTCCTGATGGACTACAGTACCTCAAAACACAATTGAACAGAGACATTCAGTTACTGGAAAATGAAAATCTTTTTATATATCCTGTAAATGTGAAGAGCGCAGAAATATTCGTAAATATTATGGATAGTATTGAGGAGCAGGATGCTACTTCTACTGCACAACAACCGGGAAAAATAATTGAGCCTTTTTTAAAAATTGTGCCATCAAAAAATAGACGGCACCATTACATTTACAGGGCTGTAGCCGTTTTAACAGCAATTTTTATCGGAACTTTAATATATTTCTACTATCCAGCAAGAACGGTGACACGTTATACGAAATTTGGTGAGACAGCAAGGATTGTACTGCCCGACAGTTCTGCTGTAACCCTTAACGGCAATAGCAAGATCGAATATGCAGCCAGTTGGGAAAGTAGCGAAACTCGGGAGGTGAAACTACAAGGAGAAGCTTTCTTTTCAATAAAGCACAAAATTAATAACCAGAAATTTATTGTCAGAACAGCCGATACAATACAAATAGAAGTATTGGGAACGGAGTTTAACATATCTGACCGCAAAGGTCAAACTCAGGTAGTGCTTGTATCAGGCAAGATACGTTTGGATATGCAACATACGCAAAAGAAGAACTCGTCCCTGATCATGAACCCGGGTGAATCGGTTGAAATTAAGCCGGATAACGGCATATTACATAAACATCTTGTTGAGCCTTCTGTTATCACTTCTTGGACAGGCAATAAGCTGGTCTTTGATAATACTAGTGTGCGTGAAATATGCGAACGCCTAAAGAATACATACGGTTACCAAATAGTGGTGTCCGATAAAAAGATCCTGGACCAACTTATCACTGGTTCTGTTCCAAATCAAAACATTGATATGGTGCTTGAGGGGCTGGAAGCAATCATGAATGTGACATTTAAAAAAACTAACAAGTAAATATTTTACCAATTTCTTTTTTCACTAAAATAAGCTATATGAGACAAACCATTGCCTATGCCACCTTGTTGGGCTCGCTTTTATTCCAACAAGTATCATCTGCGCCACTCAGGGGCTATATGATACCAGGTTGCGAATTTCAGAAGACTCAAAAGGAGAGTACCAAGATCCTAAAAAGTATGCTTCAGGAACTGGAAACGAAATACAAAGTTTCCTTTATGTACAAGTCAGAACTTATAAATGAAACACTCGAAGTGCCGGTATGCAGAAACTGTACTTCAATAGAGTCGGAACTGGGCTACATGCTAAAACGAAGCAGCTTTAAATTCGAAAAAATTGGTACCAACTTTTTCGTAATCACTCCAAAAAATCAGATAAAAGAAAGGCCTGCAGAGAAACAGGTGGGCAGTCTTAATTCGGTGCAGCAAAAGCTTGAGTTTTCGAACACTTCAATTAATCAAAAAATCATCTTTACTGAAACCGCTGGCTCAGCACAGGTAGATTTTCAGGTTTCAGGAATAGTCAAAGACAATGAAGGAATTCCACTTGCCAATGTGACGGTAAGATTGAAAGGCAGTTCCATTGGTACTTCTACGAATAAGGAAGGTAGTTACACCATAAGTGTACCTGAAACAAATGCCGTATTGCTTTTTTCATCGGTGGGTTTTATAACCCTGGAAATGGAAGTAAACAGGCAATTGAGGATGGATGTAAATCTCGTTAAAGACAATAAGTCTTTAGACGATGTGGTTGTAGTTGGATATGGGGCACAAACCAAAAGAGCGGTTACGGGCTCCATATCATCTATCAAATCGAGCACAATCACAAAAAACATAAATGCTGATCCTACTACTGCTCTGCAGGGTACGGTTTCCGGGGTACAGATAACACAACAGGGTGGCACGCCTGGCGGTGCAATCCGGGTGAGAGTACGGGGGACAGCTTCTATGCTTTCCGGCGCAAACCCGTTAGTTATAATCGATGGATTTCCTGCTATTACAACGGCTTTTGGAACCAACTCTGCTGACGGCATCTCCGGGCTGTCCCAGATTAACCCGGAAGATATAGAATCTATAGAAGTCCTTAAAGACGCTGCAGCTTCAGCTATCTACGGATCGAGGGCAGCAAACGGCGTTATACTGGTTACCACTAAAAAAGGCAAGGCGGGACAAAGTTCGTTTAGCGTAAATTTTAATAAGGGAATAACCAGCGCTACCAACAGAGTTAAACTACTGAACGGGCAGGATTATCTTGACGTGGTGCAAAAAGCGGCAGACAACCGTTTAAACAGCGGCCTTGCCCCTATTGCGCTTAATTTAATTCCACAGTTTGTAAACAACCTTGCCGGGTATAACGTTGATATAGCCCGGCAAACGAATACTGACTGGATGGATCAGGTATTGCAGGATGGTATGTATGATGATATCAGCATATCGGCAAGTACAGGTACAGAAAAAACGCAGTTATATGCCAGTGGCTCTTACCGTAAAGAAACGGGGATAGAGATCGGTAGAGATTTCACCAGAGCATCGGGAAGATTAAGTGCACAACATAGCGCACTTGGCAATATGCTTACATTGGGTGTTAATATGTCGATGAATTACATAGAAAATGAGAATAACGGGAGCCAGTTTGCTACAGCCCAAAGCAGGGCACTGCCCATCTATCCGATCTTTGCACCTAATGGCACCGGATATTTTAACAATGGGTTTGTGCCACTTAGCACTGTCGCTGGCACCAATACGGTATTTACCCGTATCAATACTGAAAACATGACTAAAACGTTTCGTAATAATGCCATTGCTTTTGTTGAGGCAAAGCCGTTCAAAGGCTTAGCATTAAGGTCGGAATGGGGTTACGATATGCAGAGTACAAACGACGAGGCCTTATTGCGGCCAGACATTTTTCCCGCCGAGGCCAGGAATAATCCCAGTGCAAGAGGGGGTGGTAATGGTCAAACAGCTACGAGGCGTTTTTCTTCGCTCGCCTGGAATACCAATAATACCATAACCTATAATAGGGTTTTTGCAGCAGATCATCGGGTGACCTTACTTGGAGGTGCATCCTTGCTTAACCAGCGCAACACAGGACGTACGTATGTATTTGATGGTATTCCTATTCTGTCGCTCGATATTGCAGGTTCCAATTTTGCCGTTCAAAGCCCTTCAGAATCGGTTTTCCGTTTTGCCTCTATCTTCTCAAGGATTAACTATAGCTATAAAGATAAATATCTGCTGGAAGGTTCTGTTCGTCAGGATGGATCAAGCAGGTTCGGCCCTGATAAGAGGGTAGGTACCTTCGGTGGCGGTTCGATGGGATGGATCATTAGCGAAGAGGACTTCTTTCGCGATAGGGTCGGGTTCATGAATTTTTTAAAACTTAGAGCAAGTTATGGTGTGATAGGTAACGCGGAATTACCGGGTGATTTCTCCTATATCTCTCTGGCTTCTTCCACCGATTCCGAATCATCTCACGGTGGCTTCAGTGGTCTTTCATTCAATACTATCGGCAACCAGAACCTGAGCTGGGAATCTACTGCGGAATCTAACATAGGACTTGACTTCGAAGTCTTAAAAGGAAGGATCCGCACAAGTGTTGAATATTATAATAAGGAATCACGCGATCTCTTACTGGGATCTCGCCTTGCCAACAGCACCGGATATCTCAACAGGGACTATACTTTTAATGTGGGAAGCCTCAGAAACCGTGGCTTCGAAATAGAAATCAATACTAAGAATATTATCAAGGGAGATTTTACATGGACATCCAACTTCAACATCTCTAACAACAAAGCAACCGTATTAACTTTACAACCACTTGCACCCGGAGCTACAAGAATTAATGCGGTAGACGGAGGAAGTAACAGGCTTGTAGAAGGCGGAGCATTTGGAGCGTATTTTCTTCCAATTTATGCCGGTGTAGATACAAAAACCGGTAATGAACTTATCTACGAAGTCGACCAGCCCTATCTTTCACAAACAGGTATCGCCCGGTTAACGGGAAACGTGCTGGATGGCACATTAACAAATAATCTGAATAACCACAGAATGGTTATTCAGGATAAAACACCATTGCCAAAGTATTACGGAGGACTCTCCAATACATTTAGTTACAAGGGCATTGAGCTCACGGCTTTATTTTATTTCCAGTATGGCAACTATATCCTGGATGAGGGAGAACGCAGCCAGAGTTATCCGGGCGAGCAGCAAAGCCTTAGAGAAAGCGTGAAAAATGCGTTGACCGACAATACTATTCCTTTGACCTATAACTCAGGCCTTCCTATTGCAGGCACCAACACGACCAGGTTTCTGCATGATGGCTCATTTATACGTTTAAGAAATTTGCAGATAGGATATGCCATACCAGCTCAACTTTCAAAACGGTATGGAATTAAAAATATGCGGTTGTTTGTTTCAGGTCAGAATCTTTTAACATTCACCAAATTTCCAGGATGGGATCCCGAAGTATTTACTACTGGCGGTGACGTACAAAGATCAAACATTGGCCCTGGCAACACAAGTTATAACCTTCCTCAGGTAAGAACATTACTGGCAGGAATCAATATCAATTTTTAAAAATTATTTTATGCAAAAGAAATATTTTAGGTGTGCATTACTTGCATTCAGCTTTATAACAATCCTCTCCGGATGCAGCAAATGGCTTGACGATCCCAAACCGGAATCGAGCGTACCTATTGATGAAATAGGAAGCGGTACAGGTGGACTGGATGCTGCTCTTACAGGTGCCTGGGCTTACTGGACCTTTAATACAGGGCCTACAGGTAATATATTCGTTTACCCCGAAGCATTGGGAGATTATGTAGTAGGTACCAACGTGGCAAATTCCGGCAACCGTGTATTCAGAGCTTATCAGCGTCAGCTTAATTCTGAAGGGTATGATATGATAGGTGAAACTCTGCAAAGAGCCAGCCGAGGAGAAAACCTGACCAATTATGTTATTAAATCTACAAGAGAGGCTCCACCAACAGATGCAGCCTGGGGCACTAACGGTAACCGCATAACAGGCGAAGCTTTCTTTCTCCGTGGGTGGATACATTTTGAATATCTGAAAATGCAGGGTGACCAATGGATCACTAAAAATCCAGATGCCAATTCGACAGCCCGTGGACCATTGCTGCGATTTAAACCACAGCTAACTCTTCAAGACTTACCTCAGGCAAGAACACCACTTGCTGCCTCGTATGATTCTATTATAGCTGATCTTAAAAGAGCCGAAGAATTGATACCCGACGCCTACGTCGGTACCATACATGATGCATCTTTTCAGGCAAGAGCCAGCAAGGCTGCCGCTTCTGCTATGCTCGCTAAAGTATATTGGCAAAAAAATGATTTTCCGAATACATTAATACAAATAAATAAAGTGTTGGGTTCTACAACTGGAGTATCAGCTTATCCGCTTGCCACCAGTTTCGATCAGGTTTTTAAGCGTGCAGGTATCACCAATTCTACCAATACCACCAATAAGAGCGAAGTGATTCTTGAATATGTAGCTGTTGCTCCCAGTAAGATCTATACAGCAGGTGGACTTACTGCTGATCAGGCGTGGACAAGAAATGCTACCACAGCTACACCCCTCAACTGGTTTTATTTCAGCACCTACTTCATGAATCTGACTTCGTTCGATCTTACAAGTGACAAGAGGTATCTTGAACTTATTAATCCTACCTTCCGTCGCGTAAGCGGAGGCAGAACATACAGCGGATGGAGCAGCAAAAAATTCAATGCAGGCTCTAACCTTGTATTCATACGTTCGGCAGAATTATTATTGATGCGGGCTGAGATTAATGCACGTAATAATCAGGTAGAACTGGCGTTAAACGATCTCAACCTTATAAGGGTGCGGGCTGGACTTGCCGCATTAACTTCGGTCGACATTGCCGATCAAACTGCACTGATCAATGAAATTATCCGGGAAAGAGCGAGGGAACTATTCGCTGAAGGGTACCGGTCGCATGAATTAAAGAGGCTAGGCTCACTTACAGATGGACAGGCGGATGAAGTATTCTTTCTGCCTGGTAACAGGGAAAGCATAGACTTTGGCCAGGATGGGCTTGGCGGACCTAACCCCGTGAAATGGAATAACAGAGGATTGTCATGGAATATTACCAACGATGAAATGACCGTCAACCCGCTTGCAAATAATAATTAATTTATACTAAAAGCCATATAGATGAACAAGATTAAAAAAACTGTAACAATAATATCAGCTCTATTTTTTTTAGGGACGGCGGTATTCAGTTGTAAGGATGACCCATTACCATTCACCGAAACAATTGCATCCAGCACATATGTCGGCGAATGGGCCGGTTTATCTACCACCATAAGATCTTTTACGGCAAACGCTTTAATTGAGCGCACGATAGCTCTTGATTCAACCCTGAGCCTTAGGCAGGAAAGCGGTAAAGACACTTTTAATTTAAGGAGAACCAGCACCGGTGTTATTATCCTGTCAGGCACCTGGTTTATAACACAGGTAAATGATGATGGAAACGCCGCTTTAAACGGAGCTAGATTGTTACGTTTACGGGTAATTAGTTCAGCAACTAGAATAAATTACAATACGTACACCATCAAACAACTTGACAGTAAAAATCTCTTGCTATATGATGGAGCCAATAGAACATTTACCTTTTCGAAATAGGGTTTCAATTTTAGATAAATTATAATAATTGATTAACTTATATAGTAAGCTCGTTTACAACTGGCTTGCTATATTTTTAAAAAACCGATTTGCCAGCTTTACAAAATACGGATGAGAGAATGCTAATTACCGATCTTAAGTCGGGAGATAAGCATGCTTTTTCCATTATTTATGAAAAGTATCACAAACAGATTCATGTGATAGCTTTAAAATATCTTAAAGATGAAAGTATTGCAAAAGACGTAGTGCAGGAAATTTTTATTAAGCTGTGGACATACCGGGAAAATTTGAAAGAAGAACTTTCGTTAAAAGGTTTTTTAATACGTTCTGTGCATAATCTTGTACTTAATACCATACGAAACAAAAAAACGGAAATACTCAAGCATATAGAAATTGCATATAGATCTGAAAATGTAACAAGTATGGGCGACGACGAATTGATCCTTTCGGAATATTCCAGCATCGCAGAAAAAGGCATCAATGAGCTTTCGCCTGCAAGGCAGATGATCTTCCGAATGCATTCATATCAGTGCTTAAGCAATCAGGAGGTTGCCTTCAAACTCGGTATTTCCATCAACACCGTAAAATTTCAATTCTCCCAGGCATCGAAATTCCTCCGTAAATACCTTGAAGAAAAGGCAGATTTATGAAAACTGGAAATCACTTTATCCCGGAAAATTAAAAGCCTGTTGTGGTGTAGTAGTTTCTCCGCTGTTTTTTTCTAAGATTAAAGGGATTTGGTTAATAAAAAAACGATGGCCTTTCCCTTGAGCCGGGCTTTTCGTTGAAATTGCAATGCTGGAAAATATGGTTTTCGTTAGTACGCTTAAATAAGAAAAAATAGGGTAGGCAAATATTAATTTGCTTACCATATTTTCCAATCGATTTTGATAAGTCATTTTTCTTACTTCTAAAATTTCCATTAATTCATAACGAATAGCCGTCAAATGAACCACAAAACGACCTTGTACTATTTGAAGCGATTAAACAGGTTGTTTGGGTTGTGGATGGTTATCTGCAATTTGATTGGCTTAGGTTGTAGAGCTCAGGGTACCAGCTACCGACTTAAGGAAATGTTTGTAGCAGCAGATACTTCAATAAAAAATGTTGCGGCGCTGCACCCGAGAGGGGTAATTAAAGAAGCGGAACTAATAAGGATCCGGCTTAAAATGCATGATGCAAATTTTGTCCTTGCATTAAATGAATACAAAAAAAACTTAGCGCTGCAATGGAATGGTAATGAGGCGATTTTAAGTGTGGCAAATGCATATGAAGTTGGGGATTTACTGGAATCATTTGCATGTCTGTATGCCATCACAAATCAGAAGGAATATGCAACTAAAGTATTGCAGTTATTAGACATTACGGTTACAGACTCCACTGTTTTTCACCAGCCATTGGTAAAGGGGCTTACCCGTGCACAGTTGCTGCGGGCGGTGGCTTTCGCTTATGATATTTGTTACCATGAATTACCAATCCAAAAAAGACTTGAGTTTTCAAAAAACATATTGTTAGTAGCGCTATCCATGCAATCAACAATGGGGATTGAGGCTAATTATGCGCAGGAAAGCAATTGGATGGGAGTAAGGTATGGTGCCGTTTTATTTGCGGCACTTGTTTGCGATGAACCGAATTCAAATAATAAAAAATATAATATTTCAGATGGCCTGGTATGGGATGCAAGAGAACGGCTTCGGGATCACATTCAACAAAATATAAACCCGGATGGCTGGAGTGCAGAGACCATGGGGTATCATTTTTATAACTGGTCTTTTATAGCACCGGCATTAATTGCGCTTGACAATAGTTCGGACGTAACAGGTATGTCTCTAATCAAATTGGCTCCACATGCAATCAAATCAATGTGGGCATGTGCAACATCTGTAGTAAGTATTTATGGCAAAAGCAATAAAGGATTAAAAGCCGATTTGGCAGATGATAACCTGGGCCTTGATGCAAGCCTTTTTTGGTACGCACTAAAGTTATATCCGGCAGCACAATTGCCTTATATAAAATGGACAGCTCAGTATCTGGATAGTACCAGTAATATTAAGCAACTATTTCTTAAAATGGCGTACAATGATGAAAGTATCCTGGCTGAAAATCCTTCAAAAGCTGGCTGGCAAAATTTCATAGACCCATCCCAGGGGGTTACTCTTTTTAGAAATAGGTTTCGCGATACCAATGATATTGTTGCCACTTTTACACCTACTGAAAAAAGAGTAAGAGCACACCAATCCGGCGATAATCTAACGTTTAGAATTATAGGCCTCGGTAATATATGGGCCATTGGTGCCGGAAGAACAAGTCTGGCAGCCGGGCAAACCAATTTATTTCCCGAAGATGCAATTCCTTTAAAAAAAGAATACATATCCAAAAGTATCGGTAAGTTGTTACAGCATCAATTTGATGCCGATGGTTCGGGCTATGCCCTGGCTAGCGGCAGTTGTATGGGTGTGCAAGAACATCAACGCTTTTTTAAAGTTGACTTTAATGCCACAACAAATGCGGATGCTGCTTTTGTCATCAATGACTCTTCACAAAATGGCCGAACATGGAGATTAAATACACCTGAATTTAATAAGGTAACGGTATTGCCGGATGGGTTTTTAATTACAGCCCCCAATGGCAGCAGTATGAAGGCAACTGTATTGGCAAATGGCGATATGCCAGTTGCTGTAAAAACAGTTGCTGTTGCATATGATGGAACCACTAAAACCAATACGATTGGAATACCCTTTAATGGAGTCTCCTATAAATACAGCACTGCCATTGATGTAAGCTGCAATAAAAATATCTTGATTGCAATGTCGCTGGTAAAGAAAGGCAAAGCACATCCTGCTATTCGTTTAACTAAACACGACCAAATTGAAGTAGGTAAAAGGCTAATTAAACTGAACTAATATGACGATCGTAAAATATTATTTTGTACTGTCTGTATGCTTTTTTAATACAGTATTTGTTAATGGGCAATTAGCACCAGCTCGTGTTTGGGATGTATCCACCTATCCCGATGAGGCTGGGTACCAACACCGCATTGCAGGTATGATGAACAGGTTAGCAAAAATTGGATTTGGAGAACGTAGCAAATCTGTAGCCAAATGTCCGGATACAGGTTTGCCGGTTTATACCTGGGCATTGGAAGGCGAGGCAATTACGTCACCATATACTGGCCGTAAATTTATACAAGGACCTACCGGATATTTTGGTGCAAAAGAAAGGGATGCACAAGGGCGTATTACTTCATTTGGCGGCGATCCATTAAAGTATGATTTGCCGCCCGCTACTGCTGCTCTTTTGCTGAATGCAAATGAAGAGAAGGCAAAATGGTTTTTATCAATACCCGGCAACCAGCGCCAGCAATATCATTTTGCAGCTAAAAATTGGGCTCGATTTTATGGATTGCTTTCTCCGGTATTGAGTAAAGAATGGAAGGATGGTTTTTATGCAGCTATTGCGGCTTACTCAGAAAAGCGAAGGCCATCAGATGGACCAAGAGAAAATTTACCCATGTCGGTGGCGCACAATCTGGTGGGGGAACCTGGCCATTTATTGGGTGGCAATAAGTTGGATGGCGGTACAGAAAATCATAAAACAATGTGGCGCACCAGCGCACTGGTGTATGCTCAGTTGTTACCCGCCGATTCCAAAATTTCCGGCTACTCTTTAAAGGAAGCTGAACAATTAACTTCCGGAATGTTGTACGATTTTTTACAACGAATTTCCTACGTAGGTAATGGCGAATATGATTCTCAGATGTATTATCCACATTCCATCGAAGCATATCTAAACCTATTTGATTTTTCAAAAAATCCCTTGTATAAAACTATAGCACACGCCACCCTTGATTTTTATTTGGCTACTTACGGATTAAAAGTGATAGATGGTACCATTGCCGGTGCTCAAAAAAGAGGTTTTCTGGCAACAGAAAAACCCAATGAAATGGAAACTATGTTGTGGACATGGGGTATCAAGAATAGCCGGTCAATTCCAGATTCAGCGAAGCTTTCAACTATTCAACAAATCACGTCAGGGTATAGGCCAAACAAGGTTTTGTACAATATTCTTAATAAAAATATACCGCTTCCTTTTGAGGCGAAAATGAACCGGCCTTCGTATCATGCGGATAAGTCGGCCCAATTTAAGGAAACGTTTTATTGCAGCCAATCTTATGGAATGGGCAGTGTGGCAATGAATAGCATAGATAATCCTACGCAGCAAACAATCTGGTCATTAGTGGCAAAAGGTACCAGCGGACCTTTATGTTTTGGTGCCGCACAGCCCATGTTCTTAAATCCTGCCGGGCATAGTCCTTATACCCAAACCTTGCAAAAAAAATCAGCCATAGTGATCATGAGCGGGCAAACGGATACGCAACCTGTTTTGCGGCCAACTGAAGAAGAAAAAATTAGACAGGATAAGGCAAAAGACAAATTAAAACTGCTTGCTTCACCTGAAAAAGGAAACGCAAATACAGCAGCTTTTTTTACAAAAGCGCCTACTACTGCGGCCACCTGGTTTTTTATTCCAAAAGATATTACTTCAATGGAAGAAACAACCCAAGGCATATTTATACAGGCCAATAATACACTATTGTTTATTAAACCATTAACTACGGATTATTACTGGCTAAAATTTGCTGAAAGTGAACTGGATTCATTGCCGGAAGTGGCAAAATTAAAAGTGCTAAAACAGTACCATATATTGGTTTCATCTGGCAACTTATCTGGTTTTGTAGCGGAAGCAGCCGAATTAAAAGATTATGGAACAGTAGCCCAATTTAAAGCGGCTGTTCAAAGAAATACCCGAATTGATCTTGCCAAATTTCAAAAAAATAAACAGGTTACTTATCGGTCATTGGAAGGCAATTTGCTTCAAATGAAGTATGAACCTGGCAGGTTGCGGTGCAGTGGAAAAATTGATGGAAAAAAAGTAGATTATAATACATGGGCCAATGGGTCCGTGTATGAAAGCCCTTATGTAAACATTGGCAATGGATTGATGCAGTTTAGCGATGGAATTGATGGCTACTCAATTGACCTGCGTGGAACTGAACCGGTGTTTAAAAATTACAAAATACAAACCAATTAAACTGGAATCACAGGTAATTTATAAAATGAAAATAGGTATGAATTGTAGAAAATATAAGGAGGTTTTCATCATTGCCATAATGTTTTTTTGAACGATTGCCCATGCACAAATCAAAGTGGCATGTATTGGCAACAGCATCACTTTTGGTGCTGGTATAAAAGGTGCAGACAGTACTTATCCTGCTCAATTGGGTAAGCTTTTGGGTAATAATTGGGCGGTTAAAAATTTTGGTGTTAGTAGTTCTACCTTATTACAAAAAGGAAATATGCCTTACCGAAATCAATTAGAATGGAGCGCTGCAATGGCTTACGAGCCAGATGCCGTGGTAAAAAAATTAGGTACCAATGATAGCAAGCCATACAATTGGAAATATGCCGCTGAGTTTAAGGCAGATTATCTCAGCATGATTGATTTGCTTCGTTAGTAGCCTTCTATGCCAATGATTTTTATTTGTTATCCTATACCTGCTTTTCCTGGCGACTGGGGTATAAGGGATAGTATCATAAGGCAGGAAGTTATACCAATAATAGGGGAAGTAGCAAAAGAGTCGGGTGCTGCATTAATAGATTTATACAAGCCACTTATTGGGGCTTCAAAATTTTTTCCGGATACAGTGCATCCAAATGGAACGGGTGCCGGCTTAATTGCTAAAGTTGTATCCAGAAAATTAAAACAATCAAAGAAAAAAATTCTTCGTCAAAAAAAATTACTAACAATAACCTCAATCAGTCATTATGAAATTAATATTGGTTACCCTCTTTATTTGCTGTAATATTTACATGCTGCAGGGGCAGCAATATGCACCCAATTGGCAATCATTGGACCAGCGTAAATTGCCCACCTGGTTTCACAAGGATAAGTTTGGCATTTTTATTCATTGGGGCGTTTACTCAGTTCCTTCTTATTCAAGGGTTATTCCGGATGGCTATTCAGAATGGTATTGGAGTAACTACAATGACAGCAGCCGACACAATCACGAGGCCGTAAAATCATTTCATAATAGTGTTTATGGAAAGGATTTTGCCTACGAGCAGTTTGCTCCAATGTTTAAGGCAGAATTGTTTAATCCAGATGAATGGGCAACTATTTTTAAGCAGTCAGGAGCAAAATATGTGGTGCTTACTTCAAAGCATCACGAGGGCTTTACTTTATGGCCAAGTACGGAAGCAGATGCATCCTGGGCAAGGCCATGGAATGCCGTAAGTACGGGCCCAAAGCGGGATGTATTGGCCGATTTAACTGCCTCCGTAAAAAAAGCTGGATTAAAAATGGGTTTTTATTATTCACTGATGGAATGGTATAATCCGGTGTATAAAAAAAGCCCGGCAGAATATGTGGATAAAGTAATGATGCCACAATTTAAAGACCTGGTGACCACTTACAAACCTTCCTTAATTTTTGCCGATGGTGAATGGATTATGCCAGACACTGCATGGCGTAGTACCGAATTGTTATCCTGGCTGTACAATGAATCGCCGGTAAAAGACGACATTATTGTAAACGACCGATGGGGTAAAAATACCAGGAAAACTCATCCCAGTACTTATTATACTTCTGAGTATGGTGCCGGTTTAAGTAAGAATGTGGTATGGGAAGAAAGTCGTGGCATGGGGCAATCCTATGGATACAACCGTATGGAAAAACTCACGGATTACAAAACTGCCGACGAACTGATACTGATACTAACAGATATAGTTTCAAAAGGGGGAAACCTGTTATTGGATATTGGGCCTGCTGCCGATGGAACCATACCGGTGATAATGGAAGAGCGATTGACACAAATGGGCGCATGGTTAAAAGTGAATGGAGAGGCCATTTATTCAACCAATGCTTTTACAAAAGAAAAACAATGGAGTAAAGGAAAGATGCCAACTGCCAAAACTGGCGAATATCAATCAGGCTACGACATCAACGAATTGATTAAGCCAACTAACAATGGTAATGCTTTTATCGAAATGTTTTTTACAAAAAATGAAAATAATCTTTTTTGTATTGTACCCGTTTATAAACCTTCCATAATTATCAAGGGGGTAAAATTGTCTGCTAAAACCAAATTGGAAATATTGGGTGTAAACAAAAAAATAACATGGAAACAATCAGGCGAAGATGTAATTGTTGATTTAACTTCTTTAAAACCATTTGACCTGGCTTATAAAATATTCACACTTAAGATTTCAAATTTTTTTAACCAATGAGTAAAATGAATAGCCATTGGGTAAAATTATTTTTTCAATCTATTTAATCACGGATTTATCGTAAGAAATGAATCCAATTATTTAGGCATAGGGTACAATGTAAAAGCATGTATACAGTAAATAAAATATTTCTTGTTAATCTTTTGATATTGCCTGTTATGTTGTCTTTTGGTCAGACAATCGATAAGGATATATACGAGTCGGATTTTAAACACCGATCTGCTTTGTTGATTGATCATGTTGCCAATTATTACCCTGGTTCTAAACCCGGTTTCCCTCCCGGTGCAGATGCTGTGCTGGATGATTTTGGCAAGTACAATTACCCTTTATTTATTGCTATATTTTCCCGAAACAGTTCAGGCTCTATCAGCGAGCAAATGATAGCAGAACGCATGCGGAAATATGCAGGGAGACCAACTTTTCATTTTAACCTGGTTGGGCTTACCCGCCTATTGTATTTATTTCCCAATCAGGCGGCAATAAAGGAAAATCAAATGGCTTTGTTGCAACGGGTATGGGAACGAAAAGACAGTTACAATACATGGACGGCAGAAGGTACAGAGAATCATATCAGCATGAGTAAAACTTCTGCTTATTTATACGCTCAATTTGCAGGCGATCAGTATCCCGATGTGTTTAAGGATGCAGGTGCCAAGATGAAAATGATGAAAGAATGGATCATGGATTGGTCTAAGAAAATTTTTACTACCGGTACCGGTGAATTTAATTCAGGTATTTACCAGGCATACAATATTATTGGATGGCTTAACCTGTACGATTTTGCAAAAGATACCGAGGTAAAAAAAGCAGCACGTGCAGTATTGGATTATTATGCGGCAGAAATGTCCTTGCATTATGTGCAGGGTATGAGTGGTGGCAGCGATATGCGGGGGCAAAACTGTATCCGAAGTTTTGCAGGCTCATATGCTTACCTGGCCTGGCTTTGGTTCGGAGATAGTCCGGCTATGCTTAGTGCCCAAAATTTAGGTGGCCCCAATAACAACAATGAATTAATACAATCTGTACATGCTGCTACCAGTGCATACAGGCCTCCCTTATTAGCCGTATCGCTTGCTACACAAAAGTTTACATATGCAGCCATGTATTACGGTAGTAAGCCGGCATATAGCTTAAACAAGCAGGGCTTTGTAAAGCAATCATTGTATGCGGATAAAAATTACCTGTTGGGTGCCGGCTATTTTCCTTATGGTGGCTGGGGCAGTGGAAACAACCAAATTGTAAGCTGGAAACTTATTAGCCGGGTAGATAGTGGCAACAATAAATCTGCTCAGTTTGTATCAGGAATCGGTATTCAATCGCCTAAAGATAAACGCTTTGGCGGAGGCAACAAACGGTCTCCTTACGATCAGTTGGTGCATCATAAAAATGTTTTAATTCAGCTTACTAAATTGCCGGTAAATGCAGCAGAACAACAACAGCAAATGCAGGCCATTTATGAAAAATGGCGAAGCAGTTGGGCTGCCGATTTTGCCAAAAGATTTCCTACGGACACATTTAAACTTCATCACAATCCCATCAAATTGCAAGAGATGGATATGTCGGTTAATCAAAGTTTCTTATGCTTTTCTAATTCGGGAAAAATCAATACCATATTTGATAAACAGGTGTTGTTTGTAGAAATGGAAAAAACATTTGTAGCCATTCGTTCTGTAAGAGGCGATGCTCCATCTGCCCTGCAACTGAGTGATGGTGGAGAAACAAAGTTCACCAGTGTGTCATCAGTTGCCGGAAAATTGGTGGGCTTTATTTTGGAAGTTGCCAACAGTTCAGATTATCAAAATTTCGAAAAATTCAGAGTGGCTATTTTACAAAAAACGATACTGAAAAATGAGCTGATAGATAGCCAAAATAAAATCAGTTACCTGTCCACAAAAGGCGATTTAATTGAAGTGCAATACCAATCTAATGGAACTTTTACTGAGCCAATATTTGATTTTGGTTATGGTGTAAAGGAGCCTATGCTGATAATAAGTGAGCCGCCATTGCAGCAACCACAATGGCCTGTTGGCGAAGGTCATGGAAGGATAGCAAGCTGGAGTGTAAATGGCCAGCCGGTGAACCTGCAAAAATACTGGCCTGTTTATACTGGCCCGCTATTATATGTTGGCAAAGGGAAACTGATACTAAAAGATAAAAGCAAACATACCTATACCATTGATTACACCAGCAAAATTCCATTATTCGATAAATGAAAATGATTAACAATTTGCTTAAAATATTGCTCCTGATATTGTCGCCTTTGATGACTGCGGTTGATAGTTATGGTCAATCAAATAAAAAAATATCAACTCAAAAAAGTACCTGTAACCAGGTGCAGTACCTGCAAAATAGCAGTGCATCCTTTGGCATTAATTTATTTGGCGGAGCCATTACCGATTTTCACTTGAAGGATAATACAATCAATCCTTTTACCTGGACAGTTAACAATTCGGATATGCCTCTCAACAACCGGAGAGGAGCCAATTTTACAGGACATTTTCTTTGTCTCGGCCGCTGGGGTTCACCCACAGAAGGAGAAATAGAAGCGGGCGTACCACACAATGGTCAATCAGGTAATACTTGTTGGCAATTGAAAAAGCCAGCCAGCAGCCTGCAAATGAAGATGCAGTCAAGCGCCCCAATGGATGGGATACATGTAAAACGAACTATTGTAATGGATGCCCTGTCGCCGGTAGTAAAAGTAACCGAGCAAGTACAATCTACAACTACCATTTCCCGGTTATTTAATATGGTGCAGCATGCAACTATTGGCCCTCCTTTTCTGGACACTTCAGTAGTGATTGATTGTAATGCAGGCAAGGGTTTTTTACAAAGTATGTCATATCCCGATCCGCAACGGTTTCAGTTTGAGTGGCCTAACGGATTGGCAGATAGTGCAGGCGCCGCTTTGGATCTACAATCATCCGCCACGCCGTTTAGCTATGTTGCTACCCATATTTTCAATGATAGGATTGGTTGGATAACGGCTACCAATGCCTCCCGGAATTTACTGGTGGGCTATATCTGGAAAACAGCGGAATATCCTTTTGTAAATGTGTGGCAGCAATGGAAAGATAACCGGTTGTGGGCCAAGGGACTTGAATTTGGTACTACTGGTGTTGGAAAATCTTATCAGGATCTTTTGGAAGTAGATACCCGTTTTAATGGCATTCCTTCCTTTTTTCTGCTGGATGCAAAACAACAATTTCAAAAATCGTATTGCTGCTTTTTGTTGAAAATACCTGCCGGCTTTAGAGGGGTGCAGTCTGTAAAACTGTTTGATGGAAAAATAGCAATCATCGAAAAAGGAAATGAAAGTTTAATGATAATACCTACTTCATTAACCCTATAAACAATTTTATATTTCATGAAAAAAAATAATCTTTTATACATTTTTATCATTGCATGTTGTAGCCTGTTCACGGTTTCAAATGCACAATCAACTTACCCTGCAATACCCAATAAGATATTGCCGGTTGGGGCATATTATTATCCTGAGCATTGGAAGCCGGAGCAATGGGAAAGAGATATCAAACGAATGGCCGCATTAGGTTTCACCTTTACGCATTATGCAGAATTTGCCTGGGCCAACCTGGAGCCGGAAGAAGGTAAATACAATTTTGGCTGGTTAGATACCTGTGTAAATCTGGCAGCAAAATATGGTTTAAAAGTGGTGATGTGTACACCATCAGCAACGCCCCCGGTGTGGCTTACAGAAAAGCATCCTGAAATATTGATTGTGGGTGATGACGGTAATCAAATTAGGCATGGCATGCGGTTAAATGCCAATGAATCCAATCCGGTTTACCAGCAATACATTGAGCGGCTGCTGCTTAAAATGACAGAACGGTATGGCAATCATCCGGCAATATGGGGCTGGCAAATAGACAATGAACCGCATTTTGAAGGACTCTATGATTATTCACCATTTGCACAGGATGGCTTTAAAAAATGGTTGCAGATAAAGTATCCAACCATCGACAGTTTGAATAGTGCTTGGGGCGCTTCATTCTGGAGTTTTACCTATAATAATTTTAAACAGATACGCATACCCAATGCAAAGGAAACCCACTCTGTTAACCCACATGCATTACTCGATTTTCAACGCTACAATGCAGATGCACTTGCAGCCGGTTTGCGTTTTCAATCGCAATTGCTAAAAAGCCATATTGCGGCTTCGCAATGGGTAACTACCAATTTTGCCTACTTTAAATTTTTGCCTTCGGTAGATATTTTTAAAAGTAAAGCAGATCTTGATTTTGCCTCTCATACCATGTATTTGCTGAGTACTTTTCTTAGTTATCCTTCAGGCGATTTGGCGCATAGATTGGGCAGTGGAATGGAACTTTCTTTCTCGAGCGAATTTGCCCGTTCCTTAAAAGGATACACGGGTATTATGGAATTGCAGCCAGGGCAAATTAACTGGGGTTCCTACAATTCGCAGCCATTGCCCGGAGCAGTAAGGATGTGGATTTGGCACAGCTTTGGTCTGGGCGATGAATTTGTATGTACCTATCGTTTTCGCCAGCCATTGTTTGGCGGAGAACAATTTCACAAAGGGATTATGGAGACGGATGGTGTTACAGTATCTCCCGGCGGCAAAGAATATGTAAGGGCAATAAAAGAAATAGAGCAGTTGCCAATATTACCTGCCGGTAAAATAAAACAGCCCAAAGAATACACATCCCGTGCCACTGCTTTTTTATGGAAGCAGGATAATTTATTAAGTATGGAAGCCAACAAACAAAATGTTAGTTGGGATACCTGGAAGCATTACTACACTTACTATGAGCAACTGAAAACCCTTGGCGCTCCAATTACTTTTTTACAGGAAACAGACAGTTTTAATGTAAAAAAATATCCATTTATGGTAGCGCCCGCTTTTGAAATGATAGATGCAAAACTGATTGAAAAATGGAAGGCGTATGTAGAAGCAGGTGGCCATTTGGTACTTACCAGTCGCACGGGCATGAAAGACAATAATGGACATTTATGGGAGACATTGTTGCAACAATCCATCTGGCAACTGATAGGTGCCAGCATTCAATCTTTTGATCATCTTCCACCCGGAAAAAAAGGGGCTGTACAAATGGATGGCAAAAACTATTTATGGAATGTATGGGCCGATCAGTTGGTGGCAGATCAAGGAACAGAAGTGTTGGCTGCCTGCACAGATCAGTATTATGCAGGAAATGCCAGTGTTGTAAAACATAGGCTGGGAAAGGGTACTGTACATTATATCGGCACACAAAGTATTGATGGCGAATTGGAAAAGCAGGTGTTGCGTAAAGTTTACCAACATGGTGGTGCTACTATTCTTAACCTGCCCAATTATGTTTTTGTGGACTGGCGTGATGGCTATTGGGTGGCCGTAAATTATACCTCAGCGCCGGTTGATTTACCCATACCTGCCGGGGCTTCACTATTGCTTGGTAATAAAAAGTTGAAACCCGGCGAAGTTACTGTGTGGACAGAAAAAGGCAAATAGCCTGTTTATTAATAAAAAAAAAGGAACAATGAAAAAAATAATAGGTTTAACAGCTTGCGTTTTATTATTGATGGGTTGGCAACAGCACCGCAAATCGTTTTTTGCAAATGACCAGTTAAACACTGCACAAAAGATGATTCAACTTGCACTTAAAAGCAATACCGATTCATCAAAAATACCCTGTACAGTAGATGGAGACGGTAAGCTTAAAACAGTTGGCTTATACGATTGGAGGAGTGGATTTTTTGCCGGCAATATTTGGTATTTATATGAGTTTTCAAAAGATAAGGCATTGAAAAAGGAAGCGGAAAGATGGACGGCCGCACTGGAGCCATTGCAATATTTTAAAGATCATCACGACCTTGGCTTTATGGTGTATTGCAGTTATGGCAATGGCTATCGCATTACCAAAAATGAGAAGTATAAGGATATCATTGTGCAGGCCGCCAAATCACTCTGTACCCGTTTTGATAGTACAACAGGTTGCATCAAATCATGGAATCAATTTAAAAGCTGGGATGAAAATATTACCTATCAATTCCCGGTTATTATAGACAATATGATGAACCTTGAATTGCTGTTTTTTGCCTCTGAAGTTACCGGCGATCCCTATTTTAAAAACATTGCCATTACGCACGCCAATACTACGCTAAAAAATCATTTCAGGCCAGATGGCAGTGCCTATCACGTAGTAATGTATAACCCGGTAAACGGGCAAGTATTGGCCAAGAAATCTGCACAGGGATACGCTGACGAATCTGCGTGGTCACGTGGACAGGCATGGGCATTGTATGGGTTTGCCAGTACCTATCGCCTAACAAAAGATGCCAGGTATCTTACACAAGCCATTAAGGTGGCAAAGTACCTTATGAACCATCCCAATTTGCCGGCAGATAAAGTACCCTTTTGGGACTTTAATGCAGGTGATCCAAATTTTATTCCTTGCAGCCCCAATGCAGCTAAATATTCAACTGGCATTCAGCCAAGGGATGCATCTGCCGCGGCCATTATTGCATCGGCACTCATTGAATTGAGCGACTATGTTTCTCCAACAGAAAGAAAAAGCATGCGGCAATTTGCAAAGGATATACTCATTTCCCTTGCATCCCCATCCTATTTGGCCGCACCGGAAACCAATGCCAATTTTTTGCTAAAGCATAGTGTGGGAAGCATTCCCCATGGAGGAGAAATTGATGTGCCGCTGGTGTATGCCGATTATTATTACTTAGAAGCATTGATGCGCATGTTACAAAATGAAAAAAATAAAAAATGGTAGATAAAAAGAATCAGCAAATGAACACGCTACCTGCAAAGCATATCATACAATTAAGCCTTGCATTGGTGTGCTTACTTGTAATGTTTTTTAATGCTTCTTATGCCCAATCTCCCAATCGGAATTTCTTTTATCCCGTCACAGATTTTGGAGCTGTTGCTACAAAAGACAGCATTAGTACAATTGCCATTCAGCGTGCAATTGATGCCTGCGCAATGGCCGGCGGTGGTACCGTTTATTTTGGGCCCGGACAATATACTGCTGGCCAGATATATTTAAAAAGCAACGTAAATATTCACCTCGAGGCAGGAGCTGTTTTGTATGCATCTGTTAACCCAGATCACTACAAAAAGCCAAAAGGGAATTATGAAGCGGATGATCAAATCAATTCACCCAATGAAGCCTGTTTGTTTTTTGCAGACAGTGTTAGCAATGTAAGTTTTACCGGCAAAGGTAAAATTAATGGACAGGCACAGCATATATGGAATGATTTGCAAAAAGTTGATTTGTTTATAGAAAAGGAAATATTGAATGCCAAAGCCGCAGGTATTGCCATGCAACGTTTTTATGCAAAAGATCCCAAAGTAAGGTTGGTATTTATCAATCTTGCAAAAGATATTACCTTAAGGGATATTACGTTGGAAGATTCGCCGGATTGGGGATTGCATATTGGTAATGCAACCAATGTGTTGATTGATGGAATAAACGTTTTGTCAAGTCTTGAAAAAGGGGTAAATTCTGATGGTATTGATATTGATGGTTGTAAAAATGTACGGATCAGTAACTGCAATATTGCCACCGGCGATGATGCCATCTGTTTAAAATCTACGTTAAGAAATGGTCATTATAGCTCTTGCGAAAATATTGTAATTAATAATTGCACATTGGTATCTACTTCTACGGCACTAAAAATAGGAACTGAAAGCCATGGAGATTTCCGGGATATTATTTTCAGCAATTGCACCATTCGAAACAGCAACAGGGGAATTAGTATTGTAGTACGGGATGGTGCTACAGTTGAAAATATTTTATTCACCAATTTATTTATTGAATGCAACCGTAAGCATTTTAACTGGTGGGGTGATGGCGATCCGATCCGGTTTATTTTGTTGAAGCGCAATCCCGATTCCCGCTTGGGGGCTATTCGGAATATCTATGTTAAAAATGTGGTGGCAACCGGTCAGGGTACCAGTCTTATCAAAGGTTTTGAAGGAAAGCCACTGGAAAATATTGTGCTCGATAATGTAACACTTATGCTGCAGCCAGAATCGCTACAGGATAAAAGGTCAACAGCTATTATACAAATTGAAACTTCAAACAGGGTAAGCATAAGAGATGCAACCCTGGGCTGGGATAAGGGAGTTGAAAAAGCCTGGACTTTTGGTATAGCTGCCAAAGGTGTAAATGGCTTAACCCTTGATAATATTCAATGGGTGAATCCAATTAGCAAAACGGCATTAATTCAACTTTCTGCTGTATCCAATCTGGTAACTGGTGGAACTTTCAATCCTAATAAATGGATAATTAGAAAATAACAGAGGAGAAGTAAAAAAACATTTATTCACGTGATTGAATTAAATATTAGGGAAATGAGAAGATACTTTTTTATAATGGTTCTGGTGCTTATCTGCCACCACCTTAGCTTTTCGCAACCCCTATTTTTTCAGCAGCAAAATGTTGAAAAAAATGCCTTTGTAAATGAGGCTATCTCATTCTTGGGTAAAGAAATTCAATACAGTTTGGATGAATTAAAATCACCGGAAAATCAGCCCACCACTTTGTTTGGCGAGCCTACCGGAGGCGATTTTGCATCGGCTTCATTTGCACAAACATTACAACGCTATGCTGTATTATCAGGCAAAAATCAATTGGGTAGTCATCAACTGGATAGCTGGATAAAATATTATTTTCTTAAGGAAGTAACGGGGGGTGGAACCACTTTCTCCCAGCTTTTTGCTGCGAGTGTATTGTACCAATCTTGCGTAGAAAAAAATAAGCTTTCCACTTCTCCCTTGTGGAATGGTTTATCAGCAGAACAACAAAAAGCAGTTATTAAGTTTTTGGATGTAACCCGCTTTTGGGACGAAGCAAAAGATGATATGGGTGGCCGGTCCAACAATTACTATGCGGTTGCACTTTACATAGAAGCCTACTGCAATGCTATGACGATTTCTACTGATGAAAACAGGTACAGCAGGCTAATGAAAAAGTGTATGGAAGTATTGGAAAAAAATAATGGTGTGTTGGATGATAGTAAAAAATTTACAGGATCTTTCGATAGGTACCTACATGAGTTTAATCGCTTTGTTTGGGAAGCAAGCGAACTGGTAAATGATGAGCCCGGCCAGTTAAAAATGGAAGCCTGGATAAAGCGTTCATCCTTACTATGGTGGCAATTGCTTTCGCCAGCTACAGGTCATGCGTCCTTGTGGGGACGTAGCCGCCAAAACTCCTGGGATGACACATTTGAACAAGTGGGGTTCTTCGCCCTGCATCCAAACTTGTCGCCAGCCAGCTTGCCTCAGTTAGGTGCAAACTATATCAATTGCTGGAATATTTATTTTGCCAACGAATACAATGCAGACAGGCATTTGAACCGAATGCTTGATGAAGGACGTGCAACCTGGTCGTATGCTAAACGAAATAGAATATGGTCTTACTCCGTTGGAACTTTATCAAAAATTTGCAGTTCCCTTTCTCAACTTAAAAAAGGGTTAGATGCAAATCAGCTTGAAACCATTGCGAATAATATTCCTTCAAAAAATAGCTCCATTTTACATTTTTTCAATAACAAAAATGGAGTGTGGATTTTCCAGAACGCTAAAAGAAATATAGCCATTCCTTTTGTAGGCAATGGCGCTACTTCTGATTATTTGCCTGTGCCTTATGGTTTGGATGAAATTGAAATGCCGGTGGAAGTTACTTTGCCCATGATGGTGCCATTTATCAACCTGGAAAATGGCGAAATAGTTACAGTATGCCAGGGCGCAGATGCGGTAAGACTTATCAAAAATAATGAACTGCTATTGCAATGGAACGATGTACAAACCACCAAAGGGTTGCCTGCCAATAAAGGAATAAAAGTTACCTGCAATTGGCAGATAAAAAATAAATCGGTAGAGATGTTTTTGGTGTTCGTTCCTCAGCAAACATTTTCCATTCGGAAATTTGATTTCAGGGTGCCTTTAAGCGAAGCTTTTGGTGGAACTGTTTCTTGCGATGCAACATGGCAAATGAGCAGAAAAGAATCGGCTGCGGATGCTGCTACCTATCATGGTGGTGCATTCAAAAAAATAGGGCGCATTATTTCTTTTGAGGCAGATCAATTGCAGTGGGAAGCTGGTAAACCGTACACATTTAAATTAATAATAAAAAAATAAAACAGATGTTAAAGCCAAATGGCATAAAGGCCGGATTCTTTGTTGCTTTGCTGATTTGCAGTATCCTGGCAAATGCACAGGAAAGTTTTTCAGTAAAGAATTATGGTGCCAAAGGCGATGGTAAATCCCTTGATACCAAAGCCATACAGCAAGCTATCAATGCAGCATTGGCTAAAGGTGGTGGCAAAGTGTTGTTACCAAGTCCAGGTATTTATCTTTCAGGTACTATTCATATACGTTGCAATATTAATTTGGAAATTGAAGCCGGTGCTACTCTGCTGGGTTCACCTAATATCAGTGACTATGATTCTATCAGGTGGGGGCATAATGTGGACAGGCAACCCTATCATTTGATTTATGCAGACAGCATACAAAATTTTACCATCTCCGGTAAAGGTACCATTGATGGTAATGGTCAATATTTTTGGCAGGATTGGGAAAAGGATGCAAGCGGCGCTATGGTATTACCCAGATGGTTATTGGCAAAGCCTAAAAAAGTAAGTCCGCTCATTGAAATTTATCGCTGCTTTAATGCAACCATTCAGGATGTAACCATAAGAACGGGAGGAGGCTGGAATTTGCATTTGTACAATTGCGATTTGATAAAAGTAAGGGGCGTAAATATTGATAATAATATCTACAGTCCTAATTCAGATGGAATTGATATTACCGGTTGCAACGATGTAATTATTTCTGATTGTTACATAAAAACCTGCGATGATGCAATCTGCTTAAAGACAACAGAAGACAGCCGTTCCTGCCACCGGGTAACCGTTACCAATTGTATTATAGAAACACTTTGTGTTGGGTTAAAAATGGGATGTACTGAATCGAATAAAGATATGACTGATGTTACTTTCAGTAATTGTATCATCAACAAATCATCCCGGGCAATTGGCATCTATGTAAAAGATGGTGCGGTATATGATCGCATCACTATTTCTAATATTGTATCCAATACCAATGCGCCGCTTATTTTTAACAGACCCATTCAAATAATGGTAAATGGACTTACGCCAACCAGTAAGCCTGGTATCATTAGAAATGTATTCATCTCAAATTTTATTTGCGAAACGGAAGGGAGAATTTTACTGACTTGCTATAAAGGTGGCTCAATTGAAAATGTAGTACTGCGGGATATAACGCTTCGTTATCCAATGATTGAAAATCCACGGCCAATGCTGGCTGGTTCAGGAAGCTCACAGTTTCCAAAAACAAAAGAACATCCATTGGCAGTAGGCGCTTTAGCCGCTATTGTAGCAGACAATATCAAAAATCTGGTGATTGAAAATGTACATATTCAGTGGCCGCAAACTGACAATACTCCGGTTGAATGGGCGCACAAGGAGCGCATTGAAAATGGTTCTAACAGAATTCATACACTCAATTACAGCAAAGCCCGTCAAACAGAATTTGGTGTTTTTTGGGGCAATAATATACAAGGTGGCTACCTCAATAACTTACTGGCAAAGCCATCTGCACCAGGCATCAAAAAATATGAAATCAGTAACTCCAATATTGAAATTCTTAAATAACCTATCAATAGCAAAATGATGAATCAATCTTCTTCAATCGTACAAAAAAGCTTGTTTCTCCTACTCCTTTTTTATGCAACGAATGCATTGCAGGCACAGCAAAAGGATGAATACTTAACAAGTGTATATGACAAGCTGCACTGGAGCCCCATGCAGGATAAATTTAAGCAAATTGCACCAATGCCATTTGGTGTGGTGTTTCTCCCATGGGCAGGTTGCACAGAGCAGGATATGCGTAAACATTTTCGCATGATGAAGCAACTGGGCTTCACCAACCTGAAGCAAACCATGGCAACACCTGAGTGGAGCGAACGTGATATACTACGAATTGCTATGGAAGAAGGCATCATTCCATTTTGGTATGGAGAAGGAGGCTGGGAGCCGATTACGCCAGATTTGCTGCAACAATTAGCCATACCTGCATCGTTATCCATGTCTCAAATCCGAAAGCATCCGGCAATGCTGGCCTACCAAAATAAAGTGCTTTGGAAACATTGGGATAAGTGGAAACAAACAAAGCCGGTTTCTACATTTCATTACGATCATCGGCCCGATGCTTACCTGCGACCTGCGGATATTGTTTTATTCAGGCAATGGGTAAAAGATAAATATGGCAGTATTGAAAAACTCACTACTGCATGGAACCAATATGAAGTGGGGATTACTTCTACACCGTATAAATCCTGGGAAGATTTTGACAAAGATCCACTCATTTCTACTGTTCCGGGAACAGAGGAGATTATTCCATCAGGCGGTAATGAATATGGCAGGGTAAAAGATATCCTTCGGTTTAAAGCAGATATGTATTTAAAAAATATCAGGGAAAACAATAAAAGCGATTTCCCCGAACAACCCGTACGTGCCGGTGGAGAGATGGGCTTATTTCTTCCCTTTGCCTCCCGTGCTACGGATATGGAAGGCATTGCAGAAACGATGAAAAACGTTGGGTCTTTTTATCCTTCTATCCATCTTGCCTGGCACTACGAAGAACTGGATTACGAAGTTACCCGGCCCATTTATATGCAATCTTCTTTGTGTACCGATTGGTTTAAAGGTGGCTGGGCTGCCACCTGGGAAAGTACCGGTGGTCCGCAGCAATTTAGTGGCGGCAAGGGTTGGGATAGAAAAGGGCAGGAGGGTACAGCAGGCTATACCGTAAATGCTGGCACCATCACACAATTACTTTTATCATATCTGGCTGGAGGTTTTAAAGGTGTAGGTCTTTGGAGCTGGAATTACCGTAGAGCCGGCTGGGAGTCTGGTGAATATGCTTTGCTGGATAGAAATAATGAACCCGGAGATAGGGCCATACGTGCCGGCAATATTGCAAAAGCTGCCGATCAATATCGGGATGAATTGTGGAAGGCACATAAAGAACCGTATGTGGGTGTGTTTGTAAATTGGGATAACGAAGCCATCTGGTCAGCATTATCTGGCCCCAACCGTACGCATTTTAAAAACTATCCGGTCATGGCAAGGGTAGGCATTAGCCGTGCACTGATCAATGCAAATATTCCTTTTGAATATGTAACCGCCACTGATATTAGAAAAGGATTGGCACAGCGCTACAAAGTAATTTACATGCCTGCACAGGTAAGCATCAACGAAGATTTATTTCCATTGCTGCAAACATTTGTGGAGCAGGGAGGCAGACTGGTATTGGATGCTCCGGGTGGATGGTGGAATGAGCAAGGCAAAGTATTAAATACCGGCAAAGGCTCTGGGTTTGAAAAAATATTTGGTGCCACCATTGCAGATTTTCAGTATTCCAATAATGTACCCTACAAAATTGGCAATCATTTACTCAATGGATTTGTATTGCAGATTAAGCCTAATACGGCACAGGTTTCAGAGCGGTATCAAAATGGGGAACCTTCCGTTACCGTTAACAAACTGGGCAAGGGGCAAGCTGTTATTATAAGTCCGGATGCATCCTTTTCCATGAAAGGAAAGCAAAACAGTTTTATGGAAGCATGGACCCTCAAGCATACGATGGGCAACTGGAAATCGCCTTATACCTGCACGGGCGCAATCGTTTACCGGCAAGCTTCTCCAACTGCTGATCATTATTTTTTCCTGAACGACGATCCGGTAAAAAAAGTATCATTTAGCAGTACCAGGTATCAATATAAAAAATTTACGGATGCCCTTACGGGTGAAAAAATAAATCCTGCTGCCATTGGACTGGAGGCTTTTAGTGGCAGATGGATAAGAGCTGAAAAATGAAATAACGAAAAATAGAAATTATGAAAAAGCTACTTATTCTTTTACAAACAATGATGGTGATTAACCTGCAGGCACAAACGCTGCAGGCAGATATCTGTGTGTATGGTGCCACTTCAGGGGGCGTGATGGCTGCTGTAGCTGCCAGCAGAATGGGCAAATCAGTAATATTGGTAGAGCCATCTGCACATATCGGAGGACTAACAACTGGCGGATTGGGTGCTACTGATATAGGCAATAAATATGCAGTAACAGGCTTGTCCAGAGATTTTTATCGAAAATTGGGAACCCATTATGGCTCATTGGAGATGTGGGCTTTTGAACCCAATGTGGCAGAAAAATTATTTTACCAATATCTAAAAGGTACCAGGGTTAAGCTGATAAAAGAGCACCAATTACAAGCCGTTAAAAAGAATGGTAAAGCTATAGCACAAATCAAGATTGAGCCGGTTGAGGGTAATGATAAAAAGAATGCGTTAACAATCAAGGCAACAGTTTTTATAGATGCCAGTTACGAGGGCGATCTGATGGCAAAGGCAGGTGTGTCCTATACTGTCGGCCGGGAAGATAATGCTGTTTACAAAGAAACTATTAATGGTGTTCAGTTAAAAACTTTTCATCAATTTCCGGATGGTATTGATCCCTATATAATTCCGGGTAATGCAGCAAGCGGATTGGTTTATGGCGTATCTGCAAGGCCTTTAGCCCCAAATGGCACCGGCGATGATTTGGTACAGGCTTATAATTATCGACTTTGCCTTAGCAATAACCAACAAAATTTTATTCCACTTGCAAAGCCGGAAAATTATGATCCTTCTAAATATGAACTGGTAAAGCGCCTGTTGGTAAAAAGGACCGCCCTCAACTGGAAACATGACCTGCGTTCTTATTTGCTAATCAATATAATGCCCAATGGGAAATCTGATATGAACAATATGGGCCCCTTTTCTACGGATTTTATAGGTGAAAATTGGAATTATGCGGAAGCTAATAATTCAACCAGAAAGCAAATAGCAAAGGAACACGAATTATATATCAAAGGATTTTTGTACTTTTTAGGAAACGACTTGTCTGTGCCGGATACACTACGCCAACAAATGAAAAAATGGGGGTATCCTAAAGATGAGTTTACCGATAATGCTGGCTTTCCTCATCAATTATATGTAAGAGAAGCCAGAAGAATGAAGGGAGAATATGTAATGACGGAACATCATTGCAGGGGTGTTGAAGTAGTAAATGATGTGGTAGGTATGGCTGCGTACACGATGGATTCTCATAATTGTCAGCGTATTGTTGTAAATGGAATGGTTAAAAACGAAGGCGATGTACAGGTGGGTGGATTTCCACCTTATCCCATTTCTTATCGCTCCTTAATTCCAAAAGCAAATGAGTGTACCAACCTGCTGGTGCCTGTATGTTTAAGCGCTTCCCATATAGCGTATGGCTCCATCAGAATGGAACCCGTTTTTATGGTGTTGGGGCAATCGACTGCTATAGCGGCCTCCCTGGCTATTGATCAGCGTAAAGCAGTTCAACAAATTGATGTGCAAGCGATTCAAAATCTGTTGAAAAAAAATCCTTTGCTGGATGGTTCCATCCCCGAAATATTGATTGATAATGCCGATACGCTTCAGGTGTCTTTTGCTGGAAACTGGCAATTGCGTCAAGAAAAAATGGGGCAATACAAAACAGATTGTATGGTACTTGATAACAAGGATAAATTATCGTCAGCAACTTTCAGTTTTTCTACAACTGCCGAAAAGAAAGCATTTTATACAGTATTTATTTACACTCCTTACAATAGAAAAAATGCCGTTACCTGGACAAATCAGGTGCCTGTTAAAATAGAAACAACTACACAGGTATTAACCAGTAAAATTGATTTTGGAAAAAATTATCATGAGTGGGTAAGTTTAGGAGAGCTGCATTTAAATGCCGGAGAAAAAATTTCCATAACTATTAATGCAACTGGTATTGAAGGAGCATTTGCTGCTGATGCTGTTTTACTGATTCCTCAACAAGCGCACAGTAAATAATTTATCCAAATGGTTTGGTTTTATGTTAATAATACCCTTAAAAAAATGACAATGATTAATAAGAAATTCATTTGCTTTTTATACAGTATTTCGTTTTTATGCAATGCTGTTTTTGCACAAATACAATCCCTCGATTTTGATTGGAATACCGCAAAAGGGAAGGAAGGTTTTTTTAGAGTTGCCAAAACCAAACAAGGGCAATGGTGGTTTGTTACAGCAACCAATCAGCCATTTTACTACAAAGGTGTTTGCGCTGTAAACCGTGCAGGAACACAAGGAGGCAGAAGGGCGATGCCCGGGAAATATGCCCCTACCATCGATCAAAAATATAACTACCAGCAAAGTCCGGATTCATTTGTAAATGCCTCTGTCAAAACGCTCCGGTCGCTGGGTTTTAACGCACTTGGAGCATGGAGTACCGAAGAGTTTTTTAACAAGGGAATACCCTTTACAGAGATCATTGAATTTTTTAAAGAACCACCTTTTTTACCATCGGTATCAAAAAGAGAAGGACTGCCCGATATTTTTGATTCAACCTGGATGATTGGTGCAGATAAAAAAGCAAGAGCACTGTGTTCCCCATTGCGTTATTCAAAAGACCTTGTGGGGTATTTTACGGACAATGAAATTGGTTTTGGTAAAACAGATGAAACAGGTTTTGACCTTGGCTTTGAAGCAGGCCAGTTTGATTTTACGTTGTTGCGTACCGTGCTTGCAATGGACTCTTCAAAAGCAGCTTTTAATGCAGCCTGGTCTTTTTTATTAGGCAGATACGGGCAATCTTTCCAAAACCTTTCTGCAGCCTGGGGAGTAACCATCAATACAATGATGGATGTTAGAAAATTGAATGAAAATAAAGTTGCTATCAATAGTAAAAATTATGATACAGATGCAGCAGCTTTTTCAAAATTATATGCAGCAAAATATTTTGCTATCACCAATGAACTTATCAAAAGATACGATCCCAATCATTTGATATTGGGCTGTAGGTTTGGCTCAGCTCCACCAGTTTATGTATTGGATGCCATCAAACCTTTTACAGATGTAATATCAGTCAATAATTACCGGCCCACTTTATACGACCGTTATGATACCATCTATCAGTACACACAGCTTCCATTGTTGATTGGAGAGATTAGCTGGAACACAGACTTATTTAAACACATTCCATTTGCCAGTGAAGCTGTTAAACCATTATCGGTAAAGGAAAGAATGTTTAGAGCAGGAACTGCCACTTTGCAGCGAACAGCCATGCATGATGGTATTGTTGGATTTACCTGGTATCGTTGGGTGCAGGGCATTTCTACTGAAGATCGCTTTTATGATGGAGTAGTAAATTATAATGACGAATTGGATGTGCATAAAGAAGCGCACAAAAAATTGTTGCCAACCCTGGATAGCGTAAGAGTAAGTGCTAATGGAAGTGCGTGGAAAACGGCCAAACTTACAAATGGTGAAATGAATTTGTTTTTCGATTCTTTACGATCAGGCTGGAATCAATCGTTGCGACTTGAGTTTTCGCAATCAAAACCATTATTAAATTTATTTGGATGGAAAATGAAAGGACAAGTAAGTAATTGCAAATTAAGTGATACAAAACTTGATATGAAACTGGCGATTGATTTTGAAGAAATGCAAAGCCGTAACGGAATTACGCCGGCTGGCAAGGGTGTTTATACCATGCAATTAGTAAGAGATGGCGAAAAATGGAATGGTACCTTTAGCGGAGTTTATAATGGCGAAAAGATCTCTGGTAAAGTAAACGCATTTTATTTTCCAATACTTTTTTAATGGACCAGATATGAATAATCGAAGACAATTTTTAAAGCAGGGTAGCAGTGGTTTTGCCCTTACACTTTTACCACATTGGTTATTGGCGGATAAGCATTTGCTGTCTCCCCAAAAAAGAGATTGGCTAATGCAACAAGCCTTGGCAGATGATGAGGTACTGGCAAAAGCAAGAGAGGATATTAAGCGGTTACGAATGACGGATGTAGCGATACAATTGCTTACTGCCGATGGAAAACCGCTAAAGCATGCTCCGGTAAATATTGTACACCAAAGTCACCATTTTAATTTTGGTGATTGCAATCCTGATATGGATAAACTCTTTAGGCAAGAAGGAGCTGGTAGCGAAAAATTGAAGCATTACCGAAAGTTGTTTGCATCGGTATTAAATACGGTAAATGCAACCTGCTATTGGACTGAAAGACCCCGAAACAATATGGCCAAAACCGAAGAATATCTGGGTGAGATATTATACGATGGATTTGCAGATACCGTTAATTGGGGCAATGCAAATGGACTGACTGTAAAAGGACATCCTTTGTTTTGGCCTGTTGATAAAGCCATTCCCGATTGGTTAAAGCAATACGATTATCCAACCCAACTAAAATTTTTGGAGGTACGTTTGCGGCAATTGGTAGGCCGGTTTAAGGGAAGGGTGAAAATATGGGATGCAGTAAACGAAATGCTGTGGGAACCTGCGTTAAAGAATTTATCAAAAAGGCAGTGGCCACATTTTGAAACTGCCGAAAATATGTCAGAGTACATATCATTTATATTGGATATTGTAAGAAGTGAAGACCCTGATGCAACGTACACGTTAAATGATTACGGCCTTGAACTGCCATGGCCGAATCCCTTAAAATCCAATACAGGACTTGATATTACACCACAGTTACAAAGAGAGCGTTACATAGAGTTAATTCAGCATTTGGGTGCCACCGGGCATCAGCCTAATGCAGTAGGTTTGCAATGCCACGATGGTTGGCAAAAGCCGGCAGATCAGATGGCATTTTATAGCCAAATGGCTAAGGCTGGTTTGCCATTGCATGTAACCGAGTTTTGGGCACATACAGATCATTTAAAAAAATCAGGTGTAAAGGGTACCGCAGTAAATGGTGATTTTATAACTGAAAATTTTCAGAACAATGCTGCCCCGCAATATACGCAGGCTCAGATAGATTTGATGCAGGCCGATTTTGTTGAACAATATTTGACCTGTGCTTTTGCGCATCCCTCTGTGGAAGCATTTGTTTTTTGGGGGTTTATGGGTATGGCGGTAGAATGGAAGCAAAATGACTCGCCTTCCTATGAATTAAAGCCGGTGTATCACCGGGTAAAAAAACTCATTCACCAGGATTGGACAACAAAACTTACACTTCAAACCAATGCGGATGGAATATGTAGGTTTAGAGGGTTTCATGGACAATATAGTTTGAGGTACTTTTTGCAAAAAGATGGAAAGATAGAAGCAGGGATACCTTTTAGTGTAACAGCTCAAACAACGCAAACAATAAAACTACATTCAATTATTTTATGAAAAAGTACAAGTATCTATTTGGAATATTGGGATTGATTTTTTTTAGTGATGCCTCAGTGCATGCTCAAAAAACTGTATTACTCGACAACTATTTTAACTATGAATTTCGAAAAAAATCAGATGGGTCAATGGAGCCTTTTCATTATCTATGGGCAGATACTGCTCAATCCGGTTTTAGTAGTTGGGGTAAAGTATTTAAAGCAAGTGGATTTGAAACGAAGCAGTTATCTGCCGCTCCAACTGTACCTAATCTCAAGAATGCAAATGTGTACATTATTGTAGATCCGGATACAGAACGGGAAACTGCAAGTCCAAACTTTATCTTACCAACTCATGTAAAAAATATAGCTGCATGGGTAAAAAAGGGTGGCGTATTGGTTGTGTTGGGCAACGATTCGCTCAACGCAGAACAAGTACATATCAATAGTTTATTGCGCTTGTTTGGTATTCAGTTTAATGCAGATAGTAAAAATCCGGTGGTGAATGACCAGTTTGATATGGCCGCAGTTTATCCCGCAGCTAATCATCCCGTTTTTAAAAAAGCAAAAAAATTATACCTCAAGGAAGTGAGTACACTTACGCTTACCAAACCGGCTAAACCATTTTTGCAACACCAGCGGGATAATTATGTAATAGGGGCTTATTCACAATTTGGTAAGGGAACTGTTATTGTAGTTGGCGATCCCTGGCTGTACAACGAATATGTAAACGGAAAACTTCCTGCCAGTTTTAACAATGATATTGCCTTAATAGAATTTACAGATTGGATCGGCCGACTTGCTAAACATCAAAAATAATATTTACCATGCGTTGTAGTTTATTGTTACTTTTTTTTACTCCATTGTTATCGCTTGCCCAATGGGAAAAAAGCACGGCAGATTTGTTGCAAAACAACCATGCCCTAATAAAGATTGGTATGCAGCAATACGATCCTTCGCAATATAATTTGCTGGTGCATCAACAGCAAACGGAGGTGAATGGCCTACCCGTTGAAATAAACTTTAGAGAAAGCAACTGGGAGGTAACCACCAAGGCTGCACCTGTAATTAACAAGCCCAATGCAGTAGAATTTACCATTGCTTTTTATTGCAAAACGGGGAGTGTAAGCAATGCCGCTTTGTCTGCAAATATTGTGTTCAACAAATGGAATCCATCCAATTATGTGCTTATGCCGGCTGTGGCTTATAATGGTAATAAATACCCCTGGAGGCGGTTGCGGTATTCGCCCAAATTATATGAGGTGCAGGATATTGGCCCGGATAAACCAATCATTTTAACCGATGTGCCCAAACTAAGTGAGAACGGCGGATTTTCACGCATACAACAACGCAGTGGCGATTTTGCTACTCCATCTATCGGCTTTCAATCCGCTACAGCCAATCAAGCAGTATGGATGTTAACCGGGCAGGGAAACAAGCTGGGAGATTATGGAATTGGTATGTATGAAACAAGGGATCGGCAACAGGCTGTTATCTCAATTACATCGCCGGTAGTAAGGGAGCAGTATGTGTATAAAAATTGCGACAATCATTTTCCCAGTTGGGATCAACCGCATGATTTTAAAGCCGGCGATAGTGTCGTTATCCGTTTTCGCTTATATGATTTTGAGGCTCCTGTTTTACAGGATTTATTTACATCATTCGCTTCTATCCGTAAAGATATTGCAGGTGATACAGCATTGAAATCAAGCCTTTCTTACGCAGCCAGTATGCAGTTGCTCGAAAAGAAATTTAATGAAAAGAATTTTGTTCCCCAATATGGTTATTACTCCGTAGGATTTAGAGAAAATTTTTTACAGGATTGGCAGATAGGCTGGACGGGCGGAATGATCAGTACCTATCCACTTTTATTTTCCGGCAGTGACAGCACGGTGAAAAATGTGTTGCGAAATTTTGATTGGCTGTTTCCCAATGGAATTAGCCCATCCGGATTTTACTGGGATGCAGGCAGAAACGGTACCGAATGGCTGGGTGGCGATATTAGAAAACCACATACAGGCAATTGGCACCTGGTTAGAAAAAGTGGTGATGCAATCTGGTACATCCTGAAGCAATTTATGCTGATGGAGAAAAAAGGAATTGTTGTAAAGCAAAGCTGGAAACAAGGCAACAAAACGGTTTGTGATGCCTTTGTTAAATTATGGAATACAAATGGACAATTGGGGCAGTTTGTAAATAGCCAAACGGGAGAGATTGTTGTGGGAGGTTCTACCAGCGGAGCAATTGTACCGGCAGCACTTGCACTGGCTGCAAAATATTACAATGAGCCACAGTACCTGATTGCAGCCACTTCCATTGCCAATTATTATTACAGTCATTTCACCAGTAAAGGAATTACCTGTGGTGGTCCTGGTGATGCGGTACAAAATTTTGATTCAGAATCTGCGGCAGCAATGGTGGAGAGTTACGTTACTTTATATGAAGCTACACAGGATAAGCAATGGTTGCTAAAGGCAGAACATGCAGCAACGCAATTTGCCACCTGGGTGGTATCTTACAATTATCAATTTCCGGATACTTCGGCTTATGCAAAAGCCAATATTCATGTGATGGGATCGGTGTATGCCAATACCCAGAACAAACATACTGCACCAGGTATTTGTACTGGCTCCGGGGTAGGGTTATTAAAATTGTATCAATACACAGGCAACCGTATTTACCTTGATTTACTGCGTGATATTGCTTTTCATATTCCTCAATACTTAGGGCATCCATTGAAGCCACTTGGCAACCTGCCTGCTGGTTTTGTGAGTGAGCGCATCAATATGAATGATTGGGAGGGACCTGAAACAATAGGCTATGTATTGCCTATTTCTACATGGGCCGAAACCAGCCTGATGCTTACCACCATTGAATTGCCCGGCCTTTTTGTACAGCCGGAAAAAGGCGTGTACGTTGCTTTTGACAATATTGACGTGAAGAAAATTGCAGATACCAAAAAGGAATTGGTATTGCAACTAAGTAATCCTACTCCAGTGGAAGCAACGGTTAGTTTAATGGAAGATCACGATGCCAATAATAAAAATATGCTGGGAGAAAATTTTGTGTTGGGGTTAAGGAAAATAACACTTAAGCCAGAAGGGTCTATTATGCTGAAATTTAAGAAGAAGATGACTGACCATTTTGCTCAGGGTGCAAAATAGAATTTGATGGCATATTTTAGTAGAATAGAAATTGATTGAGTCAAACGTAATCGCCATTAACAAAAATATCAATTTTTACAAAGGGCCTTTCAGCGAATATTTGAATAGAAAAGAGATTAATATAGATCCTCGGAAATCTAAACGGTAAAATTATTTTAAATAAATAAACACCTGACAACATGTTGTTCAATCTTAAAAAAATCATACTATTTTCAGTTCTCAATATTGGGGAACTTCAATTACAGGCGCAATGGAACCAAATGGAAAATCCCATGGAGGAGGCCCAAAAAGTTGGTGACTACGTTATCGCAAATTCATCTTTTCGATACCAGTTACAATCGAAAAAAGAATTGCCCGGTTTAAGCGATATGCAAAACCTGAATCTGGAGAATAATTTTGGTAAAGGCGCAGCAGGTGCAGCTTTCGCTTATACGCAGGTGCAATCGCCTGTTGATACCACGGTGACCCTTTCCATCAGTCATAGTGACGCTTTAATGATTTGGCTGAACGGAAAACAGGTGTATGAAAATGTACAATCCAATAAGTTTACCGCCATTCAGCAGGAGCGGAGTATTCAATTGCAATTTGAATGTTTGCTTCCGCTAAAAAAAGGAAACAATGAGTTGTTGTTGAAATCGGTAAGCAATGGAAATGGCTGGAAAATTATTATGCAGGCCAATGGCAGCGATGCTACAATAGGCTTGCAGAAGGTACCTGATATTTTACCCGACGTAGCAAAAATCAGTAACTGGCTGATAATGGGTCCATTTGCAATCAATAATCTTGCAGACGGTATGCGCACAAAATATGGTGTAGAAGATGGCTTTAAAATTGGTCGCATGTATTCCGATAAAAACCAATCATTTACATGGAGTATTCCAAGGGTAGAGTTAACGAATACAGTGCCCGACAATGAGCCGTATTGGGGTAGCTTTTATCATTACAATTATCACAACGCCGGTTTGGCAAGGGCAATGGCTTTACTCACCCTGCAAGGTGGCGCCAATCGTTATGATGAATTCAGTATGCGGTATTGCAATTTCATGCTGGAGTCGGAGCCCTTTATCCGTTACCAGGTAGATTCGTTGAATCAGTTTTATTGCATGAATCATTTGTTGGTAAACACACCTTTACTGGATTTTACAGGCGCTACTGCAATGCCCTTTGTGCAACAATTGCGGATGAAAAATAGTTTTGAAAACAGGCCACAGTTCGACTCTATGTTTAGGGCAATAAAGCAATATGTAATTAAGGAGCAAGTGCGTTTGCCATTGGGCAATTTTACCCGGCTAACACCAGAAAAATATACCACCTGGGTAGATGATATGTATATGGGCATTCCTTTTTTAATGCAATGTGCGTTAGAGACTACCGATACCAACGAACGCAATGAATTGTTTACAGATGCTGCCGGGCAAGTAATTGCATTTAACCAGATATTGTTTAATGTAAAGGATGGTCTGTATCACCATGCACGCCATTCACAACGTCCGGAAGTAAATTATCCTTATTGGTTGCGTGCCAATGGATGGGGATTGTGGGCCGCAACGGAAGTGCTGCAGGATTTACCGGCAAAGCACCCATTGAGAAAGCAGGTAATGGCGATCTACCGCAAGCAGGTGGAAGTTTTGCTAAAATACCAGCATAGTACCGGCTTTTGGCATAATATCATCAATATGCCAACTACCCGTTTAGAAACGTCTGGCACCGCCATTATTACCCAGTGCATTGCACGGGGCATTACCAATGGATGGCTTGATAAAAAACGTTATTTACAACCCGCTCTCAATGGCTGGAGGGCTGTTAGTAGCCGCATAAAAAATAATGGTACCATAGAAGGTATTATAGTTGGCAGCATGACGAGCGAAGATTACACCTATTACGAAAGACAGCCAATGGTTAACAATGATTCGCATGGTACTTTCTGTGTGATGATGGCCTGCCTGGCGATGGATGATTTAATGAAAAAGTTAAAATGATTTTTTAAATGTTAACCTGTTCCAATCTATCTAAATAACTGCATGCAGCAATTAAAGATTGCAGGGATCAGGCTTGTGGATTTATCTGTAAATATTTCTTTTCACCCTGTTTAATTTTTCAGGAAAGCCCCTTTGGATTCCACGGCTGTTATGGATCAGGTTTCGCAAGAAATTAACTCATTGTTACAAGCGGAGAAAACGCCCATTGGCTTTATAATAAACGAGAGTACACCGGTAGGCGCAGGATTCCGTCCTGTGTCTGCCCTGTTACTACTGCTTTAAGTTGAATACGCTTTGAGCTACGCAAGTTTACTCATAACGATCTAAATAAAAATACAATGAGTACCTGGTATAAATTTGTAGATAACAGCGCAGTATATTTTACCACGTCAACAGTAGCGGGGTGGACAGATATTTTTACAAGAGAGAAATACAAAACAATTCTGTTAGATAGTATCCGGCATCGCCAGCGAAGCCAGGGTTTAAAAATACATGCGTGGATGTTAATGACCAATCATCTGCATGCCATCTGTAGTTGCAATTAAGGACGTGATTTGGGATTGATCTTGCGAAATATAAAAAGTTTTATCGCCATGAAATTAATAGATGCAGTCATCAACAATTTAAAGGAAATTAGAAAAGAATACTTACTCCAGCTTTTGCAACTGAAGGCAAAAAAAGCAGCAGTAATTTTAAACACAAGTTTTGGGAGCATGAAAATCATCCAGTATTATTCGACAGTACAGAAATGTACAAACAGCGCTTAAAATATCTTCATTGGAACCCTGCAACAGCAGGCTTTGTAGCAGAAGTGTGGCATTGGATATATAGCAGTGCTACTGATTATTTTACAGAGAAGAAGGGGCTGTTGGATATTATTATTTTAGATGGTTTTTAGGATCGGAGATTAGTAACAGGGAAGACACCGGACGGAGTCTGCGCCTGAAGGGTATAATAGCAGGCAATTAAGACTTTATAAAGTCTGCGTTTAAGTATGGGTTGAAGATTGCAATTGGGCGAGGTAAATAATAACCTTTAATATTATCTGAATTAAGGACACTGACTTCTATATGTCCTTTTTTCGTAAAATTAGAACCAGGAAAAATTGGGCCTCCTTCATTAAATGCACATCGAACAGTATCGTATTTTGGGTTGCCTGCAGTATCATTCGAGTAGTGCAACATCCCTATAACAGCACAATCTAATATTCTAACATTGTCATTATTAATTGGGAGAGCCCTTCCTGCATTTTCGTACACTAATTTTAAATCATTGAATGCTTTATCCAAAGCTGATACAGCACGTGGTTCAACAAGAGTTAAGCAGTTCCCCAAAACAATATTTGCTCCAAGAACAAATGGTGTTTTGATCTTTCCTTTATGAACTTGCGTTCCCCTGGCGCAATCAATTGCGTACTCAAGAGCTCGCTACGGATGTTGTTCCCAAAAGTAAATTCCATCAGCTAACCAGTCCCAGGCATTACTACTTAATGTCAAGTCATCCTCACCGTTAAGTACTTTAATACCAATGGACTTATCACACCCATGAAATCCAGTAATTTGGTAGGGTTGGTGGTATGACATTTAAATGTTTATCGGTGTTTGCTTACTCTTTGAGTTGATGTATTTGAATTAGATTGACCCCCTGCAACATTAGTGACAAGGCGAAGATTGATCAATAATTGCAAAGATGCCTCCTTAGATTTTAAGGCTTCTTGTGTAGTTTTATTTAAGGCGTCAAGCTGTTTTCTAATTGCTAAATCTGTCATTGGTCGGTAATTTTAGGTGGAGCAATCTTTAGTTGGTTGTATTCAAATGTGTATCACATAAAATGGCAATATATTCATGTTGATAATTTAACGGTATTTAGATGATGAACGCTTATATATAATGATGAACGAAATTTTTTAATTTATATTTAAGCTTTAAAATTACGTTATCCACACCGTTCTTTTATAGAATTAACGTTGGTACTTGAAGATTTAGCCAACAGGTGTATGAAGCGAAAGAACGACACGGAGTGAACGGACGAAATGAGTGAGGTACGAACGAATGAAGTGGTGAACGTAGTGGAAATGATTGAGCGAAATACTGCTGTGTGCCTGGTGAGTTTTATAAGCTTACCGGAAAAGCGAATTGAAATGAACGATCTGAATGAAGCGCAATGGAGTTGTATGCAGCGAAGCGGAATACAGCGGAATGGAGCGGAAGGAAGTGAGTTA
>JBGSMI010000332.1:0-3316 GCA_041740215.1 Ferruginibacter sp.
CCAGAATAGTAACAGTATCGCCTGGCATCGCCATTTCAGAAGCTTTGAAAATGGTTTTCAACGGAAATTTCTTGCTGCCATTGTGCTTGTCGTTCCCTTTCGAATCCACAAAATACTCGGAGGAAAAACAATTAAGAGAAACCAGTACTGAGCTAATGAGCATTATAATTTTTAATTTGTTCATAGTTGTAAGTAGTTCCGTTCATTTTATATTTTTTTGTAAGCCTTTCTATAGTTTCTTAGCTGATTTTTGCTCTTTTAGATTTTTTTATTTTTTAGTTTGAACTTTTACCAACTGAATCGGCCCAATCAAACCCGATGGTTTCAACGGTTTGTCTTTATTCAGGTATTCTTGCACAGGAGAAGTTGTCCAAATGTTTTTAAGTTTTCCAAACTCTACAAAGTCTCCAATTATTCTGTTGCGGTATTCATTGCCAACTACAACCTGTAAGCTGTTATTTTCTTTTAATAATGCAGTTACATCAAATTGTGTATTGCTATACCAGGCAGTACCCAATAGCCTTCCATTTAAGACTACGCTTGCTGTTACGCCCACCTTTCCTAGATCAAGTAATACTTTTCCGCCAGTTTTTAAATAAGAAACAGGTGCTTTAAAATTGATACTGTATTGGGCAAATCCACTAAAATATTTGATATCGGTATTTTCAAATTCGGTTAATGATTGCAGGCTGGTAATAGTTACAGGAGCTATTTTTTTATTACTACGGGTATCAAAACTAAGTGTGCCTTTAAAATCAGTAATCACTATGTTTTCTTTGCTGTCCGTTGCTGGCTTTATTAATTTTCCATCTCCTTTCTCAAACACAAAAATCCGTGATTCTCTTGCTCCAAAGGTGAATTTAATTTTAGTTCTGTTATCTAACGTTTTGGTAAAGGCGATTGGCGTAATTGAACCATCTTTTGGGTTGTATTCTTTTACAGAGGTATTGACCGATCTAAAATATAAGTCACGAATATGCTCTTTGTTTTGTTGATTGAAAACAAAATAAATGTCTTTGTTACCTAACGCCCTATGTGTGTATAAAAATGTAGTCGTGTCGGTAGAAAGCGTTTCAAAATCGGGTTGTAGTTTGATTTTATCCAACACTGTTTTTATCGATTCACCCCAGTATATTTTGCCTTTGCCGTAGTTGTTTTCTTTAAGGCTAACGCCGTCCACTTTACCCCAAATGTTTGCTATTAATTGATTGAATCGGCTCGCATTTTTTTTAATGCCGTACATGGATAATTGTTTGGTTGGTTTGGGTCCATAAACTACTAAGCCGGCTTTTATCAATTGTTCTAAACGCACTAAGGTGGACAATTCCATGCCCATATTTTCGGGTAAGGTAAGTATTGAGAAGGCAACATTGCCAAAGGTTAATTTACCATTATGTATAGCAATTTTATTTTGAAGAATATCGTAATTGGCTACATGTATTTGATAACCATTGGGTACATTCACGCCGTTGCCTGCTTCCAGGTATTGCGGCAACTGATCGCCAACATAATACAAAACATCTGCCTGCATTTGTCCTTGCTGCAGCATGTATTGAATTCTCGATTGGTAATCCATCCATGAACCTGCAAAACCGAACCAACTATTGTTTCGGTTAAAATGCGAACCAAATCCGCCCAATGTCATTCCGGCAACAGTATCTGCAGGCTGGTGTACATAGCTATGCAATATCATTTGATTGATGCCGGAACTATAAGCCCGGTCACCATAAGGTTTTAATTCCGCAGGCGATTCACTGTAATGCGCCATGCCCGTATAAGCCTCCGAACCCAGTACTTTTTTATTATTAAACAGGGTAGCACTTGCCAAAAAATCGAGAGGTACATTTTTAGAAGCATTGTATTCCAGTGTGGTGGTTTTTCCGTTGTGCCCTGTCCAGAATTCAAACATCGGCATATCGGCATATTGGTTCGTTTTCAATACATCCAACGGCGGATATCCCGGGCCGCCATAAATTACTTCGGCATGCATATCCAGTTTGTTTTTATGACAAAGGCTGTTGAATTTTTTATAATAATTGTTTTCTATTAAATTGGCAATAGTGGTGCGGAAGTCAAATAAGAATGCTTCAGTAGTAGCAGCGTCTGTAACCATTTCGCCACATAAAGCGGGAATGAAAGGCGTAATTTTATATCCTCTCCTTTTTTCAAATTCATTCGGTAAACTTTGTGTCCAATTCTGCAAGGCACATTCCCAACTGTCTATCAACAGAAATTTAAAAGTGTTGCCTGCCATGGCGCCGGCTTTATCAATTAATTTTTGTGGGAATTGACTGAAGTGATACGCTACCACATTGGAGTCCATTTTATCACATTCTAAACCTTCTCCTTCTTTTGTGGCAGGTGCATTTACAGCTCCTGTAGTGGTGTAACCGAAACGAATGATCTTCCAATTGCCTGCTGGTGCAGTCCAATGCAGCATTCCATTTGCATCCATTTTGTTTGTTATATCCAACACCTTACTTTGGTTGATAGCACCGGTAGACAGACCTGGTTCTTCAAAACTATTCTTACTACCAGCTTTCACCATCACTGTTTTTTCCTGATGAAATGCAATGCCCGGATAATAAGAGGGGGATTCATCTTTCTTAAGTAATTCCACCTCTGCCATGGTCAGTGCCAGCCACGAATCTGTATATCCGAAATCTTTTACGGTTAATTTGTAGTACCGGGATTTGGTAGCAGGAAATTCAATTTGTTTCATTTCGTTTAGCCCTGTTACTTTAAATTCCAGCAGTTGCTCATAGTCTTTGCCATTAGAGGAAGATGATAATATATAAGTCATTTCAAAATCTTTCGGGCTATTCCAGGTAAATTCTTTTCTGGGTAACAAGCAAATAGTATTGGCTTCAAATGCAGTCACAAATTGAAATGTAATTGTGTTGCCTCTGTCTATCTTCACAAAACTAACCGGGGTTCCATCTGCAAGCACGTTGGCATTCGAACTGTCATTTAGCAATATTGTAGGCTTCGCTTTTTGAAAAGAATTTGATTCGGTAAATGAGGGAAACGCTACTACAGCAACATCTTTATAAAAGTTATCCCTGCCATAGGGGCGTTCCAATTCCATTGAAACCGTTTTTCCTCCTTCGATATTGGTATTAGCCCATGTAAACATTTTCATTGATTGATCGGGTGTAATCCAAGGGCCACCACTCGAACTCCAGCCATCGCAATTGTGTGCGCCAATGGTAATGCCCAATCTTTTAGCCTCTGCAAGTGCCCACTTAAACATATCAAACCATTCGTCTGTACCAAACTTTATTTGAGGTACTAAATATTTTTTATAATCAATTAA
>JBGSMI010000334.1:0-8841 GCA_041740215.1 Ferruginibacter sp.
TTTTTAAAGTGTTTTTAGCAGAAAAGAACCTGCACAAGGTTGGCAACCCTTCCGACAATTTTAAATGCACCCTTTTCATCTGGATATAACAATCATAGAAAATGTACATTTGAACGTCAAAACCATTCAATCATTTCAACAAAAAAATCGATGAAACACTTATCTAAAATCATCTTGTTCTTTCCATTGCTGCTCTTGTCATTTGCTAATCCTCCAAAAAAGATGAAGGTCGTTTTCTTCGGTGATTCTATAACCCAGGCTGGTGTGCAACCCAACGGCTATATTATAAAATTAGATAGCATCATTAAGCAGTCTCATCTTCCCAATGAAATTGAATTGGCTGGTGCAGGCATTGGAGGCAACAAAGTATATGATCTCTATTTAAGAATGGAAGAAGACGTGTTGGCTAAGCAGCCGGACATCGTGATTATTTATGTAGGCATCAATGATATTTGGCATAAAGCAAGTTCGGGTACAGGTACCGATGCAGATAAGTTTGAAAAATTCTATCGGGCCATGATCAAAAAACTACAAGATAAAAATATTAAAGTTGCGGTATGCACTCCATCAGTGATTGGTGAACGCAACGACAATTCCAATCAACAGGATGGCGACCTGAATAACTACAGCAATATCATCCGCAGAATGGCAAAGGATCTTTCATTACCGGTAATCGATTTGCGCAATGCATTTGCAGATTATCTAAAAGCCAATAATCCAACCAATGCCGAAAAAGGAATTTTAACTGCCGACCGGGTTCACCTGAATGAGAAGGGTAATTTGTTGGTGGCAAATGAAATGTGGAAGGTGTTACAGCAAATAGTAAAGTAAAATAGCTGGTGCCATGTATGTTGTGAATTGTCAATGGTGACAGGGTAATATTTTTGTCGGGTATAGTGCGAATCTCATCAGTAATATTAGTTACTCATCTTGCGCAAAATAAAAACTAATCTTGCATCACAAACTAAATTGCTTGTGGAAAACTTTGCGGACTTATATACAGGTTTTTTGATATGCTCGAGTTCCTATACTACAGTACCAGGGATGGCATCTTTACTATCAATTAAACATGATTAATTAACACAGCATTTATCTAAGGGCGCAATTTACAGACAACAGTGAATTGGTTTGCCGGCATTAGCACCATGTATTTTAGTGTTCAGTAAATGGCGTTAATTTTCTAACAGCATTGGTAGAAAGTAAATCGTATGCGGCTGACCTGCGTAGTTGAGTTTGTAAAAAAAGATTTGTGGGTAACGGACGAAAAATCGGGCCTACAAAAACGCAAAGCCAGCAAAACAAAAAATGAAATGTTCCAGGAAATGGTAAAGGATTGTACCTATAAATGCAGGTTTGATTATGTGCTGGCTGACAGTTGGTTTTCATCAGTAGAAAATATGCAGACAATACAAGGCGAAGGGAATATTGATTTATACTTGCATTAAAAAGCAATCGTAAAGTAGCCTTAAGCAAGGCGGATAAAGAAAATAAAATGACTATCCGCAATTGGGATCAACTTCATCAAAAAAAAACTGTAGAGCCGTAGGCTTGTTTCCGTTTTGTAACAACGGGTTTTAACCAATTGTGTTTAAAAAATTTTTTGGTCGGGAGGCGTATGCTCAGCACATATATTAATATAATTAGTAAAATCATAAGGTTTAGTTACTTGTTGCGGCTCTCTCTATATGTGCCAAACCTAAGGTTCTCAATACACTATTGCTTAGTTTATCAACGGGTTGAAGTCCGTAGTTACAATATTAACCAAGGCTACGCCTCTTTGCACCGAATTGCGGATAGTTATTGAAAATAAGTTATCCATAAATATTGAATCTCTCCAGCCTGCACAGCAGACGGGCGTATTTAAAACTGGAAAAGCTAAATAGAGGGTTGCCAACCTTTATTAAAGTGTTTTTAGCAAAATAGAATCTGTACAAGGTTGGCAATCCTTCCAGCAATTTTAAATGCACCCCAGCAGATCGGGGACGTTTGGCTCGAAGAGCTTGATTTTTCGCTGTTGCTTATAAAGCAAGTCTTCAAAAACGAGGATCACACAGTCGGCGAGTTGTACCTGTCGTGCAGTAATTTAAATTTATCGTGTGAACAAATTGCTACAATCTACAAAAAACGGTGGGGTGTAGAAGAATACCATAAGTCCATTAAAAGCAATACGGGGTTTGCTACATCACCCACCAAAAACATCAAAACGCAAACAAATCACTGTATCTATTTATCGTGGCATTTGTAACTAAGATGGCTCAAACAAAGAACAGGAACAAACCATTTTGCTATGAAGAACAAAATCTACCTGGCTGCCCGTCAGGCGGCCTGCAAAAAGCTTATTAACCTATCAATACCTAAAGCGGCATAAAGTAATTTCTTGTAAGGCTATGTTGCTTAAGGTTAGTTATATAATTGAAGTTTGTGAATTAGGTGCTACACCTGGGTATTTATTTAATGAGGTTGAAGGTTATGGTTTGCATTGTTCTCATCCATATTTTCATTCAATAATTGTTCATAATTACCAGCATTTGAAATAACAGTATTTGATCGGCTGTAAAGACACTTAGTACGTATGGCGTGGACGATGGTTTCGCTGCGAAGTTTCAAATGGTTCTTTAAAAATGTAAAGTAACCAAAGTGTCAAAAAGGGAACGCAGAATATTTTGTCGTATAACCGATGAGTCCTTAAAATTAAAACCACTCAATACAAAACGCAAAAGCCCCGAACCATTAGAGAACATTTTTTTGGCTATACGCTGTAGATTGGGTTCGGCAATATTGGGGCAGCACCTAAGGGCAGTGAACGGGAGCATCTGTTCCAAACAACCAAATTATCCATTTCTTCGGGTATTAATCTGTTTTAATTACTGGTATTTTCACCCGTCACTATCCGAAATATGAATTCGGTAAGATTCAATTTATTTTAACTAAAAAAATAAATAACCCGTATTATTGCAGCATAAAGCAGAATGGAGAAAGTGCATTCCGATAATGAACAGCTACAGCAATGGTGGCAGCGGGTATTAAATAATGATACGGCTGCTTTAGGCAACATTCACACTGCTTTATTTGGTGGTTTATACAGTTATGCTGCCAAATTATTAAACAATGAAACCCTGGCGGATGATGCCATCCAGGATTTGTTTATCAAAATCTGGAATAAGCGATATTCCATCGGTGATATTAAAACCGTGAAACCGTATTTCTACACTGCCCTCCGAAGGCAGGTACTCAACCAGTTAAGGAACTTAAAACTCAGGGAGCTAAAGATTGGAGGGTTGGCAGGGCCCGACATTGAATTTTCTCAGGAAGAAATATTTATAAAAAAAGAAGCTGAAGCTGGATTAAAAGAAAAAATAGCCAAGCTGCTTAATGCACTGCCTGAAAGACAACGGGAAATTATTTATCTACACTATTTTGAAAATATGACGCTTTCGCAGATTGCGGAAATCATGCATATCAATGCACAAAGCGCTATGAATCTTAAACAAAGGGCCCTGCAAAAAATGCGCTCTGCAAACCTCTTATCCCTCGTTTTATTGCTCTCTGCTATTTACCGGGCAAATAAATTTTAAAATAATTATTACAGCGTGAGTAGGTTAGCTGATGTTTAGTGTCTTATTACAAAACATCTTGCTGTATGATTGACAACAACGAAAACGATTTGCCCCAGAATCTCCCTGTTGAGTTTAAAAAGAAAGAGATATCGCAGGAAAAGCAACAGGCCAACTGGCAAGCTATTGAAAACGGCATCCGCCAACAAAATATTCCTACACCCGTAAGATGGCTTAAACCTTTGCTGGTGGCAGCTTCTATTCTTCTCTTACTCAGCGCAGGTGTTTGGTATTTATCTACAGCCGATAGCCGCACAATCAATTTTTATAAAACACAGTTTTCCCAAATCAAGCACATCACTTTACCGGATGGTTCAAAGGTTACACTCAATGCCAATTCAGAATTAACCTTGTCGGCAGACTGGAGTAAAACCGGCGATCGGCAAGTATGGTTAAATGGCGAAGCCTATTTTGAAGTAGAAAAGAAACCTGCAACCCATCAAAAATTTGTAGTGCATACAAAGGACATAGATGTGGAAGTGTTGGGCACAAAGTTTAATGTAAACACACGCCATGCAAAAGCTATCGTCTCGCTGGAAGAAGGTAAAATAAAATTATCGCTACATGGTAAAACAAATGCAATACTGCAAAAGTATGCAGGCCGGAAGGTAATAGAAATGAAACCGGGTGAAGTGGTAAAACTGGATACGGTAACCGGCATTCAACTGGCGGCAGAGACCAACATTGATTTCCGTTCGGGTTGGGTAAGAAACGAATTTCATTTTGATAATACTTCTTTAAAAGATATTGGCATCATGATTAAAGATGTGTATGGATATTCACTGGATGTTACGGATGGAAAATTATTGAAGCGTTCGATGACTGGCGATGTAAGGGCTGCTAATCTGCAGGAGTTACTGAATGTACTTGAAATTGCGTTTAAATTTAAAATGGTGATAGAAAACAAATCAATAAAAATAACCCAGCCTTAAAAGAGGACTGAATTGTTACAAAACGATAAATCAAGCTGTATGAGAAAAAGAACCTTTCAAGGCAGGATGTTGCTGTGTATCCTGCTAATTTTAAATGTTACCTGCTTTGCAAAAGGGCAGATGGAGGAGTCAAAAACCATTGCGGATATCCTCACAGAATCACGAAAGAAATTTGATACCGATTTTGTTTATGAATCCAATACGCTGCCGGGCGTACGATTTAATTTCGATGTAAAAAAATACACAGCAGTTGAAAACCTGCTCGAAGACTTACTAAAGCCTTACCAGTTAAAGTTTAAAAGGGTATTAAGCAAAGTGTATGTTATTTACAAAAGCGCTGAAGACTTTAAGAGTTTGACAGCAGGGTTAAATATTTCTGAAGTGCATACTTCTGCAAAAGATGCCCGAAATGATCTTTCACTCATGGCTATTTCCGGCACAGTTACCGATCAACTTTCAGGCGCTCCATTAGAAAGCGTAAGCATCACTGTAAAAGGCACCACAAAGGGTACTACTACGGATAAAGCGGGTGCGTTTAAATTAGAAGTTGACAATGCAGATGCTGTGTTGGTAGTATCATTGGTAGGTTATGAGGGAAAGGAAATAAAAGTGGGCAATACTTCTGGTGTTCAAATTACAATGGTATCTGTTTCGCAAGGTTTGAATGAAGTGGTGGTAATAGGATATGGTACCAGAAAACGTAAAGAAATTACAACTGCCATTTCTTCTGTTTCATCAAAAGATATTGCCTCCTTGCCTGTAGCGGATGCAGGACAGGCATTGCAGGGCAAAGTAGCCGGCGTTACCATTGTACAAAATAGTGGTGCACCCGGCGGCACTGGTGGAACAGCCATTAGAATAAGAGGTATTTCTTCGTTAACATCAACCAATAACCCGTTGATTGTAGTAGATGGTTATCCATTGCCAGACCAGAATTCAGACAATGTTTTAAACTCTTTTGGCACAAATGATATTGAATCGATAGATGTGTTGAAAGATGCTGCTGCTGCGTCTATCTATGGTGTAAGGGCTTCCAATGGCGTAATCCTCATTACTACTAAAAGGGGTAAGGCTGGTAAAACAAGTTTAAACGTGGACGCCTATGCCGGACTTCAGGAAGCATGGAGTTTGCCCACCTTATTAAATACAAAACAATATGCCATCGCCAATAGCGAAGCGAGAGTAGCAAGCGGTTTACCAATATTACCAAAACTCTCAGATTTTAATGCCATCGAAACGCAGTATGGACAGGGAACTGACTGGCTTGGTGAAATTTTTAGGAAGGCCGCCATAAGAAATGTAAATATAAGCGCAGCAGGTGGCGCAGATAAATCACAGTATTTATTTTCTGCTGGTTATTTCAAACAGGATGGTATTATTTATAAAACTGATTTTGAACGGTTTAACCTTCGCTTTAATGGTGATGTTAAACCAACCAACTGGATTAAAATAGGCAACTCCCTTTCCATGACTAAATATGTTGAACGAGGAACTGATACTTACAGTCCATTCAACAGCGTTATTTTACTGGCACTGATGGCTCCACCAACAGTAAGGCCAAGAAATAACAATGGCAGCTATGCAGGCGGCAACGGGAGTGACGATGGTTTTAATGAACCCAATCCTATTTATAATTTGGAAGTGCCACAAAATTCCAACACCAAATATAGGGTTACCGGAAATGTTTATGCAGAGATAAATTTAATGAAGGGATTGAAATTTAAAGCATTGGCCGGTGCCGATTATAATTACCAGGAGAACAGGAATTTCAGTCCCGAAGTTCCATCGACCGGTGCACGCCCTTTCAACAATACTGCCTACTCTGCTCAAAAGGGTTTTAATACGGATTACCTGGCCGAGTATACGTTAACCTATGACAAAATCATCCGTGAAAAGCACAAAATAAATGCAGTGCTGGCTTACGCTTATCAGGAAAATAAATACTCTTTCGTTGCCGCAGGTAGAAGCAATGGGTTATTTACTCCGCAGATACCGGTACTGAATAATATAATATTTAGGCCCACCGATATTTCTCAAATTTCTAATGGCGCAGAAGACGGGGTTAACAGCCGGCTCATTTCTTACATAGGTCGTGTAAACTATGATTATGACGGGCGTGGTTTTCTTACTTTATCTATGAGGCGGGATGGCAGCTCAAACTTTGCACCGAAAAATAAATTTGCCATCTTCCCCTCTGTTTCAGTTGGCTGGCGCTTAAGTGAAGAGCCGTTTATGGAGCAGGTTGGTTGGGTGAATGATTTAAAAGTAAGGGCCAGCTTTGGTTATACCGGCAATCCAAATGTACCTCCATATAAATATATACCTGGAATTAACCAAGGATTTCAATATACGCTGGGTAACTCTTCCGGTTCTGGAGGTGTAGTGAATGGCGCAGCTATCAGCAGTTCTTTTAACCCGGATATTAAATGGGAGAAAAATGAACAGTTTGATTTTGGTATTGATGCTGCCATTTTTAAAAACAAGCTGAATTTTTCATTAGACCTTTATCAACGCAGATCAAAAGATTTGATACTAAATATAGCACCTCCTTTCGTTTCAGGTACTTACGAAGCAGTACCTTATAATACCGGTATACTGCAAAATCGTGGTGTAGACTTATCGGTTAATGCAAATATCTATGCCGACAAATCAATTCGCTGGAATACAACTGCAGTAGTTGGTGCCTATAGAAATAAGGTCATTTCATTGGGTTTGGCCGCCCCGCTGGATTTTGGTTTTACCCGTATAACCGGGGGTAGTAAAAGAACCACGCAAGGTGCCCCTGCTGAATATTTTTTCGGATATGTAACCGAAGGTATTTTTCAAAACTACAAAGAGATTGCTGACCATGCCATACAAACTGCCGGCACAGATCCAACGAGTAGTACAGCTCCTGGCGACATTAAGTTTAAAGACCTCAACGGGGATGGCGTAATCAATAGTGACGATAGGCAAAATATTGGTAATGCCAATCCAAACTTTACCTACGGGCTAACCAATACCGTTGGTTATAAAAATATTGAACTGTCCGTTTTTATACAGGGCTCTGTAGGCAACAAGGTGTTGAATTTTACCCGTTGGTACACAGAGGGTGGCACCAGCAATGGTAATTATTCCAATGATGTAATAAATCGCTGGACCAGCGAAGGCACCAGCAACTCCATGCCACGACTGGCGTTGAACGATCCAAACGGAAACAACCGGGTATCTGACCGTTTTGTGGAATCTGCGGCATATTTAAGGATGAAAAATATACGGCTGGCTTACACGATTCCGTCATCGCTGTTGAAAACTGAAATACTTAAAAGAGTGCAGTTTTATGTAAGTGCCCAAAACCTGTTTACCGTAACCAAATACACTGGTATGGATCCTGAAGTAGGTGGCGGCGTTGACATCGGTTTTTATCCGCAGGCCCGTACTATATTGGCAGGCGCAAGTATTGAATTTTAAAAAATTAAAACGATTGATTATGAATAATAATATGCTTAAAAAAATATTTTTGCTATTTCTGGTAAGCGTTTGCCTGGTGCAATGTAAAGAGAAATTACTGTTGGTTGACCCAACAATCCCTATCAGCACGGTAGATAATTACTACAAAGATGATGCGGCTGCCATTGCGGCTGTAAATGCAACCTATTCGCCGTTGACAGCTATTTACAATGGGGCTGCCTGGCATCTTGCAGATATCATGAGTGATGATGCCGACCTTGGCGGAGGAGGTGGTGGCGATGGTTTGGAAACTTCAGAGCTGGATAATTTTAGTGTTAATTCATTCAACCCTGTGCTCAATATTATGTGGGCCCAGAGTTACTATGGTGTGCTCAGGAGTAACCTGGTAGTTGAAAGGGTGCCATTGGTGCCTGGCATTAGCACGGCACTTAAAAACAAGTGTGTTGGTGAAGGGAAATTTTTAAGGGCCTTGTATTATTATCATTTGGTTCGGTTATTTGGCGATGTGCCTTTGTACACAAAAGTAATTTCTTTCGATGAGTCATCTACTATTGCGAGGTCGCCCAAGGCACTGGTGTACGAACAAATTATTACAGACCTTAAAGATGCAGAAACCTTGTTACCCAACACAAGCAGCAGTACTGATAAAGGGAGAGCAACAGCGGGTGCAGCAAAAGGTTTATTGGCCAGCGTGTATTTATGGCTGGGCGATAAAACCAATGCAGCATTAAAAGCAAAAGAGATAATTGACAACCGTGCTGTTTATGGATATGCGCTGTGGGACAATTACGGGGATAATTTTAACCTTGAAACGGAGAACGGAAAAGAATCATTATTTGAAGTGC
>JBGSMI010000366.1:0-5105 GCA_041740215.1 Ferruginibacter sp.
GGAAAAAATGATAATAACTCCGGCTATTATAAAGAAGGTAATATTAACGGCTTCAGTCATACGCACGTAAGCGGAACAGGCGGTGGCGCTAAGTATGGCAATATTCTGCTAATGCCTTCCACTGGTAAAGTACAGTTTGAAAATATAGGATCGCTAAGGAGTAAAGAAAGCTGCACACCGGGTTACTATGCGGTATCGCTGGATCGTTACAAGATTAAAGCGGCAATGACAGCTACACACAGTGTTGGATTGCATTCGTACACATTTCCGGCTAAAACAAGCGGAAATATTTTGGTAGATGCCGGTCATTTTCTCGAGTTTGGTAAAGACTGGGGCGAAAGCCAGCAGTTTGTAGGTTCTGAAATCAACATTGTTTCTGATCGGGAAGTGTCTGGCTATAGTCGGGTGCGTGGCGGCTGGAACAAGGGTGGTGCTTATACTGTTTACTTCTACCTGATTTTTGATACACCGTTTGATAAGTGCGGAACCATGAGCAATGGCATTTTATTCGATAAGATTCGCACACAGCCGGACATAGGAAATAAGACGGGTGCGTATTTTACTTTCAAACCAAAACCCAATAATAACATTAAGGCTAAAGTGGGGATTTCGTTTGTAAGTGAGGGTAAAGCAAGATTGAATATTGAAAAGGAAACTTCGGGTTGGGATTTTAATGCAGTTCGCAAACAAGCAAGTGGTAGTTGGAACAAACAGCTTGAAAAGATTAAAATAGCAGGCGGAAATGAAAATTACAAGATGATGTTGTATTCTGCTTTGTATCATTCGATGTTGATGCCAACCAACAAGACAGGCGAAAATCCGCTTTGGAAATCAAACGAACCTTATTACGATGATTATTATGCGATTTGGGATACATACAGAACCACTCATCCGTTGCTGACCATTATAAATCCGGATGTTCAGCGTGATATGATTCGTTCGATGATTGATATATACAGGTTTGATGGATACATGCCCGATGCAAGAAGTGGAAATGTGAATGGTCGTACACAAGGTGGTAGTAATTGCGATATAGTTATTGCAGATGCCTTTTTAAAGGGTTTGAAAGGAATTGACTATGCAACAGCTTTTAAGGCAATGATAAAAAATGCGGAAGTTCCGCCGGGGGGAAACGAACAAAAAGAAGGACGTGGAGGTATTCCGGATTACAATTCGCTGGGTTATGTTTCAACCGATTATGAAAGAGCCGGAACAAGAACAGTTGAATATGCAGCTTGTGATTATGCCATTGCAACATTGGCTAAAGGATTAGGCGAAAATGATTTGTACGAAAAGTACCTCAAACGTTCCTCCAATTGGAAAAATCTGTGGCGACCTGTTGAATCATTTGGTGCAAAAGGATTTATCTGGCCAAAGAAAAAGGATGGCACCTGGGACGAAAACTTCAACACCTTACAACCCGGAAGCTGGAATGATTTCTTTTATGAAAGTCAATCCTGGGAATTATCCCTTTGCGTACCGCACGATCCGTTGGGATTAATCGAAATGTGTGGTGGTGTTAAAGCATTTGAAAGCAGGCTGGATACTTTTTTTGAGAAAAGTAAAACCAATGATCGTGGCTGGATGGACTTTTATAATGTGAACAATGAACCGGGTTTTATGACGCCCTTGTTGTACAATTATATTGGAAAACCTGAAAAAAGCAACGAACGGATACGGCAAATTCTGGATAAATATTTTAGTGCAACCCGTGGTGGCTTGCCCGGTAACGATGATTCGGGGGCGATGTCATCCTGGCTTGCATTTCAGTTAATGGGATTTTATCCGGTGGCAGGACAGGATATTTACCTGATATCTGCACCGCATTTTAGCAAAATTGTCGTTCAGCTTGAAAAAGAAAGGATATTTGAAATCACTGCTAAAAACTGGTCGCCTAAAAATATTTATGTGCAGTCAGCTATATTAAATGGGAGACCGCTTAATCGATCCTGGTTCAGGCATGCTGATATAAAAGATGGCGGAAAGCTGGAACTCTTAATGGGCGAAAAAATATCAACATGGGCTGCGGACAACCAACCGCCATCTATGTAGGATTTCCATTTTTTATGTTTACTTAGGCAGTTAAATGTTTGGTTCATTTTTAATGGCTTAGTTGTTAGAAAAATGCAGTGCATTCACAAATTACTTTTTATCAAAAAATTAATTTAATACAAGAATAATTTTATTGTTATGCTAAAAATACAGACCTGTTTTACTATACTGTTTCTATTATCTGCAAGCTCTTGTTTTGCGCAAAACAACGGTGTGGTTAAGCAGATAACGCCGTTTAAATTTTCTAAAAGTAAGTTTAGAGAAACTGGTGTCACTTTCACTTCATCCGATACGGTGCTTAAAAAATTATTTGATACGGCAGAAGCAAAGGCGATTAAAAATATTCGCTACTATTCACCATCTTATAATGTGATGGTGGAAGGTGGAGGTTATCCATTTGTTTGGTTGGAGACACAACCAATGGGCGGTGTAATGTACGCCAAGCGAGACCTCAACATTGCTTTGGACAATATACTGGTATTCATCAATAACCAACGAAACGACGGGCACCTTGCCGGGATGGTTTTTAACACTGCCAACAATGTCTGGAATTTGCATGACCCCACGTCAGAAGGTGGAACTTTGGGGCTTCACTTTGATGGCCTTCAGGGATTATACCTGGCTCAGCCAGCCCTCGAATTGTACTATCTTTTGAACCGCAATAAGCAATACCTCGCAGCAATCTATCAAGCCCTTGAGCGATACGATACTTACCTTTGGAAATACCGTGATTCAGACAAGGATGGTTGCCTGGAAACCTGGGGCATGACGGATAATGGTGAAGATCATTTAGAACGGTTTAGATATGCACCATGGGACTGGCCCGGGAATGTAGCCCCAAACCTTGAAAAATTTGCAAATACCCTGAATTCGACTGATGTAGGCGATAGCCCTGTACCAGAAGAGTCGATGGACGTAATGGGATATTCTTATTCCTGTAGAGATGTGCTGGCAAAAATTTCTGCCATTACAAACAACGGGAAGCAAGCTTACTGGCGTGGTAAGGCTGATGCGGTAAGTGAAAAGATGAAAAGCTATTTATGGGTTCCGGAAAAAAAGGCTTATTTCTATCGGAACAGGGAGAACAATTTAGTGAATTCACTAGCCCATAACAATATCAGGTGTATGTATTTTGGTACCATGAGTCAATCAATGGCGGATGATTTTATTCGTTATCACCTGCTAAATCCTGATGAATTCTGGACACCAATACCGTTGACCTCCATTGCGGCAAATGACCCGTTTTTTAGGAATATTAACAATAACAACTGGTCGGGTCAACCGCAGGGTCTCACCTACCAAAGGGCAATCAGGGCGCTGGAAAATTATGGTCATTATGCTGAAGTAACTTTGATAGGCAAAAAACTGCTGGACAAGATATCCAAAACATTGTTGTTTACACAGCAGTTTGATCCGTACACTTCCGAACAAAACGGCACAGACAATTATGGGCCAACCATCTTGTCTGTTTTGGAATATTTTTCCAGGATGTATGGTGTGTATCTCCAAACCGATGAAGTACATTTTAACGGTTTACCCCACAAAGCGGATTATTCCTATTCCCAAAGGTTGGGAAATGATGTGTACAAAACCTCGAAGGAGACCAACATTATTAAAGGCTATCTAAATAACCGGGAAGTGTTTTCCTGCACCGCAGGTGTTAGTGTTGTAACCAGCCTAAAGGGGGAATTTATCAGGTTAAATGGGATTGACAGTGTGGCTCACAAAGTAGCACTTGTTATTAACGGAAAAATGTACAAAGGGGAGGTTTGGCCAAATGAAACTTTTATAATCAGGGATCATAAAATTGTGTCTGTTAAAAAAATACCTTTTAATTACCCCTATACAAAACCAGAATGACAGTGACCGGCTTTTACCCGAAGGGGGCGTATTTAAAATTGTCGCAGCTCAATAGAGGGTTGCCAACCTTTTTTAAAGTGTTTTTAGCAGAAAAGAACCTGCACAAGGTTGGCAACCCTTTCGACAATTTTAGCCTTGGCCGGTGTGTCCACCGCCTACAAGCAGCAAACCAATTCGACAATTTTAAATGCACCCTTTAAATGGGAAGGTTGGGAGGGAGCGAGATTTCCACCCATGGGCTATTTCAACAAAAAAAAATCATATTAATTTTACGGTTCCGATGGATTATTTCGAAGGAAAGAGTGTGAATATTTTTTCTGCTCAGCAACGCCGCCTCAGCGACCTTAATCCTGAACGAGAACATTGCTTGTATCAAGATTACGCTTTGTTGAAGCATTCTAACCCTTGTCTGGCACAACCAACTTGTACACCCTGATGTATATAATTGACGGTATCTACAAACAGTTTCATAGTGTTGGGGTTTTTATGGGAAACTTTTATTTCCCGGCAATGTCTATCCACCAGCCTTAGCAGAGCCGGGGAAGTTGTGTGTGCGAGTATTACTATTTGCCTTTTTAAAATCCATTTCTTAAAATACTGTCAGCAATTTGATTTAATTGTTTTCTGCAAAAAAATAGAAAGGATTTCGCTTAGCGAAGAAAAGATCGCACCTTATTGCGGAGGGCGGGTTGTTACTATAGGGCATCTCTAAAAACTTACCTTTTCCTCTCTTGTGTCGAAGACCCCGAATTTTTTGGGGGAGTGGAATTAAAGGTGAGGTCAAATAAAAAAATAAGTTTTTAGAGATGCGCTGATGTTACTTTGAATCTTTTTGTTAGAATTAAAAATTAAAACAGCGATATTTTCCCAATCGATTGAGCTTAAATTTTATGTATGATTTATATTGATCAATTTCTTTGCTCCCAATTTCTTTTTAGTATTTAATAAGGCGGGCAACATCAGTAATACAGCATGGTACCGGGATAGGTGATTGTTTTAAATACACACTAGTGGTGGTAAAATTGATACGACTACTATGAGCCGGATAAGTAGATTTTAAAGTGTTTACCAACCAGGAACAAGTAATTTTCTGTCAGGATTGTTGAGAATTAAAACGACCCTTAAAACCAAACATTGTCTGAGTTAATATTATGATCAAATCTTCCTTTAGTAATTTTCGTTGCGTTAAAATC
>JBGSMI010000367.1:0-5348 GCA_041740215.1 Ferruginibacter sp.
TATCAATGCAATATTTTCTCTTTGCAACTGGTGTACATATTTGATGAAGGCAAACTTGCTGGCGTTGCTTACTTTACTAAACATGCTTTCGCCAAAGAATACCTTGCCGATTTTTATGCCGTAGAGTCCGCCTACCAGTTCTCCGTTTAGCCAGGCTTCGGCGCTATGGGCATGCCCGAGTTTGTGTAGTTGCGTGTAGGCTTCCTGTACAGCGGGTGATATCCATGTACCTTCTTGTTCTTTGCGATAAGCGGTTTTGCAATTTTGAATTACTTTATCAAAAGCCCGGTTAATGGTGAAGCGAAGTTTACCATTATTTAAAACGCTCTGCATGCTTTTGGTAACCCTCAGTTTTTCAGGAAACAATACAAAGCGTGGATTAGGGCTCCACCAAACGATAGGTTCATTTTCATTGTACCAGGGAAAGATGCCGCTGCGGTAGGCGAGTAACAATCTGTCGGTACTTAAATCGCCGCCAATGGCTAAAACGCCATCTTCATCTGCCCTTTCTACGGGTGGAAATATTAAATCATTGTTGAGCAAAACCATTGGGTAAAGATAAAATTTGTTGGTCAACAACATGGTGAAGCCATGGAATAATTAACAGGTAATGGGATATGGTGGTGAAAGTTGCCCAAAGGTATACAGTACAAGAGGGCGACGCAACAATGACCCACATAGCTGTTGCTTAGCCCGGACAAAAAGCCCTTCTATATTGATTTATAATAATCCAACTGAATACTTGTACACTTTAAATAACTCCCCTTCAGGGGATGGGGGCTGAGGCTTTAATTCGCAATCACCTCAATGGTAGCACCAATGCCCCTGTCAGTAATGGCATCGCACATTGGTTTCAGTACTTCGTAGCTGCCTTCTTTTACCGCATACTTTCCTTTGCTGTCGATGATGATGGCGCATTGCTCGGCCTGCTCTCTGCTGTGACCACAAATTTCGACCAGGGTTTCTATTACCCACTCAAAGGTATTTACTTCATCATTCCACACAATGAGGGTACAGCTTTCTTCGGTAGCAGTCAGGGTGTCAAAGTCTTCTTTAAATTTTGTATTGGTGTAGCTTGGCATAATTTTATGCTGTAAAAATAGGATGAATTTTTGATGCAATTAATAAGTGAAGCAACATTTTAAACACAATCATTGTCATTTGTATATTGAAAATATAGTTTTTGCGTTAAGTACAACAAGGAAAACCTCCCTATGCTGCGAATTATCAAAAAAAAGAAGGAAATACCTGTAGTGCAAGAAAAACGTCTGGCCGTAGTATTGCCTTTGCATTCGCCCAACCGCAGCCTCGAATTTTTAGTAGAATTGATTGATACCATCCGGCCTGCAAATGCCAAAGACCTGGACCAGGCAACACTTCGCTTTAAGGCACTGCTATACCAGATTAGCCAGGATAGCACCTCTCTGTTTAGCTTGCGAAAAGCATTGCTTACCCAGTTTCTTAAAACCAATATTGTAATTGCACTTACCGAGAACGGAATTGTTAGCAGCCGTGGGCTTGTGCAGGAATTGCTGAGTAAGGTCAAGCACAAGGTGCTGCCCGAATTACAGGCGCCGGATAATTTCTTGTTTGTAATCAATAAGATTTTTTATAAAAAAACAGATCATATTTGGGTAGAGGGAGTTGAAAAGGAGTTGTGGAAGCAGTTTTTTGAAGGATTAGGCATCCAGATTAACCTGACAGAACAAAAACTGACCGGCCAACTGCAGCGGGCATTACAAATTCTTAGTTACCGTATCACTACACTTGGTTTGGAGAAAGATATCACCAACCGCTTTGAAAACGTGGCCGATGCAATTTTTCCTTTTTTAGAGCAAAACAGGCTGGTGAATGAGTACCTGTACCAGTACAAATCAGGCATACAGATTATTTCTCAACGCATTTTGTTAACCAATATCACGGAGGCCCTGCATAACTGTAACCAGAGTATTCATTGGATAAGGGAGCAACGGATTGTTTATGGTACCAGTTTGGCACAAACGTATCTCATCACCCGTTTGCAGCAACAAATAGACCGGCTGTTTATCATCCTGGATGTGTTGGATATGGATAGTCATTTCAATACGGATCGTTTTGTCGATTATTTTAAAACGGTGGTAAGGAACGAAAACAGAAAAAATTCGATCAAGGAATTTCTAAGTGAAAACACCAGCTATCTAGCTTACCAGATTGCAGAACACGGAGGCAGAACCGGGGAGAAATTTATTACGACTACCCGAAAAGATTTTTGGCGAATGTTTCAAAGTGCATTAGGTGGCGGTATCATTATTTCATTTATAGGCATCATTAAGAACCTGTTGGGGAAAATGTCGCTGGCCCCTTTTTGGCAGGGCTTTTTATATAGCACCAACTATTCCCTTGGCTTCATTTTAATACAGGATACCGGATCAACCCTTGCCACCAAACAGCCTGCATACACGGCAAATAATGTAGCCAGTTCTTTTGATGTGCAGAAAGTGGGTGAGGAGCCGGACCTGAGAAACCTGGCCATTACCATTGCAAAAGTGAGCCGGACACAGTTGGCGTCTTTTACCGGAAACCTGATCGTTGTTTTTCCGCTTACCTATTTGCTGGCCTGGGTATTTTTTAGATCCACTGGCACTATGATCGCAGCAGGGGATGCCGCTCAAAAACTATTGACCGACCAACAACCTTTTCATTCACTTGCATTGTTATACGCCTGTTTTACAGGCTTCTTTTTATTTTTAAGCGGATTGATAGCTGGCTATGTTGAAAATTATGTGGTGTTTGGTAGGGTAGCAGACCGGCTGCGGAACTTGTCTTCTTTTAAAAATAATTTTAGCGAAAAGCGTCGTTATAAAATCATTCATTACCTCGAAAATAACCTGGGGTCTTTAATTGGTAATATTGCCCTTGGTTTCTTTTTAGGGATGGCAGGCTTTTTGGGAAAAACTTTTGGACTTCCTTTCGACATCCGGCACATCACCATCTCTGCAGCAAATGCAGCCATTGGTTTTTTTGGACTCGATCACCAGGTGAGTGCCAAAGAAATATGGTACACGGTAATTGGGGTAGGAAGTATTGGCTTTCTCAATTTTGCTGTTAGCTTTGGACTTGCATTTATTGTGGCCGTTAAAAGCCGTGGTATACGTTTGAGAAATTACCCTGAGTTTGCCGGTATATTATGGCGTTATATCAAACGCTTTCCCCGTGATTTTGTTAAGGCGCCTGCCGAAAGAAGAGCGAACCAGTTGAGCTAAAAAATAAGTGATGTTGCGGCAAAGCAACTACTGTCCTGCCAATCTTTCTTAATTCCAAATTCATTCCTGCTATCTGTTAGAAAATCAAATTTTTTCTTAACGATAGCCCGGTAATTTTTTTTTAAAGAACAGAAAGTTTATTTGAAAATGAGGAAGTGTGAATTTGTGGAGGGAATAACATGCCCCAATTCGGGGTGTACATTTGCTGCTGTCGGTACTGTACCTGTCTACAGGTCTACAGGTTAATGTCATTAAGTTTAGCATTTTACGTTTCGTCTGAGTAAATGGATAGAAATTCTAAATGAATCGGTGGCTCAAACGTTAAGGGTACCACGTGTTATAAAAAACAATTTACATACCGTTCTTATCCGAACGCACATGAAAAAATTTGGGGTTGCAATACAACCAAGATACTGCTCCGATGGGGCAAGGCAACAGTCTCCACTAAATGGATAGGGCGTAAGTGTACACTAAATTTATAGTTTGAAAAAAAGACTCATTCCAGTCATAAAAAACTGGACACCAGTTTTAATAATGAAGTTCCTTTTATTGATGCGTTTATTTCTGCCAGGTACTTAAAATATCCCAACTGCCCAATCATGCTGCAATAGGACATCATCGGTATTATCAAAACCTTTGGCTAAATTGTTGCCCTTTCCTGCTGATGATAAGGTAAGCGAACCAGACAATGAAGTTGCTATAGTTGTTGAATGTATGTTTCATGAGTTTAATAAATTTTTTTCATTTATTGTTTTGGCATTGTGTTTGATTTTGCGGTAGCAAAGTTTTATGATAGATACTACTAACCTTGGAATCAATTTTCGGATTAGAGTCGCTGCAAAATCAACAGATTATTTTGTGATGATCAGGCATCTTTCTGTTGAAAGAAAAGTATATTTTCTTTTGTTGCAGGTGGCACGTCACAGGATGCGATCAACTAACTTTAAGCTAATAAAAATAAGTAATGGAATTTTTTTATCAAACAGGTTTTGAAGAAGTCTTTAAACAACTTAAAACCACTCACACTGGATTAAGTAATGAAGCTATTCCTACGCTGCAAAAGGAGTATGGCACAAACGAATTAAAAGAAGCTCCTCAAAAAAGTAAATGGACGATCCTGTTATCACAGTTTACAGATGTGATGATTGTGATACTGATGGTAGCTGCAGTGGTGTCATTTGTGGTAGGGGAGCATACAGATGCGTATGTGATTCTTGCCATCATCATTGGCAACGCATGGATGGGATATTCGCAGGAATACAATGCAGAAAAATCGGTCCGGATGCTGCAAAAAATGTCGGCCCAGTTTGCTACCGTAGTCCGGAATAATAACCCTGCAAAAATTGAAGCCGGCCAACTCGTGCCGGGAGATATCATACTGCTGGAAGCGGGTGATATCGTTCCTGCAGATGCAAGATTGATAGAGGTGAATTCACTTAAAACAGACGAGGCGTCGCTTACTGGCGAAAGTCATTCAACAGAAAAGAAAACGGCGGCTATTTCGGCTGCTAACCTGGTACCCGGAGACCAGGGGAATATGGTATTTAAGGGAACGATTGTAAGCAATGGTTCGGCGAAGGCAGTGGTAACCACCATTGGTATGAACACGGAATTGGGCAAAATTGCGGACCTGTTAAAAGTGGAATCTCAAAAAACCCCCCTCCAAAAAAGGCTGGCCGTGTTTAGTAAACAATTAGCGGTGATTGTGGTGTTAATTTGTTTAGTGGTATTCGGTATTGGCATGTGGCGTGGTGCCGATCCTTTTGAAATGTTTCTTACAGCATTATCGCTTGCAGTAGCAGCCTTACCCGAAGCCTTACCTGCGGTAATAACAATAGCGTTGGCACAAGGTGCCAGCAGGATGGTAAAACAAAAAGCCCTGATGCGCAAATTACCTGCGGTGGAAACACTCGGGTCGGTTACCTATATCTGTAGCGACAAGACAGGTACACTTACGCAAAATGTAATGACGGTTGAAAAGTTGCAGGCAGAGCCGGAGAAGGATGATTTACTGAGCAATGCGATGATGCTGAACAATGAGGTAAGGTTTTCGGAAGAGGGATTACTGGGCGATTCTACCGAAACTGCATTGGTAGATCATGCGAT
>JBGSMI010000406.1:0-14501 GCA_041740215.1 Ferruginibacter sp.
GGGCCGAAATTGCCAATATCAGGCACCTGTCCTAAATCCCCCCTTCGGGGGGTGGGGGGGCCGAAATTGCCAATATCAGGCACCTGTCCTAAATCCCCCCTTCGGGGGGTGGGGGGGCTGAAATCTCCCAAATTAATCCCCGTTAAAATGATTTCTTTAACACCTTGTTCCGCTATTGTTTTTACATTGGCAACAATGTTTTCAATGGCATCACTCCTGCTTTTTCCCCTCGCCATTGGAATGGTGCAAAAGGAGCAATTATAGTCGCACCCATCCTGCACTTTTAAAAATACCCGGGTGCGGTCGTTAAAAGACTGAGAAGCGGTAAACACATTTACATCTTCAATATCGCAACTGCAAATTTTGGCGCTGTCACCTTTTGTAATTTCCTTTAAGTGTTCGCTAATGTTAAATTTTTCTGCGGCACCCAATACAAGATCTACTCCGGGGATGGCTGCAATTTCAGCAGGTTTTAACTGGGCATAGCAGCCGGTAACTACCACCAAGGCTTCGGGCGCTTTTCGCTGGATGCGCCTAACCAGCATGCGGCATTCTTTATCTGCATTGTCCGTTACCGAACAGGTGTTGATTACATAAACATCTGCTACCTCGTCAAATTCTTTTTTTGTAAAACCATCATTCTCCAGCAATTTTCCAATGGTAGAAGTTTCAGAAAAATTTAATTTACAACCTAATGTATGTAGTGCAACGGTTTTATTCATTGATGCAAAGATAAGCCGCCCCCCTATAAAAGTGATCGCAGAGCTTATCACTTTTTAAAGAATGCATTTAAAAACTATCTTTTCATTTACTTTAGCGCCATATTTAAACTATGACAAAAAAATATCTTCCGTTTATTGTGCTAATTGTAGCTGCCCTGCTGCTTTTTTATATAAAAAAAAATCAACGTGGTAGTTTCACAACCGGTCCTTCCACCGAGATTAGTATACCTGCAATTACAGGTGAGCCTTTTAACCGAAATGCACAAAAAATCATTTACAGCAAGCATGCCCGTTGCCGGATGGATTGCCGCCATATTGATGAAAGTGAAGTAATAGAAATATTAAAGACCGGTGCATTAAATACGGCTAAAATTGAGGAAGATAGCCGTGGAAAGACCTATCCTTTGGAAGGTAAAACGCATGACAATCAAAACGTAAGAATTGTGTTTGCACCTAAGCAAGACGAACTGGTAGTTGTAACCGTAATTGATTTGGATAGAGACTGGGCTTGTGATTGCGGAAACAAATAATCTAACTCAATGCTAACCTAAAACAAGCTAATTTTGTTTTGAAATTTTAAGTGCTTTGCGCTTAAAAATTTATAACGATTTCAAAATTCCTTTTCGGAAAAACAAGCCATGAAGATAAAATCTTTTTTCGCAAAACCTTTTGCGGCCTACATCCATAAGCAAATTAAGAAAGGAATGGAAACTGCTGTAGAAGACCAGCAATCCATTTTTTTGAGCCTGTTAAAAGGGGCTGCAAAAACTGATTTTGGGAAAGAGCATGGTTTTGATAAAATTAAAACCTACGAAGAATTTGTACAACAGGTGCCCATCCGGGACTATGAGCAATTTAAGCCTTATATAGAAAAGATAAAACAAGGGAGGCAGAATGTATTGTGGAAAGGCCAGCCCATTTATTTTGCCAAAACCAGCGGCACCACAAGCGGTGTTAAATACATTCCCATTAGTAAAGACTCCATCGGTAATCATATCAATACAGCACGCAATGCACTGTTGTATTATATGGCTGAAACAGGCAACACAAAGTTTGCAAATGGTAAATTGATATTCCTAAGCGGATCGCCTGAACTGGAACGGATAGGAGGGATACCAACCGGCCGTTTAAGCGGCATCGTAAACCATCATGTACCGAGGTATTTACGGGCCAATCAACTACCATCTTATGAAACTAACTGTATAGAAGAATGGGAGGAAAAACTGGATAAAATTGTTGATGAAACAATCAGGCAGCAAATGACGCTGATCAGTGGAATACCACCATGGATGCAAATGTATTTTGACAGGTTGGAAGAAAAGAGTGGCAAAAAAATTGGCGAGTTGTTTCCCGACTTTAGTGTGATGGTTCAGGGCGGTGTAAACTTTGAACCCTATAAAGCCAAATTGTTTGAAAGCATCGGACGCAAGATCGATACGATTGAATTATTTCCAGCCAGCGAAGGATTCTTTGCATTTCAGGATTCGCAAACTTCAGAAGGCTTATTGTTGAATACCGATAGTGGAATATTTTTTGAATTTGTACCGGCATCAGAAATTTTCAATGACAAGCCCACCCGCTTATCTTTAAAAGATGTGAAAGTAGGTGAGAATTATGCCATGATCATCAATAACAATGCTGGTTTGTGGGGATACAATTTAGGAGATACAGTTAAGTTTGTATGCACGAGTCCTTATCGCCTAGTTGTTACTGGCCGAACTAAACATTTTATTTCTGCTTTTGGAGAGCATGTAATTGGCGAAGAAGTGGAAGCTGCATTATTATATGCCGCAGCCAAAGACAATGTTCAGATTACTGAGTTTACCGTAGCGCCCATGATTGCAAAAGATGGTGGTAAAAGCTACCACGAATGGCTGATTGAATTTGAAGGTATTCCTGCTGATATGTCAATTTTCGCAAAGAACATTGATGATAGTTTAAGGGCAAAAAATGTGTACTATGATGATTTGATTGGTGGCAATATTTTAGAGCAGTTAAATATATCTGTTGTAAAAAAACATGGCTTTATTGATTATATGAAAAGTGTTGGCAAATTGGGCGGACAAAACAAAGTACCCCGACTTAGCAACGACCGGAACATTGCAGATGGCATGAAAAAGTGGATTGTGTAAAATGACTAATAGTTTCCTGAAACCGATGTTGTTAAGTCAAGTAATCTGTAACTTTTGTCAATTTCTGACTTAATCAAGTTATTCTCTCATCAATTGCCGAGACTGAAAAATCCCGTATTGGAATAGTTATAAAAAATGGCCTGTTTAAATTTTATCATTTTTTTTATCCTTAAAGTTTTAAAATGACTTACTTTTGCAATCTATTTATAAAAAGCAATAGTGAAAAGCATTAGTAAAAATACAATAAACGTTTTAAGCCTGGCAAATAGCCTGGTTGGAAACTTTATTGTTATGCCACATACCTCTTCCCGACGCCGACCTGGATGCTGATAGGACGAGCACTTAAAACCTGCCCCTGTCAGTGAAAAAATCTCCAAAAACAGGTCTCTTAATATTTCTATTTTCTAACATTTTATTTCAATTATATACAATTGGAAAACAATAACATTATTATACGGGTTGCTACAACCGAAGATGCCAGCTACGCAGGTAACATCACCAATGAAATGGAATCTTCTGCCAAAGCAAGAGGTACAGGCATAGCCAAACGATCTCCCGCCTACATCGAAAAAAAAATAAAGGAAGGTAAAGCCGTGATTGCTGTTACCAACGAAGGAGAGTGGGTGGGCTTTTGCTACATTGAAGCATGGGGCCACGACCAGTTTGTTGCCAACAGTGGTTTAATAGTGGCGCCGGCCTTTAGAAAAAGCGGTGTTGCCAAGCAAATCAAAAGGCGAATATTTGATTTGTCGAAAGAAAAATATCCAACATCCAAAATATTTGGATTAACAACAGGGCTGGCAGTGATGAAGATCAATTCGGAGCTGGGCTATGAGCCGGTTACTTACTCGGAGCTTACGGATGATGAAGAGTTTTGGTCTGGTTGCAAAAGCTGTGTCAACTTCGATATCCTTGTGAGTAAAGAAAGAAAAAATTGTATGTGTACCGCCATGTTGTATGACCCTGCCGATCACTTTGAGCCGGAGGAAACCACTGCAGATTTTAAACAGCATTCAAAACTATATGAGCGTTTTATGAAAATTAAACAAAGTCGCTTATTAAAATTTCTTAAGAAAAAAGAAGGTGGAGGGGTTAGCAAATCAATATTAAAATATTTTTTTAATTTATAACAGCGATAATATTTTATTCAAATGGATAATAGCATCAACATTATTTCAGAAAAAAAGGAGAACGACCTGGCACCCGGATCAAAGGTAGTAGTAGGTTTTAGCGGCGGACTGGATACCTCTTTTTGTGTAAGATATTTAACCATAGAAAAAGGATATGAAGTACATTCAGTGGTAGTAAACACCGGTGGTTTTACTGAGGAAGAATGCCAGCAGATTGAAGCCCATGCCTATAAACTGGGGGTGAAATCGCATACTACCGTTAATGCCATTGAGCGCTACTACGATACAATTATTCGTTTCCTGATTTACGGAAATGTGCTGAAAAATAATACCTATCCTTTGAGCGTAAGTGCCGAAAGATTAAGCCAGGCTTTGTTTGTAGCGGAGCATGTAAAAAAGCTAAATGCGGTGGCGGTTGTGCATGGCAGCACCGGCGCAGGAAACGACCAGGTTCGGTTCGACATGGTTTTTAATATCATGATTCCGGGTGTTGAAATCATTACACCCATCAGGGATATGAAGCTGAGCAGAGAAGTGGAGATTGAATACCTGAAGAGTAAAGGCGTGGATATGAATTTTGAAAAATCGATGTACTCGATCAATAAAGGATTGTGGGGAACAAGCGTTGGCGGAAAGGAGACATTGAACAGCAAGGGCATGTTGCCCGAGGCAGCCTGGCCTACTCAAATGACTGCAACGGAAAACAAAAGTCTGGAACTTGAATTTTATAAAGGCGAACTGGTTGGCGTGGACGGAGAAAAATTCAGTCACCCTTCAGAGGCCATTCAAAAAGTACAAAGTATTGCAGGGGCATTTGCCCTTGGCCGCGACATACATGTGGGCGATACCATCATTGGCATAAAAGGCCGTGTGGGATTTGAAGCCGCTGGGCCAATGGTAATTTTGAAAGCACACCATGCATTGGAGAAAAATGTGCTTACCAAGTGGCAGTTAAACTGGAAGGACCAGCTTGCTTTATTTTATGGCAACTGGTTGCACGAAGGACAAATGTTAGATCCGGTGATGAGAGACATCGAAGCCTTTTTGACCAATTCACAGGAGAATGTAACCGGAAAAGTATTTGTGGAATTGATGCCTTATCGTTTTCAGGTAATTGGTATTGAATCGGAGTATGATTTAATGAGCAGCAAATTTGGAAAATATGGTGAGATGAACAACGGATGGAGCGGCGAAGATGTAAGAGGATTTACAAAAATATTTGGCAACCAAACCATGATCTATCACCAGGTAAAAGAAAGTGTAGATGGCAAATAAGATTAAAGCAGGTATTGTAGGCGGCGCAGGTTATACAGGCGGCGAACTGATTAGGATTTTATTGAATCATCCGGAAGCTTCCATTGCCTTTGTGCAAAGCAACAGCAATGCAGGTAAGCCTTTGCACGCCGTACACGGCGATTTGATTGGCGAAACCAATATCATTTTTGCGCCGGCAATCAGCCAGGATATCGATGTGTTGTTTTTATGTGTGGGCCATGGCGATGCAAAAAAGTTTTTAGCTGAGAATGTAGTGGATGAAAAAATTAAAGTGATTGATCTTAGTCAGGATTTCAGGTTGGCACACAATGCATCCATCCGTAGCCGCAACTTCGTGTACGGCTTACCGGAATTGTATAAAAAACAGATTCAGACAGCCAATAATATTGCTAATCCTGGTTGTTTTGCCACTGCATTACAATTGGGTTTGTTGCCATTGGCAAAAGCCGGCTTATTGGAAGAGATATACACCACGGGAATCACCGGTTCTACAGGCGCCGGGCAGGGATTGAATACCACCACTCATTTTAGCTGGCGGGCGAATAATATACAAGCCTACAAAACATTAGAGCATCAGCATTTATACGAGATAGGTCAATCATTACAACAGTTGCAACCAGCCGGTGATATTAATATCAACTTCGTACCATGGCGGGGCGATTTTACCCGTGGTATTTTCATCAGTTCGCAATTGAAATGCAATATGGAACTGGAAGAGCTGAATGAACTATACACTGATTTTTACGGAGCGCATCCATTTACAACTGTCAGTAAGGATTCCATTTTTTTAAAGCAGGTGGTCAATACCAACAAATGTATAATTCAGTTGAAAAAAGTGGGCGTTAACATGGTGGTACATACTGTAATTGATAACCTGTTAAAAGGTGCAAGTGGACAGGCGGTTCAAAATATGAACCTGATGTTTGGTTTAGATGAAAAAACTGGATTGAGGTTGAAGGCTAACTACTTTTAAGACGGTTGAGGGTGTACGGTTGAAGGCAGAAGTTAGGAAGAAGAAGATTGATCTTAGAAGGAAGAGAAAATCGGAAATATTTTAAGGGGGTGAAGATAAAATAGGTGTCATAAAATTTGTTGCGCACCGGCTTTAGCTAATTTTAATTTGGAATTTTTTAAATAATCAAATCTTTTATTTTACTTGAAACCTGTTATTATGAGAGATTACAAAAAACTGGATGTTTGGTAGAAGTCGCATAATATGTTTATGTTCATTAAAAAAAACATTACAATAAAATTTCCAAAAGAGGAAAGGTATGAATTGACTTCTCAATTGCAACGAGCTGCGCAGTCAGTGCCTCTTAATATTGTTGAAGGATGCGGAAGATTTACAGATAAAGATTTTGCCCACTTTTTAGACACCTCTTTAGGCTCTGTAAATGAAACAGATTATTATTGTTTTGCAGCGTTTGAATTTAATTATATAACAAGATTATGAAAATATCAATCAACAGGTTAATGAGGTCAGGGCGATGCTTATATCATTTCTAAAATTTTTAAGAAAATAAATTGATACGGGTTTCAGGTAGAGAAGGTATTGCAAATACCCGGAAGCACAATTAACCCTCTGCCTTAAACCTTATACCTTTCACCTTCAACCATCTTAATGAAACTTTTCGACGTATATCCGCTCAACGACATTACCATTGTAAAAGCACTGGGCTCCTATGTTTGGGACGACCTTGATCAAAAATATCTCGACCTGTATGGCGGACATGCCGTTATCTCTATAGGTCATACACACCCGCATTATGTAAAGCGATTGGAAGACCAGTTGCATAAAGTTGGCTTCTATTCCAACTCCATAAAAATTCCTATGCAGGTTGAATTGGCGGAGAAATTAGGTAAGGTTTCAGGAAAGGAAGATTACCAGTTATTCCTCTGTAATTCAGGGGCGGAAGCAAATGAAAATGCATTGAAGCTGGCTTCTTTTTACAATGGCCGTAGAAAAATAATTGCTTTTAAAAAAGCATTTCATGGCCGTACTTCACTGGCTGTTGCTGTTACCGATAATCCCAATATTGTGGCGCCGGTTAACCAAACTGAAAATGTAATATTTCTTCCTTTTAATGATGAAGCTTCGCTGGAAGCGGCTTTTAAGCAACATGATATTTCCTCTGTAATCATTGAAGGCATTCAGGGCGTGGGCGGTATCAATGTGGCATCGGATGCTTTTTTGCAAAAGATCAGATCGTTGTGCGACGAATACAATGCTGTTTATATTGCAGATGCTGTTCAGTGTGGATATGGTAGAAGCGGTAAATTTTATGCGCATGACCATAGCGGTGTGCAGGCAGATATTTACACCATGGCAAAAGGAATGGGCAACGGTTTTCCGGTAGCAGGTATTTCTATTTCGCCAAAAATTCAGCCGAAGTATTTTATGTTGGGTACTACTTTTGGAGGCAATCATCTGGCTTGTGCAGCAGCACTGGCGGTACTGGAAATAATTGAGCAGGACGACCTGATAAAGAATGCAGAAACGGTAGGTAATTATTTAATTGAAGCATTAAAAAAACTACCGCATATAAACGAAGTAAGAGGAAAGGGATTGATGATTGGAATTGATTTGCCGGATGAATTAAAAGCAGTGAAAAGGAATCTTTTATTCAATCATAAAATTTTTACAGGCGAAGCAAAGCCAAATGTGATTCGGTTATTACCGGCATTGAACATTACCAAAGTAGAAGCGGATATTTTCCTTGAAGCTTTTAAAGCGGAATTGGAAACACCCATCCCCTAAAGGGGAGTTATTTGTAGGGCTAGCTGTTGAGGAATGGCATGATAGATTTCAGTATAAGAAAAATATCAATATTGTATCATTAATTCTAAGGCGTTCAAGAACGGTTTGCCGTACAAGAGAGCCGATAGTTATCGGCTGACACAACGATGCTGATCAAGGACCGTTCGCTGGTAAAAAAATATTTATGATAAAGGGTTTCGGGCCCGCCACAAAATACAACTGTTATGTTCCATAAAATCAACTATAAAAATTGAAAAATTTTATTTCTGTAAACGACGTTACCGACATCAATGCATTGGTTGCAAAAGCATTGGCGTATAAGAGCAACCCCTTTGCCGACAGGCATTTGGGCGCTGACAAAAGAGTTGGCTTACTTTTCTTAAATCCATCTTTACGTACCCGGTTAAGTACCCAGGTTGCTGCGGCTAACCTTGGTATGGAGGCCATTGTGTTTAACGTTGATAAAGAAGGTTGGGCATTGGAGTTTGCAGAAGGTGCCATCATGAACGGCACCACCGTAGAGCATATAAAAGATGCGGCTCCTGTATTAGGCAATTATTTTGATATACTTTGTATCCGCACTTTTCCCTCCTTAAAAAACAGGGAAGAAGACTACAGCGAACAAGTGATCAATTCATTTATAAAATTTTCAGGAGTACCGATAGTAAGTTTGGAGAGTGCTACGCTTCACCCTTTGCAATCACTTGCAGACATCGTAACAATTGCAGAGTCGTTGCATAACTCCCCTTTAGGGGATGGGGGTGAAGGGGCTAGAAAACCCAAAATTGTATTAACCTGGGCACCGCATGTAAAAGCTTTACCACAATGTGTAGCCAATAGTTTTGCGCAATGGGTAAATGCATGGGGTGAGGCAGTGTTTGTGATTACGCATCCGGCAGGATATGAGCTTTCTACTGACTATACAAATGGTGCAACCATTACCCACAACCAGGATGACGCATTGAAAGATGCCGATTTTATTTATGTAAAAAACTGGAGTTCGTATGCCGATTATGGTAAGATATACAACACCGATCAAGCCTGGATGTTAACCCTGGAAAAGCTGCAATTAACTAACAATGCGAAAGTAATGCATTGCCTGCCGGTAAGAAGAAATGTAGAACTTAGTGATGAAGTGCTGGATAGCAGCAATAGTATTGTAACACAGGAGGCAGGGAACAGGGTTTGGGCGGCGCAGGCGGTGTTGAGTGAGATAATTGGAAGAAGGTTTTAGAACGGAAATCGGAAGTTTGCCTAGCTCATTTTGCCCCCGGCCCCTAAAGGGGATGCCTTGGAACAGTATGCTGTTTTTTATAAATTCTATAAAATTGAAAGTGGTGGATTTAATAATTTAAAAGACTTGGTTTATTGGGGGTTTAAAAGGAGATAATAAGGACTACATTAGACATTGGAGTGTAGATTTACAGGCCTCATTTTGCCCCCGGCCCCTAAAGGTTAGGTCTACCAACAGTATGTTATTATTCTGAATTTCATTGGGTGGAAAGTAATGGGTTTAATAATTTGCACGAGCTATCTGGTTGGCGGCTTTGCATGAGATAATAATGACAAGATTTTGATATGGAATTGGTGGATTTATAGACGTCGTTTTTCTCCCTATTCCTAAAGTGGAGGTCAACCAACAGTAAATTGTTATTCTAAATTTCATTAAATGGAATCTGCTGGTTTTAATAATTTGAACGAGCTAAAGAGTAAATGGAGCATGCATTATGGTGCTGCTCCAAAACTATTTGAGCTTGCAGAATTGTTAAGAGCAAGAATGACAGAAGCCGAAAAGATTCTTTGGGAGCGCCTGAAGAAAAATAATTGGCAATTAAACTTTAGACGGCAACATCCAATTATAGTTTACATTGCTGATTTTTATTGTCATCAGGTAAAATTGGTAATTGAATTAGATGGAGGATATCATGAAAATTGTGAAGTGAAAGTGAATGACCAGTTTAGGCAGAATAAGATTAAAGATTTTGGAATAACAATTTTGCGATTTAAAAATGAAGAAGTAGTTGATGGAATTGAAATAGTACTGCTTAAAATAAAAGATACCATCAGTTCTATTCAATCAAAAAATAGCAATGAAGGAAAGAAAGTGGAACAATAAAATTTGTTTAACCAAGCTGAAACAACAAGCGGTTTGCAGACCTCCCCTTTAGGGGCTGGGGGCTAAATAGGGTCGCTGCAAATCTCGCCTTTTGGAACCTCCCAATAATTTCGGGGAGAGTGTTGTGGACAAAAAAATATCATTAGATCGAACAAAAGAATATTAATAAAGAAAAATAAGTTGACCGATAAAAATTTAAATAAAGACGCCAAATTAGCGAGCGGTTGGCAGACCTCCCCTTTAGGGGCCGGGGGCGCAGCAGAGTCGTTGAATAACTCCCCTTCAGGGGATGGGGGTTGTTCTCTCTTCGTAATAAAAATCGGCGGCAACATAGTAGATGATGAGGCGGCCTTGCAGGCTTTTCTTAAAGATTTTGCCTCTATCAGAGCCAATAAAATATTGATTCATGGCGGAGGAAAGATTGCAACTAAAATAGGCGAGCAGCTTGGAATAAAATCCAATTATGTAAATGGAAGAAGGATCACCGATGCCGCCACCATTGATTTGGTAACGATGGTGTATGGTGGCCTGGTGAATAAGAAAATTGTAGCAAAACTACAATCCATGCATTGCAACGCAATAGGATTAACCGGCGCCGATGCCAACATAATACCAGCAAAAAAGAGACCCATAGTCTTCTCCTCAACAACAGAACCAGGCGAAAAAGCAGACAGTTCACAGACCTCCCCATTAGGGGCCGGGGGCCAAACAGACTCGTCGAATAACTCCCCTTCTGGGGATGGGGGTATCGATTACGGCTTCGTAGGCGACATTACCCCATCCAACATCGGCGTTCAGAATTTACAAGCCTTGTTATCCAATAACTTTACACTCATATTTGCTCCACTTACACACGATGGCAACGGACAAATACTCAACACCAATGCCGATACCATTGCCTCTTCTTTAGCTGTGGCACTTTCGGGAAATTATGATGTAAGATTGATCTACTGTTTTGAAAAGAAAGGCGTACTGGAAAATGTGGAAGATGAAAACTCGGTGATTACCTTAATTACAAAAGAGAAATACGCACAATTACTGCAGGATAAAAAATTGTTTGATGGCATTTTGCCAAAAATTGATAACGCTTTTGCTGCCATTGACAATGGTGTAAAGGAAGTCTTGATCGGCGATGCGAATGACCTGTTACAAAATGTAACGGCCAATACCATCGGAACTTTAATAAAATAGCATGATAGAAAATTTATATGAGAATGCGGTTTTGTTATTGAAACAATTAATTGCAACGCCTTCTTTTTCGAAAGAGGAAAATAATACGGCAGATATCATAGCAGCTTTTTTTGATACGCATGGTGTTGTCTATTCTAGGGTCGGCAACAATGTGTATTCAACAAATAAAAGCTACGATGCAGGCAAACAAACATTGCTGTTAAATTCTCATCATGATACCGTAAGGCCAAACAAAGGCTACACTTTAGATCCGTTTGAACCACTAGAAAAAGATGGTAAATTATTCGGCCTGGGCAGCAATGATGCCGGCGGTTGCCTGGTTTCGTTGATGGCAACTTTTTTGCATTTTTATGAGCAGGCCAATACCAAATACAACATCGTTTTTGCAGCCAGTGCAGAAGAAGAAATTAGCGGGGTAAATGGTATTGAACTGGCGTTGCTACACCTGGGTAATATCGCTTTTGGAATAGTTGGTGAACCAACCAAACTGGAAATGGCAGTGGCAGAACGTGGACTGATGGTGATTGATTGCATAGCCAATGGACGTGCAGGACATGCCGCAAGAAATGAGGGAGAGAACGCTTTATACAAAGCAATAGATGACATCAACTGGATACGAAATTATAAATTTGAAAAGGTAAGTGACCTATTGGGTGAAACCCGATTGACTGCTACCATTATTGAAACCGATAATAAGCAACACAATTTAGTGCCTGCACAGTGTAAATTTGTGTTAGATGCAAGGGTGAACGAATTCTATACTTTTAAAGAAATATTGCACACTTTGTCAGTGAATTTAAAGAGTGAATTTACACCTCGTGGCACAAGAATGAAGTCTACTTCCATTGCATTGGATCATCCTTTGGTAAAGGCTGGGATAAAGTTAGGTAAAGGTTATTATGGTTCACCCACTACATCCGATAAGGCACTGATGCCGTTCCCGACATTAAAAATCGGGCCGGGTGATAGTGCCAGAAGTCATACCGCAGATGAATTTATTTACCTGCATGAAATTAAAGAGGGGATTGAAACCTATATCGAATTGGTAGCGCAAATCATTTAAATAATTGATTTTAAAATAAGCACAATGTCTGATTCAAATACACCAAGTTCTTCTTTAAAAGCCGTGGCTCTCAAGCTCTGGCAAAAAGATAAAGCGGCTTTAAAGGAAGTAGAAAAATTCACCGTTGGCAACGATCGTGATTTGGATATTTACCTGGCACCATTTGATGTGCTGGGTTCTTTGGCGCATACCAAAATGTTGGAGTCGGTGGGGTTGCTTACAAAAGAGGAACTGGCATTATTGGAAGTTGAATTAAAAAATATTTATCACCTGATTCAACAAGGCGGTTTTACGCTGGATGAAGGTGTGGAGGATATTCACTCACAGGTAGAATTAATGCTGACGGTAAAGCTGGGAGATGTAGGAAAAAAAATTCACAGTGCACGGAGCAGAAACGACCAGGTTTTAGTGGACCTGAAATTATTTTTGCGGAACGAAATTGAAAAATTAGTAGGTACTACAAAGGAACTGTTTGACCTGCTGATTCTGCAAAGCGAAAAATACAAAGCCGATTTATTACCCGGCTATACGCATTTGCAACTGGCCATGCCAAGCTCTTTTGGTTTATGGTTTGGTGCTTATGCAGAAAGTTTAGTAGATGATTTAATAACACTGCAGGCGGCGTATGAAGTAGTAAATAAAAACCCATTGGGTTCCGCTGCAGGTTACGGTTCTTCCTTTCCCATTAACCGGAAAATGACGACTGAATTACTGGGCTTCCAGGATTTGAATTACAATGTGGTGTATGCACAAATGGGCCGGGGTAAAACCGAACGCATTGTAGCATCCGCTATGTCAAATATTGCGGCTACGCTTTCTAAATTAAGTATGGATGCTTGTTTGTACCTCAACCAAAATTTTGCCTTTATAACTTTCCCGGATGAATTGACAACCGGTAGCAGCATTATGCCGCACAAAAAAAATCCGGATGTATTTGAATTGATCCGTTCGCATTGCAACCGCATACAAGCCTTGCCCAACGAGATCATGCTGATGACTACCAACCTGCCATCGGGTTACCAACGAGATTTGCAATTACTAAAGGAGCATATCATTCCTGCATTGGAAAATCTGCAAAACTGTTTACAAATGGCCGGCCTCATGTTAACCAATATCCAGGTAAAAAAAGATTTGTTGCTGGATGAAAAATACAAATACCTTTTTAGTGTGGAAGAAGTAAATAAACTTGTCGTGCAGGGCACTGCCTTTAGAGATGCCTATAAAAAAGTAGGGATGGAAATAGAAGCAGGCAATTTTAATTATACGCCCACTACAGCTCACACACACGAAGGCTCCATTGGAAATTTATGCAATGACCAGGTGAAGCGGATGATGGATAATGTGATTGATAAGTTTAATTTCGGGGCCGTGGAGATTGCGGTGCAGAAATTATTGGCTTGATGTATTACTGGTGATATCAATTCATTAAATCTGCTAGCTAGGTGCTACTCTCTAAAACTGACATGAATAAAGGGCTTTTATAAATTTAAATTGGCCTGCTTCATGACGTAAAATTTAAAATAAATCCCCTTCTTACTCATCAGCTGAGCTAAATGCAAAAAAATTCATGAAGATTCCGAGGTATTTAGTATCATAATCATCGTATACTGAAAATATTATTCAGTTTTTAGTTCTTCTGTATTCAGAATAATTATCCTCTTGGCCAGAAAATTGGTTAAATCTTTTTCGACTAGGATTCGTAATTATTAGAACAAGAAGTAATAATGTAGGAACAGCCCATTTCTTTTTTATATTCATATTGCTAATTTATTCTAACTTTTTCAGTTTATCACTGAAAAGTATTAACGGCTGATAAATTTGGTTGTTCAACTTTTTTCATGTGCTGATATTTCATAACAATTTGATAATTGCCACCCAAGGAGTAATAAAATACTTTTGTATTTCACCGTTTATTCTTCGATGAAAGAGTAAGTCTCTCTTGGTGTTACAGTAATATGTAGTTTTATGGCAAAAGGTTTTACCGATCAGTTTGACGAAATTTATTTTCGCTATCATCAGGCGGTTTATGCCAATATATTAAAAATTGTTAAACAGCAGGAGCTCGCAGAAGAAATTTTACAAGACGTATTTGTTACTTTTTGGGATAAGCAAAC
>JBGSMI010000434.1:0-7369 GCA_041740215.1 Ferruginibacter sp.
TATGCTTTTAATATCCCGGTGGGAGGTTTAAGTAGCAATTTAAATTTGTTGGAACATTTTGATCCGATAAATCGAAGAACTGTTGACCTCTTTTGGTGGATTCCACAAGGTTTGTATTATGATTTGTTTGATAATAGAAACGACAATGATGCAGTTCCAAGCAGAATAGCATTGGACAACCAAGTATTTAGTTACAATAACTCACAATTTTTTAATGCATTAGATGCTGATATTACTAGCTTACAGTCTTATAAGGTCAGGTTATTGAATGAAAACACTAATAGAGATGAAGCAGGTGTAAACATAATATTTAATTTTTATGACTATTAATAAAACAAGGACGCTTGCCATAATACTACTTACAGTAAGCCTTATTTTCCAAAAATGCGATTGTACAAAACCTGGGCTGGACTGTGTTCAAACAAAATATAATTTTGAACTTGCTGTAAGGGCATACCCTGATTATGATTCTATTTCAATTGGTGATACGATTTGGTTTGAAATAAATAACCCAATACGGTTTAAGGATATTAACACAAGTCAAATAATAGATTATAGCAATGCTGAAAATTTAGGGAGCGGTATCACTTTTAGAGCATAAGTGCGGCTAACCAGTTTACAATTAATTCAGTTGAAAAATTCAACTACGTATTGATAAATGGTTTGGAACTAAGACATGGTTATAACAACGGGCTGGGTAATGAATACAAATTTATAGAAAGGAACAGTTATTATGTATTCTTATTGGGAATAATAGCCAAAGAAAAAGGGACTTACGGGATTATTTTTAGTAACTCGAACAATACTTATCGCACCAATGATAAATGCACAAAAGCAAACTTTACAATTAATTTTAAAAACACCAATCAGCATTACCCGCTCAATCCTTTTTACATACCGGGTTCCAATCCGGTTGGAGGTGATTACTATTTTATAGTAAAATAAGTTACTCTGCCCTGGTTCGTGTGTAACAAACCCGGGCGAGTCAGTGATGTATTGATTGTAGCGAATGGTTGTGGCGGATGGATCATGTGCCACGAACTTGGGCATTTTAAAGCGTCTTTCGATCTTCGGTGCTGTTAAAATTAAAAAGCCTCATACTATTTCATGTAGAAAAAATAGGAGGATTTTTAGATAAATAATATTCTTACTGCCCCGTGGATATTTTTAAAACCGTCAGCACATCCTGCCCGGTCGCATCGCCCAGCTCCTGCAATTTACCAAAAGCCGCTGCAGATGCATAATTCAGCAATTCCTGTGGTGCATGCTTATTGTACATTCCGTATATCAATCCTGCCATAAAGCAATCACCACTACCCGATCTGTCGGCAACACCTTTACAGGTAAATTCGCCTGAATTAAATGCCTCGGCAGCCGTGTACAGACTGGTGTAATATAAAATATGATTGGCATCGCCATCAAAGCGGAAAGTATTGGCCACCGTTTTACATTTCGGAAAACGCTTTATGATCTCAACAGCCGTGGCTGCTGCATGATCAGTATAAGCCTGCCTGCTGCGTTTGTCGTGGATGTGTTCATCAACCGGTGTACCCAGCAAAGTATTTGCACTCCAGATATTGCCCATCACCACATCGCAATAGTTTACCAGCGCCGGCATAATTTCAACTGGTTGCTTACCATATTTCCAAAGCCTTGACCGATAGTTGAGATCAACCGAAATGGTGATATTTTTTTTGGAAGCTGCTTCGACTGCCTCAAGACAAACATCTGCTACATTTTCATTCAATGCCGGACTGATGGCAGAAAAATTGAACCAGGATACATCTGCCAAAACCCGGTCCCAGTCAATCATTCCCCGCTTTAATTCGCTGAAGGCAGAATGCTCCCTGTCATACACCATATTGCCTTTTAAATCGGCGCCTCTCTCAAGATAATACACACCAATACGGTTACCCGAAAATAAAACGGAAGAAGTATAGATGCCTTTATATTCGAGGTAGTTGAGCATGTGGCGGCTCATGAAATTATCGGGCAGCACCGTGCAATATTTCACCGGCACTTCCCAGCCAGCCAAAGCCGTTGCTACATTGGCTTCGGCCCCGCCTACAAACAAAAGCATGGGTTGTTTTCCAACTGTATCATTGTGCGATGCAGGCGAAATGCGGAGCAGTAATTCTCCAAAACACAATACTTTTGATTTTACCATCCAAAATAATTTTTGGCATTGTTAAAGCAAATGTCTTCAATGATTTTACCCACCCATTCCTGGTTATCGGGTAGCTCTCCATTCTCTATTTCTTCTCCAAACATATTGCAAAGGATTCTCCTGAAATATTCATGCCTTGGATAACTCATAAAACTGCGGCTATCCGTTAACATGCCAACAAACTTGCTAAGCAATCCCATATTGCTGAGTGCATTGATCTGTTTGGTCATACCGTCTTTCTGATCCATGAACCACCAGCCTGAACCAAACTGTATTTTACCAGCTACACTGCCATCATTGAAATTGCCGGTCATGGCTGCAATAAGTTCGTTATCGGCGGGGTTTAAATTGTATAAAATTGTTTTCGCCAGTTGATTGGTGATGTCCATTTTATCCAGAAATTTAGACAGTTGTTTCCCTTGTGAAAAATCACCGATAGAATCCCAGCCAGTATCTGCACCCAGTGTTTTAAGCGCCCGTGTATTGTTGTTTCGCAGGGCCCCTAAATGGTATTGTTGCACCCAGTTCTTTTCATGATCCCACTGCGCAAATATCGCCAGCATCGCCGATTTAAATTTGATATTTTCCGGCTGCGAAATGGATTCACCTGCAGTTAATTTTCTAAAAATATTTTTGATCTCGGCTTCATTGTAATCCGCCGCATAAATTTGTTCCAATCCATGATCGCTTACACAACAGCCCATCTCAGCAAAAAAATCATGGCGGCTTTTTAGTGCCCCCAGGTAATCATCAAATGAAGCGATCAAAATATCAGAGACTTCCTGCAGCTTGTTTACGTACGCATTGAACACAGCCACATCATCCACATTCATCGCTTTATCCGGACGAAATGCGGGTAATACTTTTATCTCAAATCCATCATCCCTGATCTTTTTATGAAACGCCAGCGAATCGATTGGATCATCCGTTGTACACAGCGCTTTCACATTCATCTTGCGCAGCAAATTCTTTACAGAATATTCCGGCGTTCTTAATTTAGCTGAACAGGCATCATAGATTTCCTTTGCAGTGTCAGGTGAAAGAATCGTATCGATGTTGAAATAACGCTGCAGTTCAAGGTGTGTCCAATGATACAAAGGATTGCGCAACGTAAACGGAACGGTTGCAGCCCAATACTCAAATTTTTCATAATCGGTAGCATCACCGGTAATGTATTTTTCAGCCACGCCATTGGCACGCATTGCACGCCATTTGTAATGATCGCCATACAACCAAACCTGGGTAAGATTTTCAAAATTAATATCGTTGGCAATCTGCTCCGGCGATAAATGATTGTGGTAATCTATGATGGGCATTGCTTTCGCATATCCATGATAAAGATCTTGTGCTGTCTTGCTTTTTAGCAAAAAGTTTTCGTCAATAAATTTTTTCATTGGAAGTTTTTTTATAAGAAATAGCCTATTGATACCTCAATATGAATGGGCTATTTTAGAAGCTGAAAAATTACCTGATTATATGCCGCTTGTGTGGTGTTTTAATTCGTTGTGTTACACCGTCTTCAAGCGCCAGAAAAACAATATCATTTGTATGAATTTATAAAACCTGTTACTTCATACTTATTGGTTAATGGTTGCTTTTTCATCCTGAATCACTGCCATTGCACCTTGCTCTATCACTTGCAACAGCTTTTCAGTAACAACCGCAGTAAACCCTGGAATCTGGTTAAGATCTGCTTCCCACATTGACACATCGCTCAACACCGTTTTAACCAAGGCATCAGGCGCCAGATTTTGCCATTGGTTAAAAAAATAACCAGCCATTTCATCATTGATCGGGTAGGCTTGACCGTTCAGTTCACCGAAATATTTATTACTTTCTTTTTTTGTAGCCTTCATAAACAAGAGCCAGGCTGCAAAACCTAATGCCATTCTTTGGGGCACAGCCTTGTACAATTCTGTATAACGTTGCAACACCTGCACCACCCGCATTTTCAATTTTGAGGTATAGTTCAAAGTAATACTAATCCATTGGTGTTCGATGCTGGGATTACTGTAGCGGTCAATTACTTTCAGCGCAAAAGCATTTGCCACTTCCGCCGGAATCGAATAAGGAATTGCCTTGGCTATTTCCTCCAGCATCAGTCCCTTTATAAAACCGGAAAGCACCGCATCGCTCATTGCCTCTTTTACAGTTTTACAACCAGCTAAAAATGCTATTCCACAACCGAGCGTATGCGTTCCATTGAGCAGGCGCAATTTCAGTTCTTTAAACAGCATGATGTTATCGGTAATCACAACACCCTCATCTGCAGGCGCAAATGACAACACCGATTTGATGTAATCATTTCCTTCAATTGCCCACAGGCTGTACACTTCACTCATCGTCAACAGCTCGTCCTGGTATCCAAATTCTTCTTCCAGCGCAGCTTTACTAGCAGCATCGGGTTTACCCGGAACAATTCTATCTACCAGCGAATTACAAAATTGATTGTTGTGTTGTAGCCATTCAATAAAATCATTTTCCATCGCATTCAGGCGTGCCTGTTCCATCACAATGGTTTCCAGCTTTTTACCGTTGTCGGATATTAATTCAGTAGGTACAATCACCATTCCGGATTGAGGGCTTCCTGCAAAAGCTTTGTAGCGCTCATAAAGAAAGCTCAGTAATTTACCAGGATAAGATACCGGAGGATGGCTGCTGATATCGTCATTTACCAACTCAATCCCTATCTCTGTAGTATTGGAAATGATGATGGTTAATTCAGGGTTGTGAGCGCATTGTAACACAGCCTCCCACTCACTTGCAGCCGACAATACCCGGCTGATTGAAGTGGATATCACATTTTCTACGATCGGTTGCCCGTTAACCAATCCACGCATACACAAAGTGTACATGCCATCCTGTTTGCCAAAAGCAGCCGCATCGCCGCCATCGGTTGATTTCACCACTACAATCCGACCATTAAAAATACCCTGCCGGTTTGCTTTGTCAATAAAATAATCGGGCAGGCCACGTAGCAATACTCCGGTTCCAAACTGCAATACTTTTTCGGGTAAGAAAAACAGGTTTTCATCAGGAACCTGCACCACGCCGGGTTTTATATTCTTAAGATTAAATTTTGAAAGTAACATAGCCTTATCTATTTTTTATGATTCAATTGATTGATATTGATTGATACAGCCTCAATCCTGCAACGAAGCAACAAGGTTGCCCCTGAAATAAACGGCGGTAAAACAAAATTTATATGCAGAACGAAAAAGGTCTGAAGATGGATGGTTTATGGTTGACTCGTTTGTCTGCGAGGTGGCAATCATGGCTATCATTCAAAAAACATTCAGTTCATAGCAATTTCAATCCTTTACCGCCTCAAGGTAACTACTAATTCTTCAGGATGAATATTACCAGGAGTGCTTTATTTACGCAAACGTTTTCATTTGGGTACTAAAATCGTTGTCGAATACGGTGGACAAATGGGGAATGGGTTTGATTTTGGGGGAAGGCGGAGGGGGCCGGCTTTGCAAATGTTCGGGAAAGTAGTGGTGAATGTAAATTGAGTTTTCTCACAATACTCACATATATAAATCCAGAGGGATATTTTAAAGTACTTCAAAATAAGGAAACTGATTTTTATTGTTAACGGTTCCTAAGGTCGAGCCAGGAAAGAATAAAGCAATTGGGAGGCATCAGGCAGCGGGTTTCGCAGAGGCTAACGCTTGCAAGTTTTTAAGTTAATATTAATGAAGGCGTTAATATACCAAAGTTGTGCTGATAGAACTTTCATCTATCGTTAACCAAAATATTATACCCTTATTTAAAGTAAGTTCGGCCGTTGAAGTAAACATGATTGCAGATTCAATTATAAAAAATAAGGCAAAAAATTCTCTGAAATTTTCTAAGTGTCGGAGGGTTATTAAAAGTTGGTCGATTCAAATATTCCTTCGCTGCAATACAATCTTCCTATCTTGTGTTAGCAAGCAACATAGGGTACTACGAAGTGACATTTCACTAATAAAACTTAACGTCGTTTGGCCTGAGCAGATTATGGCAAACAGATTGTATCATCGCTGACACGACAATTGGAAGAAAATTATGGCAACGGTTTTGCTGAAAAAAAATTTGAAGAATGATGCCGTTTACTATTGTATTTGCGGATGAACAGACTGTCGCATCGACGATGCGATAATTAACGTTGACACATATTGCTAAAATGCGGCCTCTTTTGTCTAGCAGCAACAGTTATTGAAAGAGACTTTGCCGCAGAGAAATTAAAATTTACAGCAGTAGCAAAGGTTGTAACACTATTATATAAAGTTCATTTGCGGTGGACACCCTGCCACAAGGCAATTGCAATTGCAACCAATCAAAATTAATGCAACGAAATAAACGCCTTTTCTTTAGCTATATTTCCTAAATTTATTTTTGTCAACACAAATAAGCAGCATACAACAATTGGAAACCACTGGTATTAAGCAATGAGAATAGCAGCATGAAAAAGAAGCCTCAGCCCGAATCGGAATAAACCAACTGCTGCAAGATGCTGGCTGGCGGTTTTTTGAAACGAAAGAAGGAACTGATACTATTCTCCTTGAACAGATCCCCCGTTCAATTGGTCTAAATTTTCTACCCATTTTATTCCGATGGAGCAAAAAATACGTAACTAAGTCACATTGGGCCGGGGGCTCTCGGAGACATCGCCTCGAAAATTTTTGTAGCGAGGTAAAAGGATGGGAGAAATAAGGCCACTATTTAAATTGAAACGATGACTGATATTTTTTGGTTCGTTTATTCTGCCTGGAAAGTTTAAGTTTCGATTTTTTTATAAAATGGAAAAGTAATCTTTAAAAAAGTGAGTTGTTGGCAGACCTCCACCTTCAGGGGGCCGGTGACTTTTAGAGACATTGCCTGGGAAGTTATTGGAAGGCAGGCAGCGGGTAGTAGAAATGAGTCCACTATTTAAATTGAGCGCTTTAAAGCTATAATTTGTATATTTTATTCTTTAGCAGTAGCACCTTTCGAATGTTTTTTTAAAATAATTACGGGAGCGCATTCTTACCAGCCGTATTTATCCCGGTCGCTTTTAATAAAATAATGACTAGTGTCATGTCAAATAAATAATGTCTGTTAATGTTTATATCTTTGATGGTAAAAAGCCATGATAAGATTTAAAGTTACTCTTACGATAAATGAAAGGGAATTGTTAAAGAATATTTTGAATAAAGGAAAGCATAGTTCCCTTCAATT
>JBGSMI010000436.1:0-9885 GCA_041740215.1 Ferruginibacter sp.
CTGCTCAATAGCCAGGGGGGTGATGAATTCACCGATGCCCGTTATCAACTGTAATTCCTGCTGCTGTTGGCTGATTTCTTTTTGCAGGTTGCTTTTTTCATTCTTTAAGCCAAGCACCAGGGTTTGCAGTCTTACTACTTCTTTTAAAGGCACATTGCCTTTTTCTGCCTGCACTTCGTAAGCACATAGTAGCCTATCCAGTTCCTGACTTTGTACTTCAATATTTTTAACTTTTTGCTGGTCGAAAAAAATACTGTAAAAATTTTGGCCAAGCTGATACTGGAGATTTTTAAGCAGTTGTTCAAATTGTAATTCGGCTATTGCAACATTCGATTTGGCAAACTCTACTTCTTTTTTCTTTTTGCCACCGAGGTAAATCAGTTGCTGTATGGCAAAACTTTTTTGTCCGTTAGCGCCGGCATCAAACAGTTTTTTATCCTGCTGATTAACGGCGTTCAGCTCTCCGGACAAATAAGGCTGTTCCCAAATTTTTGCCTGGATAACTGCAGCCCGGGCTGCGGAGATATTAAACTGTTCGGCCAGCAGCAACAAGTTGTTTTTATCGAACTGGTTTTTACAGGAGTCAAGTGTAAAAAATTTTTGAGCACTGGAATTAAAAAATGAAACGGTAAAAATTATCACCGCAGTAAGCCTGGTCATAGGAAAGACATTTAGAGTAAGGCAAAATTATCTTACTCAGCTTTAGTTAACCTTAAAACCAGCTTAAAAATACCTTAATAGCAAAAATGAACGGTAAATACATTGCTATGTTCGTTTGGCGCAGCATAAGCAATAGTGGCTTCATGCTGTAAAAGGATGCGCTGCACAATGCGAAGCCCCAGCCCAAGCCCTGCTTTGCCCTTGGCATTGCCGCCTCTCATAAATGGTTGAAATAGATTTACCTGCTCCGTAGCTGTCAATGAACGCCCATTATTGGAAATGGTGAGGATTAAATTACGATTTGCCTGGGTAATTAAAATAGTAGCCGCTTTATCATCAGCATACATACAGGCATTTTTCAGCAAGTTGATTAAGACTATTTCCAGCAATGATTTACTGCCTTTTAATTCCAGCAGCCTTTCAATTTCTTCTGAAAATTCAATATCAAACCTTATCCTGAATTCGGGGTGTGTTTTATGCAGTCGCTCAATTGATTCATATATCAATTCGTCTATTCTGTAATTATTGTTGAATTCATTGGGCTTATTATCAAGTTTAGATAATAATAATAAGGAACTTATCAATTCAGTTATTTGATTTACATCATTCAATATTTTTTTTAAAAAGTTCCTTTGAGACTCTCCTGTTTCCCGGTCAAGGATTTTATTTTCCATTTGTGATGTTACTCGGGCCAGCGGTGTGCGCAGTTCATGTGAGGCATGGGCTGTAAATTCTTTTTGCTTTTGGTACGACTCGTCGATACGTTGCAGCATCTGGTTAAACTCATTGCCCAGTAAATCAATTTCATTACTGCTGTCATTAACAGCAATACGGGTATCTAAATTATTCTCATTGATAGTTTTAATTTTTGAATGGAAATTACCCAGTGGTTGCAGTAATCTTTTTACCGAATAAAATGTAATGAACCAGCATAGTGCAGTAAATACGAAGTAAGTTATCAAAAGTGTATAAAATAAATACTCCAGTTTTCTTTTTCCATAATCATCTGAGGCAGAAATAAGGGCATAGTAATCCTTATCATTGGTATCATAAAACACGCCGTATACTTCATTTTTGTTTTCTTTTTTAAAAAATGTTTTATATGTTTTCAAATACTTCAGATCGTCAATATTCCAGTTAATTTTGGTGTCATCAAGGCTGCTGTAAATCAAGTGGTAACTGGAATCAAAAATCAGTGTTTTTTCATCATACAATTTGTTGATGCTGTTCTGGTCAATAACTTTCAATAATTGCCTGTCTATCTGCTCGACTTCCACCAGCAGTTTAATGGAAGAAAATGCTTTTTCCTTAAGGCGGCTTTCAAATTCTACTTTTCTGAAACTCGAAAAAAGATAGAATATAGTAAATGAGGCAAGTGCAAACAGCACTGAAAAAAAAATGCTGATGAGCAGCGATATTTTATTTTTTATCTTCAATTACGAAATTGTTTTTAGGAAGTAGCCGTAGCCAACTTTTGTATGAATAAGCTTAGATTCAAAATCCTTATCAATTTTCTTTCTTAAAAAATTGATGTATACCTCAATTGTATTCTGATTGGTTTCAATATGGTAATCCCAAAGTTCGGCAGCTATCTGGCTTTTGGAAAGTATCCTGCCATTTGCTTTTGCTAAAATAGTCAACAGTTTAAACTCTTTTGGTGTAAGATTGATTTCTCCATTGTTTCTAAATATTTTCATTTCGGAAAGATTAATAAGCAAATCATCAATTATGATTGTTTCATCATCATTTTGAGGAACAATTTTTCTCCGAAGCAGTGCTTTTATTCGCAAAAATAATTCATCAAAATGAAAAGGTTTTAACAGGTAGTCATCGGCTCCATTGTTAAAAGCGGTCACTTTATCTTCAATTTCGCCAAAAGCAGTTAGCATTAATATAGGAATATGCTTATCAAATTCTCTAATTGAATTACATACCTGAAAACCATTGATTCCCGGTACATTGATGTCGAGAATAAGTAGGTCATAGTCTTTTAATTTATATTGTTTGGTCAGCAGTGAGCCATCGTAAACACAGTCACATTGGTAGCTATTATTTTCAAGAAACAGTTTTATTTCCAAAGACAGCGTAAAATCATCTTCGAGCAGGAGAATGTTCATTATTTTGATATTGATTTAAAATTTAGATTCGATAAAAAGTAATCAATTATTGAAATCAGGCTTTCAATTGTTGCTGTAGAAGAAATACCAATATGCGTGCGGTAAATCCAACTAATGCAAGCCATCCTATTTTTCTTAAGTACCACATAAAATCTATTTGTTCAATCCCCATTACTGCTACCCCCGCCGCAGTGCCAATGATAACGGCGCTGCCACCTGTAACGGTAGCTAATGCCAGAAACTCCCAAAAAAGATGGCCTGTTTGATAAGTGGTTAAATCATACATGCCTTGAGAGGCGGCCACCAGGGTTCATTGTCAACGATAGCGGAAAGCAGCCCTAATGCGATGCCAATTAAAAAATCGTTTTTCAGCGTACTGCTTAAAAAACCAGCCAAATCTTTCAGCAACCCAAAAGGCTGAAGGGCTGATCCCTTAAGGTAGCCTTATGGGTTGTTTTTATTTTTTTGTTAATGATGTCGAAACCATCATGAGAATCTATCAATTCTACAATTGTCATTGCTCCCAACAAAATGAAAAGGATAGATGCTATTTCTCCTAAATGATGCAACAGTTCTTCACTTACGGGGTGGGTGGATTCACTCTGAAGAATATAAATTGTCCGGCAAAGTACACCCGTAATTAAAGCGGAAGCTGCCTTGTTTAATTTTAATGGATGTTCAAATGCGATGGCTATATATCCTGCAACGAAAACTATAATGATTAATGCGGTTATCATTCAATACAAGTATTAAAAAATTAAAAAGGCTGGTTTGTCCGAATGGCAAATTTAGCGTTTTAAAAAGAGACCATCCAGGGTGTTCATTCAGCACAAGGGTCAAATTGGCTGCTAAACCTGAAAACCCTATTTTTGCAGCACAAATGAACAAACCATACATATACAGTCCTGTTACTCCACCTTGATGAATCTCCACTAAGATTACTTTCTGCCAGGTACTTGCTGCTAGTTTTTCGTTTACCTATACACGTCACATTTTTAAATTAAGAAAGATATTATCTGATGAAAGGATACCTGAACCTATTTGACTTTAAACAAAAAGTAGATTTTAAAAACGAAATTTTATCCGGCCTGACGGTTGCCCTTGCTTTAATACCCGAAGCCGTTGCATTTGCATTGATAGCAGGCCTGTCTCCTTTAACGGGTTTATATGCCGCTTTTTCAATGGGACTTATTACGGCTGTTTTTGGCGGCCGGCCTGGTATGATTTCAGGTGCTACGGGTGCAGTAGCGGTTGTAATTGTGGCTTTGGCAAAATCTCATGGAGTGGAGTATATTTTTGCTGCGGTTGTTTTGGCCGGTATCATCCAAATGCTGGCGGGCTTTTTTCGGTTAGGAAAATTTATCCGGTTGGTTCCGCATCCCGTAATGTTCGGTTTTGTAAACGGCTTGGCTATAGTGATTTTTATGTCTCAATTAGTACAGTTTAAAAGCACAGATGCCAATGGTGTATTACATTGGATGAGTGGAAACCAATTGTTTGTCATGCTTGGATTGGTATTGCTGACAATGCTTATCATCTGGGGCTTACCGAAATTAACAAAATCATTGCCCTCTTCACTGGTAGCTATTCTGGTTAGCTCAGCGATTGTAATTGGTTTTAATGTAGATACCAGAACAGTGGGTGACATCGCTTCCATCAAAGGGGGCTTTCCTCCATTCCATATACCGCTTGTTCCTTTTAGTTTTGAAACATTGCAAATCATTTTTCCTTATGCATTGATAGTTGCAGGTGTAGGGCTGATTGAAAGCCTGCTTACATTGAACCTGATAGATGAAATAACGGAAAGCCGTGGACGTGGCAATAAAGAAGCGGTGGCGCAGGGAGCTGCAAATTTTATTACCGGCTTATTCTCAGGTATGGGTGGATGTGCAATGATTGGTCAAAGTCTGATCAATATTTCATCTGGTGCAAGAGCAAGGTTATCTGGCATTGTTGCCTCGGTAATGTTACTGGTATTTATTATGTATGGTTCTTCATTAATTGAAAGAGTGCCTATGGCCGCCCTTACCGCCGTAATGATAATGGTGGCAATCGGTACGTTTGAATGGGCTAGTTTAAAAACTTTTGGCAAAATGCCAAAGCATGATTTATTTGTAATGGTATTGGTAACATTAATCACGGTATTGCTACATAACCTGGCATTGGCTGTATTGATAGGTGTAATTATTTCTGCGTTAGTATTTGCCTGGGAAAGCGCTAAACATACCCAATCAAAAAAATATATAGATCAACAAGGTGTAAAGCATTATGAATTGTATGGACCAGTCTTCTTTGGTTCGATTACTGACTTTAACAACCAATTTGATGTTGCAGACGATCCGGAACAAATAATTATAGATTTCAAGGAAAGCCGTGTAGCGGATATGAGTGCGATAGAAGCCTTAAACAAACTTACAGAACGTTATAAAAACACAGGGAAGAAATTACACCTGCGGCATTTGAGTGATGATTGCCGCCTTCTATTAAAAAATGCTGATGAAATTATTGATGTGAATGTGATGGAAGATCCACATTATAAAGTTGCCGTTGATAAAGTGTAAAAGGCAATTTTCGCTTCTAACATGGACTTCCAAATATTCGAACTATTTAGATCACGCTGTTTCAATCGAATATAAAATCTTTTAAAATATATGACATGTTTATCCGAACTAAAAAGCCCGCTCTGAGAGCAGGCTTTGGCATTTACTAAAAAAAGTCGTCCTCCCTGTACAATTTTCGAACTTATTTATAATGGACCTAAAGCGATTGGCAAGCATTGTCGCTTAGCATTAAATGCTAGGTATCTTTTTCATAATGGGTAAAATTGCTACTTTATTTCAAAAAAGAAACGATGATTTCAGATAAAATAAAGGTATAAAATATCTGACTAAATCCGGCAGATCGACCTTACTTAAAAGGTATTCGCTAAATATCATTAGTTTGTAAAAGCATTTTAACAATAGCAGCAGTCTTAAACATAAGGGGCAATTTTTTTTAACACAGGTGCAGTCTCGTTCTGTTGTTTAATGAATATGTTGGAAAAAATACCAAAACATCCTTTCATATCAAAGCAGACAGTTTGCCTACAATTTTGAAAATATTGGGGGAATAATGAAAGCCGTCAGGCGCTAAAGTTGTTAAAGACAAATACCTTCAGGATTTTATTTGGGGCAATGAATGAGCAAGACGATGAACGCTAAATCGAATAAAGTAGTTTTAATCTGTAGACATAATCCGTCAGAATTTTCTACTTCCATTTTATTCTCATTTTTATGAATGGCATCACCTTCGTCACACTTAAATTATAATTTATTTTTAAAAGTAAACTTTATTCATCATCTTTTTTCTCCAAAAAATGTTTCCGCTTTATACCCAGCTTATTCATCTTTGATTGCAGCGTAGTTGGTGGCAATTGTAATAATTCAGCAGCTCCACCTTTGCCAGCCATGTTTCCTTTGGTAACTTTCAATACTTCTAAAATATAATCCCTTTCCTGTTCGTCCCATGTTTTGATAATAAATTCTGTGGGGGATGTGGTAATGCGTTTCTTTGAATTAACGGGTAAATTCAAATCCTGAATTAGTTTAGTTTTTGCCAATATCACACTGCGTTCAATTACATGCTCCAGTTCACGGATATTGCCAGGCCAATTATAGCTCATCATTTCCTGTAATGCATTACTGCTTAATCCTTGTATCTTCTTACCTGTTTTTTTTGCGTAACGTTCTATAAAGTGTGCAGCCAGTAGTGGTATATCTTCTTTGCGCTCTCTTAAAGCGGGTAAGTTAATTGGGAAAATATGAAGCCGATAGTAAAGGTCTTGCCTGAATTTCCCTGCCTGAACTTCTTTTTCCAGTTCTCTGTTAGTAGCGGCAATAATGCGGACATCTACCTTCAATGTTTTATTACTTCCAAGGCGTTCAATTTCTTTTTCCTGCAAAGCCCTCAATAACTTTGATTGCAACTCCAACGGCAGTTCCCCCACTTCATCTAAAAATAAGGTACTGCCATTGGCTAATTCAAATTTGCCAATTCTTCTGTCTATTGCACCAGTAAAAGCCCCACGTTCATGGCCAAACAATTCACTTTCTATCAGGTTAGCGGGCAATGCAGCACAATTCAGTTTTATCAGCGGTTTATTTTTCCTGGATGAATTATTGTGAATAGCTCTTGCTACCAATTCTTTGCCTGTTCCGGTTTCGCCCAAAATTAAAACCGAGCTCTCTGTTTTGGCAACCAACCCTATATTCCTGCATACTTCGGCAAATTGAGCATTCTGACCAATCATTTCTTCAAAATTATATTGCTGTTCCACTTCTTCTATCAGGTATTCATTTTGAACCTGCAACTGTTTGTTCAGGCTCTCAATTTCCTTTGCCTTGGTCACCAATTCTTCATTGGCCAAAATATTGGCAAGTGCTACCGAAACCTGTTCGGCAATTGATTTGTACAGTCCAAATTTGTTTTTCTCTATTGTATCTTTTTTGGTGAAATGAAAATTCATAAATCCAATAATATCGCCTGCCCACACCAGTTTAAAATACAAATTAAACAACAAGCCGTTTTCTTTTAAGAAATGGCCAATAAAATGTTCAGGGTACATGTCAATCATGTTTTCCGTATCGTATTCAAAAACATCCTGCTTTTGTATATTTTCCAAAACGTATTCATCAGGATTGTTTTTTACGGCTAATGGCTTGCCTACAATTTCTGCATACATCGGGTGTTGCTTTCTTTCCGTAGGCGATGAATTAATGATGTGCTGGCATTGTGTAAAGTCGGAACTGTATTTCGATATCACTGCGTCATCAAAATGAACCATTGGCTTAATTTTTTCCAGCATGGTTTGCAGCAGGTCTTCCCTGTTCCTGATATTTGCCATGTTTTCACTAAGGGAAAGCAAAACTATTTTCTCTCGTTCCCTTTCCAGAATTTCTTCATTGGATAAAATATTTCCCACACTGATAGCTACAAAGTCGGCAATAGATTTAAAAAGCGACATGTGGTTTTCAGCATAATATTGTGGTTTTCTGGTGCTGAAATAAATAGAACCAATTTTTTGCCCGCCTACGTTTAATGGGCCACAAATCATATCCTGTAAACCAGCCTTTAAGCTCAGCTGGAACTGATGTTTACAAACAGGATTGCTTGTGTAATTTATTTCTTTGGCAAGATTTGTTATGAGTGGATCATCCGAATGTATCCACGATTTCTTTTTAAATTCTTCTATTGCAAAAGGCCCCGAAATTTTAGCTTCGGTAAATGTTGCTGATACACGACCTTCTAATATTTCAGCATCGGTAATTTCTATAACGTTGCTGCTTTGTTTTTGCCTCACAAATATGCCAGTATTTTCAAAATGGAAAACCGGTTGAATGACTTTATAAATTATTGTAAGCAGCTCTTTGTAGTTTTTGATAGAGGCAATTGCTTCGCTAATTTTAAGTAACTGTGTTTTTTCATATTCCCTCTCCTGTATTTCTTCATTGGCTAAAATATTGGCCATGGCTATGGCGATACTGTCAGATAGCATCTGGAACAGCTTAAATATATTTTGAGAAAAGAAATTTTTTGAGAGTGCATTAAGACAAAACATGCCTAATGTATTGCCACCTACAGAAAGGTTGGTAGCTAAACAATCTCTGTAACCCAATTTCAAGATACCCGTTCCATCTAATTGTGGGTACAGTGGGAACTTCTCCACTATGTCTTTAAAGTCGAACAGAACTGGTTGATGTTCGGTATTAATTATGTCCATCATCCATTCTATTGGCGAATTTTTATGGGGTATATTATTTGAAACGGATGCTATTTTCTCGTTCCACTCGCTTACACTAACATCTGGTAGAATAGCAGCAAGGTCGCTGTGGGTATTGCCATCTTTGCTAATGATAAACAATCCACAATCGTGGAAATTAAAAATAGGTTGCACCTTATCAAGTATCAACCGTAGCAATGGTTGCTTTCCTTTTACCTGGGCAATTAAGGTAGTTATATCAAGTAGAATCGACTTCTCTCTCTCCCGCTCTAAAATTTCTTCGTTTGCTAAAATATTTGCAAGGCTTGATGCAATCCTGTCTGCCAAGGCCAAAAACAGTACTTGCTTTTTAAGGGGGATGGTCTGGCCCTTGGCAAAATTGAGGCTTAAAATGCCAAAGGTTTTTCCAGTTTGAACAAGGGGGCACATCCAGCCAGAAACATAGCCGCTATCCTTCAAATCTGCCAGTAAAAAACCATCTGAAAACGATGAATTATCCTGTAAATAATCAAACATCAATGGATTCTTTCCCAATTCAAATTGTTGGAGTATCCAGGCTACACCTGAATTTTCAAGTTTGAGAAACTGGTTTTCTTTATAGTAACTCTTGTTGTTGAGGGAATTATTTACATCGCTGTCATCAATATGCGGATAAACTACTGAAAGATCATAAAAACTCCCGGCATTTTCATCTACTACTAAAATGCCCGTATCATAAAAATGGAAAATTGGTTTTACCTCGTTGATGATTATTTGCAACACTTCATCGACTTTTGTTGCATTGCTCAGTTTATTGCTGATAGCTAACAAGATGTCTTTTTCCTGGCTTTGTGCAATGATTTCTTCATTAGTAATAATGTTGGCTACGGCCACAGAAACTTGTTCTGTAATTGCTTGAAACAATGGGAATTGTTCTTTTGTGAAATGATTTTTCTCAAGGCTGTTTAGCCATAAAGTGCCATAAGTTTGACCACCTGATTTTAATAAGGCAACAATTGATTCCTGATAACCAGACTCTTTTACAAAAGGAAAAAATGGGTGATCCCAATTTTTTAAAGTTAAGTTCCAATCCTCAATAATAGGTTTACAATCCTTCTCTAATGCATTCATTACAAATTCTGTATAAGAACCTGGATGAACTACTTTAAACATGTCATTTTGTTTTTGTAATAATATGTTCGCTTCAGAATTGTCCCATCCTTCAATATTCACAGCCATATCATAATGATGTAAGCCATCCTTCTCTACAATCAAAATACCCATATCATGAAAAGGAATTAACCCCATCACAGTTTCACGAATGGCGGCTAATAAATCCACCGCAGTCCTTGCTTCGGTAATGGCTTTGTT